>JAYWBT010000065.1:0-45997 GCA_043781235.1 Deltaproteobacteria bacterium
TCGCCTCGTCTTCGGTGACGCCCAGCAGCGCGGCTAGTGTTCGGGCGTTCTCGGCGGCGGCGCCGCTCACGGCGTGACCTCGACTAGCTGCTCGAGATCGCGACCGGCGACTTTTCGCCATTTCCCGTCGCGAGCGAGCGCGAAGGTCGCCGATTCGCGCATGAACTCGTGCGCGGTGGCGCCTGTCGCGAAGTACGGCACCACGATCGAGAGTGCGTTTTCATGCCGGACGATCGCCCACTTGTCGTCGGATGGGGAGTGGAACGCTTCTGCTGGATGCGAGTGGACTTGGGCGGCGACCATCACGCGGCGCGACCTCAGAGTACTCATGAGGGCATCCATTCCATTTTGCGGAATGCGGAAGTAGTCCAACTCGGCCTCGTGCAATGGAACGAGGATGTCGACTACCAGAAGCCGCTGCGAGGCTGGCTTCGCGAGCCAAAGGACGATTCCCTCCGCCCGGCGCTCACCGGCAGCGCGCAGATTGGCGAGCGTTTCGGAAACCAACTCCATGCTCACTTGAACTGTCCGGATCATGGGAGCCCGAGCCAGCCGTTCCAGATCTGCGTGATGATGCCGCCCAGGTCGTAGCCGCTCCTCGACCGGTAGCCGTCCCAGAGATCTCCAAGGTGGGACGAGTGCGTATGGTACTCGCGCACGCCGGCCATGCAGACGAATGCCTTGCCTGTCACGGGGTGTGACGATGCGTTGAAGATGCCGCCCGACAACGGCTGCGGCAGGGGGGCGCGCTCCGGCGTGACGATCTCGACTGCCGGCGGCTGCGCGTTCCAGCTATCGCAGCGCATCTGCAGCATGATCCCCTTCTTTCCCTGTCCGCGCAGGATGACATCGAGCAATGGGTAGTCCTGCGATAGGACTTCCCACCCACGCGCTGCGAGCAGGCGCGGCGAGAGCCTCGCGATCTCGGTATCGAACAGGGCCTTGGCCGCGATCTCGTTCACCGCTGGCCCCCGCCGCCTTCGCGCGGGCCCCAGTCGATGTCCACCTCGCCGGTCAGACCGTTCTGGGCGTAGCTGAGCTGAGGATTGATCTGCTTGCCATGCACTTTGGCGATCCACCCTGCGGAGCCGGTGATGTGCAGCGCTTGGTCCGCCTTCTTGAGGATCTCCTCGACTCTCTGGTTGAGCGGCTCGTCGGCGTGCCCTTCGGCGGGGTAGGACCCGCTGGTCGTAATTACCGCGACCCTCAGATGGGAGTGGTGGTGCGCCCCGGGTTCATTGCTCACAGTCGTCTCCTTTTGGACTAGATGCGAAGGTAGAAGCGCGGCATGCGCTCCTAGCGATAGGAGTTCGCGACTTGGCGTTTTCCGCCACGCCCCCAGCAGTTCTTGGTTCGCGCTCCGCGGCCGTCTTGATGCCGCGCGCGAGTTCGAACTCAGCGCTAGTCCAAGTAACCCAAGGGGGGCGCTTGTAGAGGGCGACCGGGATCAGTCATGCCGCTTGGAGGCCAACTTCGTACTGCTGCTGCCCGTTCGCTCCACGTCGAGCCTGCACGCAAGGAGCCGCCCTCGCGGGAGCCCGTGCGCAAAGGATCCCTCGCGCCGCAGCGTTCGGCTCACCTTCGACAACTTGCTCGTTTCATGCAAGGCGCTGTATCGAATCTCCAGCACCGTCGGGGACGGTGATCGTCGGACGCAGTTCGACACCTCGGGGGTCGCCAGACAACGCGTGAGGTCCGCTCGCCTCGGTTCGCAGCTCAAGCGGACGGCTATCGCTCCGGCGGCCTTCGTCGAGGTGGTGGGCGGCCGAGCCCGCGCCCGAGGAGGGCGCATCGAGATCGTGCTGGCGGGCGACGTGCGCATCCGCGTCGCCGGAGCGTTCGACGCGGCGGTGCTGCGGCGGGTGGTCGTGGCGCTGCAGAGGCGCTGGATGCTGCCGACGGGGATGCGGATCTTGGTGTGCACGGTGCCGCAGGACATGAGGCGGTCGTTCGACACCTTGGCGCAGGTCGCGCGACTCCTGCTACGGGACTGGACGAGAATGAGCGAGCACGACCTGTCGGTCGCGGCGAAGGTGCTGAACCTGCACTTCGAGCCGCCGCCCAAGAAGTACATTTAGGTGAGAGGCACGACCGAGATAGTCACCAGCAGTGGCAAGCTGTACTTGGCAGCGGTGATCGACTTGTACTGCGTTTCGCAGGCGCGGGGCGCGGCCGCTCGAGGCCGAAACGGACGCGAGGCCGGTCGATTTCTTCGTTGCGCGCCGCCGCCGGCCTCCGAGGAGAGCGGCGACGGTCTCGCGAGAAACCAACTGGCGCGCAAAGGCTGGCTTCAGCCGATAGCGTAGATATTGCTCCGAGCCATCGAGAGTCGGATAGAGGCGTTTTGGCTTGTTCAGCTTTGCGAAGGCTGCCGGTGCGAGCCGAGCGCGAGCCGGGTCGTCAAGCCCCGGCATGCCGACCAGAACGGAGCCGCCTCCTCGGGCGGGCACCCTTCCGATGTCTAACTCATGGTGCGAACCTTCTTTGCGACTGCGGAGGCGGCGTAAAAGCGGCGGGTGGTGGCCGGGCTCTTGTGGCCGAGGAAGTTGGCAACGTCCTGGATTGATTCGCCGGCGTTCACCGCCGCGGTTGCGACGCTGTGGCGGGCGCAGCCCGGCATGACGCGGTCGTCGTCCATGAGGCCCAGCCGGGGGTTGATCTCGTCGCGCAGCACTCCCGTCAGATTTGCCGGCACTCCGCCGCGGGAGATGAGGCGGCGCGCTGCAGCGGCGGCGTTAGCGCTGACTTCCGTGCGATGAGGAGCCGCGCCGACCTTGTGAACGGTGAGCAACGCCAGCGAGCCCTTCGCGGCCTTGCGGCCGGGAGGGAGTGACTCGATCCCGGTGCCGGGAACGCCGCGCGCGAGACGGTCGAGCTCAGTCACATGCCAGCCCGTCGCGCCCAGGACGCGCAGCGCGTCGGCGTGGTCGCGCTTGCCCAGCTTCTCCAATTCCGCGATCGCACGCTTGAGGTTCTTGGCCGAGAACGTCTTCGGCCGCCGCGATTGCTCGGGCGTGCTTTGCGGCACGCGCAGGCGGTCGAGCGTCGGATCCTCCGCCGCGGTGAGTAAGTTCGCGCCCTGCACGTCACGCATCCAGCTGAAGAAGTGCTTCAGCACCGCGATCTTCGGCTGGCGACCGGGCGTGCCCTCTGGAACGTGGGCGACGATGTCAGACGCGAGGTCGAGCTTGCGCAGATCCTTGCCCGCGAGCTTCTCGACCCACCAAGCGATGACCTTCTGCTTCCCGCGCCAGTACTTCAGCGAGTCGCTCGCCTTGCAGGAGGTCAGGTAGCGCTTCGCGAGCGCAGCATCCAGGCGCAGAGGCTGCGGCCCGTCGTCGTCCAGAAGGTGAAGCTCGGGGAGTGGCGTATACCCGATGGGGTTCTTCTCGAACCGTTCCAGCTCGATGAGCGCTGCGGTCTCGGTCGAGCGCTTGGTGCTCACCTCGAACCGCGAGCCGCCGATCATCCGCCGGATGACGAAGATCTTCCGCGCCGCGCGACCCTCGCCCGCGACGCGGACGTAGCCGCCTGCCCATCGAGCGTCACGTTCGCCCTTGCCCGGCATCTGGGGGACCCGCTCCCCCACCCTGCACCTCGGACCGCCGCATGCGGGTGGGGGAGGAGTGGGGGAAAACAGCCTACCGCGAAAACAGGCCGGAAGCGACCCGACGCGTGGCGGAGGCCGATTTCATCAGCAAAATCATGGTCTTTAGCTGAAGCCGATGTCCGGATTTGAACCGGAGACCTGCTGATTACGAATCAGCTGCTCTACCAACTGAGCTACATCGGCCCGAAAGGGAGTGGGTGTCTAGCAGGCGCGCCACGCATCGGTCAAGCTACTGCGAGACCGCTCCACGCAGCGTTTTTTCGAGGTTGGCACCGAGCGCTTCGCCCAGCGCTTGGAGCGCCGAGCGGCCCGCGACGTTGAGCTCCCCGGGCCGCTTGCTCTTCACCTCGTCGGCTCCCGATTGGAACACCACCTGACGGTGTTGACGTCGATGGCGCGCACGTCAGCGCGGACGCGGTGCCAGACCGTGGTGGCGCCGAAGCTCGAAGAGAACTGGCTGGTGACGGTGTCGAACACCACCACCTCGGCGAAGCCGCGCGCCTGCTTCTTCAACTCCTCCACGTTGAGCTTCGCCACACCGTCGCCGCGCACGCGCTCGTAGAACACCTTCTTGTCCTGCACACAAAGCCCGCGCTCTGCAGCGCGTTGGTGATCGAGGCCGTCACCGGCGGCTCGCTGATGGCGTCGCCGTCTTCGATCTTTTCCGAGATGAGCACCAGCACGCGCGTGGTGTCGATGCCCTTCTTCACCGCCACCGCGCTGGCCACTGGCTTCGAGTCCGCCGCCGTCCAGGCCGTCAGCTTCGCCGCATCCACGCCCAGCACGCGCGGCCAGTCGATGGCCACGCCGATCACCTGCTCCTGCCTGGCGAACTTGCCGATGTCATCCACGCGCAGGCTGACCCGCCCGTCGGGGCCCACCACTGGGCGTTGTCGGCGCGGCCACCGTCGATGCGCGCGGAGAGTGGCAGGCCAGCGGCGGGCTTTCCGCCCAGCCAGACGGAGAAGACGATCGGCTGCGGCAGCCCCTTGCCGTCGGCGTCGCAGGTGACGATCTGCGTAGGGTCGAGCGTGCCCGCGCCCGCCCCTGCCGCGTCGGGCAACGGATAGCCGGCGATGATGGCGGAGCCTCGTTGACAGTTCCGCGCGAGGGGCATAACGACGACGGGACATGACCCGTCCCGCGATCACCGGCGCCTTCCTCGCGATCTTGTTGCTGGCGTGCAAGCAGCAGCCGGCGGCTCCGGCGCAGCCCGCCGCCGCCGCGGTGACGCTCCAGACCGATCTGCCCGAGGCGATGGTGGACACGGCGCTGCGCCTGATCGCCTCGAGCGGAGGCCCGCTGGGCGAGCGCGTGGCAGCGCAGAAGACCGACGCATCGGCCCTGCCCGCCGCGCCCGGACAGAAGCCGGCGGCCCCGGCGCCGGCCGGGAGCGATCTGCGCTGGGAGTGCGAGCCGTACGGCGCCATCGCCGCCGCGGCCGCGGGCGAGCTCGCGCCGATGCCGCAGTCGGGGCAGACCGTGCCGCCGCTGTGGCGCGACGCGGGCGGGACCTGGGTTGCGATCGGCGGCCGCGCCGAGGTGCTGCTCGTCAACACCGACGAGCTCGGCGATCACGGCGCGCCGGTGCGCTTCACCGCGCTCACCGAGCCGTGGCTCAAGGGCAAGGTCGCCATCGCCGCGCCCACCAATGGCCCTTCGCTCGCGCACTTCGCCGCGCTCTACCAGGCGTGGACGGCAGAGCGGATGGAGA
Organism: Deltaproteobacteria bacterium; assembly: GCA_043781235.1. Taxonomy (GTDB): domain Bacteria; phylum Myxococcota; class Myxococcia; order Myxococcales; family 40CM-4-68-19; genus JANYKT01. Next base: position 5,325 of record JAYWBT010000065.1, read on the forward strand.
TCTGGCTCAACGGCCTCAAGGCAAACCAGGTCCAGCTGCTCGACAGCGCCGACGAGGTCCGCAAGGCGGTGGTGACTGGCCAGGCCATCGTCGGCATCCTCACCAGCGACCAGGCCGCGATGGCGGCGGCGAGCGCGGCGCACGTGCTCGTCGTCTATCCGAACCAGCGGTCGATCGGCACCTTCGTCTGGCCGACCGCGCTCTCGGTGCCGAAGAACGCGTCGGAGGATACGCGCAGGCTCGCCGAGCGCCTCGCGGACAAGTCCACCGAGCAGCTGCTGGTGGCGCGCGTGCCGGGATACCTGCCGCTGCGCGGAGACATCCCGACGCCGCCGGGAGTGCGCTCGGCGGCAAATCTGGTGGTGATCTCGGTGGACCCGGGGGCGATCGTCAACGAGATCGCGCTGCGCAAGGAGCGCCTCGCCGCCTGGACCGCCGAGCTGAAGAAGCTCGCCGCGGCGCCGCTGAAGTAGCACGCCGGGCCTTCAGCGCCTGAGCTCTGGCGCCCGGCTTGCGTCACTTCAGTCGATGAACGAATCGTGGCGGGAGATGGGGCTGCCCCCGCCGGCGAGAACGCCCAGCGCTCCGGGCGACTGGCCGACGGCGAGATCGTTCACCTCGCCCAGCAACGGCCCGGCGCGGACCTGGTAGCGGTTGCGCCGCCCTTGCTTCTCGCGGACCAGATACCCCGCCTCCGCGAGCTCGGCGACGATGCGCTGCACGGCACGCTCGGTGATGCCGATACGGACGGCGACATCGCGCATCCGAGCGTCGGGCTCTCGCCGCAGGCAGAGCAGCACCTGCGCGTGGTTGGTGAGGAAGCAGAAGGTCTCGGAGGCCATGCGGCCATCTGGCGCCAACCACGAGCGCCTGTCCAAAAATATGACTAGGGCTTCGGGAACGGGGACTGGCCGACCTCGGGCAGCTCGAAGCGCGGCAGGTCGAGCGCGGGCGGCGGCTCGGCGGCCACCGCGAGCGCAGCCTGCTTTCCGATGTCGTCCTCGCGCGGCACCGCGCCGGTGGTGGCGGTGATGACCCGCTCCAGGGTCTGGAAGAAGCGCAGGCGGAAGAGCGCCTCGTTCAGCCACCCGACCGTGATGCAGTAGTACTTCGCGTACGGGGCGGTGTGGTGAACGGCGTGGTGGTCGCGCGGAAGGATGAGGTTCATCCGCTGCAGCCAGTCGATCACCGCGGGCGGCGAGTCGAGGTGCGCCCACTTGTGGAACTGGTTGGTGAAGAGCACCCAGAGCGTCAACGAGAAGACCAGCGTGGCGGCGAAGAGGGCGCCCGCGCCGTGCTGCGGGATCAGCACCGCGGCCACGGTGGGGGCGATCGAGACGAAGCAATTGTTGCCGTTGGTCTCGACGAAGTCGTGCCGGGTGATTTCCTTCGGGTCCACGTGGTGCTCGCGAAAGGGGCGGATGAGCGCCGCGCCGACGATGGGACACTCCGGCGTTCCCCAGGTGTCGGCGGCCCAGTGCACCACGCCCGAGATGAAGTCCGCGACAACGTAGCCGAGCATGAACGCCGTCAGCGCCAGAAAAGGGGCGGCCGCGATGCGCGGACCGATGCGCGCGGCCAACCAGATCATCGCGACGGCGTAGGTGACAATGCTTGCAATCTCGAAGCGGCGAACGCCCTTGCTGTAGCCCTTGCGAAGCGCGCTGTGGTCTCGCTGGCGAATCTGTGGCTTGTTGCTCATCGGCTCTCCGGTGGCTCAGTTTCGCACGGAACGAAGGCTGGCAGGGAACCGAATGGTTTCCCGATCTCCCGCCTGCGGCCTCCTCGAAGCTACGCCGCGGGCGATGCCGCGGATTCGACCTTGCAAGCCGGCCGGTGCTCGACGAAAACAACACTCGACCATGCGCAACCTCCTCCCCGCTCTCGCGCTCTTCCTCGCGGCCTGCAAGCCGGCGCCTCCATCGCCCGTTCCTCCTCTCGCGGGCGGTCCAGCCGTCGTCGAGATTTCGGTGACCACTAAAGGGTTCGAGCCGCCGCGGGTGCAGGCCACGCCCGGCCAGCCCCTGGTGCTCCGCTTCACCCGCAAGGTCGCCGAGACCTGCGCCGACGCGGTGAACGTCCAGGGCGATCCCGTCAAGCACATGCTGCCCCTCGACCGCGCCGTGGACGTCAAGGTGACCGCTCCGCCCAGCGGAGAGCTCGCCTTCGCCTGCCCCATGCAGATGATTCACGGGGCGGTCGTCGTCTCCGGACGCTGACGCCTCATCGGTCGATCGGCCTAGGCACTTTTCTCTCTCGCGGGAGTAAAGCACGCGCCATGCTGAAGCTTCCGCGACCCGTGCCCGCCCTGCTCGTCCTGACGCTGGCGTTCGCGGCCTCCGCCCAGTCGCGCGGTCCGGTCGTGCCGAACTTCCAGCAGCCCGACGCGCAACCGCCCGCTCCCGCTCCCGCTCCCGCTCCCGCTCCCGCTCCCTCGCCCGCTCCCGCGCCCGCGTCCAAGACGGACGAGGTCGAGCGCGTCGGCCCCACCAAGACTCCGCAGAAGCGCGCGCAGGGGGCGGCCGAGGCGAAGGCAGGAGCGGCGGTCGAGGCCCAGGCCCGCGCGCACGCCGATGCGGTGGAGAAGGCGCGCGTGCGTGCGCTTGCGCAGACGCGGCGGAACGACGAGGCACGCTGCGCGAAGAAGTCCAAGAAGCTGCAGGGTGACTGCCGCGCGATGGTCGCCGCCAGGTACGAGCCCGCTCCGCTCAGCCTTCCCTCGCTGGTGCCGGCCGAAGGGGCGCTGGCGCTCGCGCCGCTGGTGGCCCCGCCGCGCGGCCGCCTTGCGCCGTCCGGTGCCGACCGCCTCGCGCCGACCGAAGCCGACCGCCGCGCGTCCGCGCCCGCCGAGGCCGACCGGCGCGTGGTGGCACCGTCGGACAGTGTGGATCGTCGCGGGCGCGGGGCACCGAGCGGCGCCGTTCCCGCGCTCGCGCATGACGACCGCCCCGCGGGTATGCGCGTCGCTTCCGCCACCTCGGAGGCGGCCCCGCGCGCGACGGCGAGCAGCCTGGCGCCGGTCCCGCGCGACGAGTCCCCCGCCGCGCGCGGCCGCCATGCCGAGGTCAACAACGACCTTCAGATCGGCCCGCAGTCCCTGGTCCTCGACCACCTCGCAGCCAAGGCGGAGCTCTCTCCCGATTCGCTGCAGGCCGGCTTCACCTACCGCTTCGCGCTCGACGACGCGGGCGCCGCGCACCATCTCTTCGGCGCCTCGCTGGAGTCGGCGCGCTGCGGGGACGACGCGGGCTGCGGCCTGCGCTGGTTCGGCTTCGTCGGCATCAGCCCGTCGGCGGCGCAGAGCTTCGCCGTCCAGCACAGCGTGAGCGGCAAGACCAGCTCGCACACCGATCAGCTCGGATGGTCGGCGGGCTTGGGCGCCGCGGGCGCCAGCTACTCGGGCCGGCTGCTCTCGTTCGCAGCCGACGGCCAGCTCGAATCGCTCTCCATCGACTACGCGCGCAACACCGAGGCAGGCGCCACGCCTTCGCGCACCGGCGGCACGCTCGACCAGCTGCGCCTGCGCGGCACAGGAGGCATCGCCTCGGGACCGTGGAGCGGCGCGCTGCGCATCGCGGGATACGTCTACGGGGGCGCCGCGCCCGAGAGCTTCCAGCTCGTTCCCCTGCGCGGCGCGCTGGTAGACGACGACTCCGCCGGCCTTGCGGGTGCGCCCCAGTCGTTTCAGGCGCGGCTCGAGGGCCGCTACGACTCGACCTCGGGCCTCTCGGTCGCCGCCTCGGTTGGCTACCTCTCCTACGTCGGCCCGTACTGGACCTCGGCGAACCTGGTGGCCGCCAGCGTCTCGCAGCGCTTCGGCCACTTCAACGTCGGGTTCGGCCTCGTCTACGAGGAAGAGACTGATCGCATCGGCGCGGGCTATCCCACGCTCTTCGGAACGGGCACTCTGGGCGCGTCGTTCTAGTCCGGTCGCTCCAGTTTCGGTCGTTCCGGTGGATCCGGTCAGGAGGTCGCATGCACCTGGCGCTGCTGCACGATGGCCGGCCCGCGCTGCTGCGGGTCGAAGGTCCGGCGGGCGCGCCGGTCGCGCTCTTCTTCCATCCTTTCCCGCTGCACGCCGACGTCTGGGAGGAGCTCCTCTTCTCCTGCGCGGCGGCGGGGCTGTGTGCGGCAGCGCTCGACGCCCCGGGCTTCGGCGGGACGCCGGCGCTCGGGCGGCCGCTGACGATGGAGGCGCTCGCGGGGCTTGGCGCGGTGGCGCTCGACGCGCTCGGCGCGCGCCGTGCGGGCATCGTCGGCAACTCGATGGGCGGCTACGCGGCGATGGCGTTCATGCGGCAGTTTCCCGAGCGCGTCTCGTCGATGGCGCTGATCGCCACCAAGGCCAGCGCGGATCTGCCCGCCGCGAAGGAGAAGCGCGAGGAGCAGGCGCGCGCGGTGCTCGAGCGCGGCCCGCGCGCGGTGACGGACGAGCTGTTGCCCAGGGTGCTCGCCCGCGCGTCGGCCGAAGCGGTGCGGCGCAGGGTCGAGGCGCTGGCGGCGCGCGCGACCACCCAGGGCATCGCCGATGCGCTGCGCGGCATGGCGCTGCGGCCCGATTCGCTGCCGGAGCTTGCGGGCTGGCGCACGCCCACGCTGGTGATCGCGGGAGCGGAGGACGCGCTGATGCCGCTCTCGGATCTGCAGGCAATGGCGAAGGCGGTGCCGGGCGCGCGCCTCGAGGTGATCGACGGCGCGGGGCACCTGCCCTTCCTCGATCGCCCCGGCGAGGTGGCGCGGATGCTGACCGCGCATCTGCAAGTCCGCGTCCACGACTAGGAAGCGGGCCCAGGGTGCGCCATTTAGTATTCACTTCCAAGAATCGTCCATTCAGTATCACCCATTAGATGTTACATCCTGAGTATCATGCTTTGCATGTCTTCTCTTGAGTATCGTCCACTGGAGCGAACACAAGGAACGCGCCGCCCGCGAGGATCAGCGCGGCGCCCACGAGCCCCGCGGCTCCGAGGCGCTCGCCGAACGCGATCGCTCCGACCATCGCAGCCACCAGCGGCTCGAGGTAGGTGAGCACCGATGCGCGCTGCGCCGGGATCACCCGCAGCCCGGCGTAGTAGAGCGCGCCGCCGCCCGCGCCGATGCAAAGCGCGCCCACCAGCGGCAGCCAGACAAAGGCGCGCAAGGGCGGCACCGGCTCGCGCGCCAGCAGCGCCAGCAACAGCGCCGACAGCGCGCAGTGGTACGAGAGCAGTTCGGCGTTGCTGAGCGGCCCAAGCAGCTTCTTGGAGACGAGCGTGTTCGCGCCGTAGAAGAGCGCGCTCGTCGCGCCAAGGATGGCCGCGGGCAGCGCTGCGCCCGACACCCCGCCGCCCAGCACCAGCAGCGCGAGCCCGGCCAGCGACGCGAACAGCGCCCACGGCGTGCGGCGCCCGAGCGGCTCGCGCAAAAAGAACGGCGCGCAGGCGGCGACCACCACCGGAGCAAGATAGTGCGTCAGGACCGCCACCGCGATGGGGCCGCGATCGAGCGCCGAGAAGTAGAAGAAGAAGTTGCCGGCCTCGGTGGCCGCGGCCAACAAAAGCAAACCCCAGACGGCGGGAGGGCGCCGCGGGCCGCGCCGGGAGAGCGCGGCGGGCAGCGACGCGACGGCCATTACGCAGAGGATCAGCACCGACTGCCACGACGGCGGCAGGCCGTGCCCGCGGAGGAACAGGGCCCACGTTCCCCAGCCGCAAGCAGAGAGCGCAACCGCGAGGGTGCCCCGGAGATCGCGCCGCATCCGGGCGACGCTTTAGCACGCTTGACCCGTCCAGGACGGGAGAGTAGTTGAGTCGTCCCTGCGCCCGGAGGCCCTTTGGCCGCGTCGATCGAAATCCTCTATTTGCGCTTCCCCGTCCACCCGAACATCACCGTCATTCAGATCGGACCCGGCATCGCGCGCATCGACAAGGAAGGGGACAGCTACTTCGTCATCGGCACCGAGGACGGTCCGCTCGCCGGCAAGAAGGTCGAGATCCCCTGCGACAACGTCGCCGCCGTCCAGTGGACCCTCGAGGCCGACGCGGCCGCGGCTCCAGCGGCGACGTCGTAGCCCGCGGTGGACCGCACCGAGCGCCTCCTCGATCTGGTCGCGCTCCTGCTTAACGCGCGCGAGCCGATCTCGTTCGCCGAGCTGCGCGACCTCTTCCCCGACGACTACGGCACGGGGTCGCGCGAGGCGGCCGAGCGGAAGCTGGAGCGCGACAAGGCCGAGTTGGTCGCGCTCGGCGTGCCCATCGAGCACGTCCCGCCCACGCTCGAGGACGAGCGCGATCTCGGTGGCTACCGCATCGATCGCAAGGCGTTCTTCCTGCCCGACCCCAAGCTGCTGGCCGAGGAGGCCGCCGCGCTCTACGCGGCCGGGGCGGCCGCGCTCGCCGGCCATGACTTTCCCTTCGCGCAGGATCTCGAGCACGCCCTGCGCAAGCTGTCGCTGGCGGGCTCCCCCGATGGACGGCCGCTCGAGGCGGCCAGCGGCGCGGCGCGCAGGCTCTTGATCGTGCGGCCCGGCGATCCGGAGCGGGCCGGCAAGCTGCGCGTGCTCGGCGACGCGGTCGCGCGCCGCAAGCGCGTGCGCATCACCTACCGGGCCGCGCCTTCGCTCGACGGCGGCGTCCCCGACCGCACCGATCGCGAGGTCGATCCCTACGGCCTCGCTTTCCGCACCGGCGCCTGGCGCGTGGTCGGCTGGTGTCACCTGCGCAAGGCGCAGCGCGTGTTCGTCGTCGACCGCATCGAGGATCTCAACGTCAACGAGCAGAAGCCAAACACGCCCGACTTCGAGATCCCGGGCGGCTTCGACGCCGGCGCCGAGGCCGGCAAGCGTCCCTGGCAGTGGATCGGCACGCCGCCTCTGAACGCGCGGCTGCGCTTCGCCCCGGGCAGTGAGCTGCTCGCCGAGCGCGCCTTCGACGCCAGGGCGGGCGCCACCGCAGACCTGCTCGTCACCTTCGTGGATGGCCTCCTGCCCGCGGTGCTGTCGTTCGGCGATCGGGTCTGGATCGAGGCGCCGCAGCGCGCACGCGACCAGGCGGCCGCCGCGCTGCGCACGCTGCTCCAAAGGCTGCAGCAGCCCGTCGGTCCGCAGCCGCGGCCGGAGCCGGTGGCGGAGCCGCTTCCGAAGGCGGAGCTGGTGGCGGCGCAGGCGGCGGTGCCCGACGCTCGGCGCCCAGCGCAGGTGCGGCAGAAGCTCGATCCGCTCGGCGAAAAGCGCGAGCGCCTGCGCCGGCTGCTCCTGGTGGTTCCCGCGGCGCGGCGCCGGCCGGGCATCCGGCTCGACGAGCTCGCGAAGGAGCTCGGCCTCGATCCCGCCGAGCTGCGCGCCGACATCGACCTGCTGGGCCTGGTCGGCAGGCCGCCGTACGATCCCGACGATCTCATCGACATCAGCGTGGACGAGCTCGGCCGCGTCTCGGTGGCGCTCGACCAGTCGTTCTCGCGGCCGCCGCAGCTGGTCGCGCTGGAGGCGCTGGCGCTCGCCGCCGCCGCCGAGGAGGTCGCGCCCGCCGACCCCGCGGTGATGGCGGCGCTGGGCAAGCTTACCGACAAGCTGCCCGCGAGCGCGCGCCAGCTCTACGCCGCACTGGCGAAGCGGGTGGCCTCATCTACCCCTGCGCCGAAAGGCACTGCCGCCATCCTCGCGCAGCTACGCAAGGCCGCCGAGGACCTCTGCGAGGTCGCCCTCGATTACGACAAGGACGGCCGCGCGACGGTGGAGCAGCGGGTGTTTCGCCCCCACGCGGTGATCGATCACGCCGGCCGCTGGTATGTCATCGGCGAAGACGCGGCCAAAGGTGCCGAGCGCACCTTCCGCGTGGACCGCATCCGTTCGGTGCGCGAGACCGAGCAGAAGTTTGCCGACCCCGGGCCGATGGATCCCCTTCGCTTCCAGCGTGAGCAGCTCTTCTTCCCCACCGGCCGCGAGCTGCCCGTGCGCTTGCGCTTCTCGGCCGCGGCGGCGCCCTGGGCACTGTCGCGCTACGGCAAAAAGGCGCAGCGGCTCGAGGGCGGCGGCGCCGAGGTGGTGATCGAGAGCGCGGGCACCGCGTACGCCGTCTCGCTCGCGCTGTCGTTCGCGGGCGAGGCGGAGATCGTCTCACCACCCGAGGCGCGCGAGGCGCTGCGCGGCGAGGTGGAGCGCACCCTCCATCGGTACGCATGAGCGGCGGCGGCCGCCAGCGACTGCTCGCCGCTCGTCGTCTTTTTTCTCGTCGCCCTTGAAGGAGCACCATGATCGCGCTCGCCCTGCTGCTCGCCCAGGCTGCCCTGCCCCCTCCCGCGCCCATCGCTCCCGCCGCAGTTGCCGCCGCTCCCGGCTCCGAGGCCTCCGTCGAGGAGGTCTACGCGAAGCGCTGCATCTTCTGTCACGCTGAGGACGGCACCGGGCACACGAAGAAGGGCAAGCAGCTGCGCGTGCCGGACTTCACCTCGGCCAAATGGCAGAAGCACACGGACGACGACGAGATCATCGACATCGTCGAGAACGGGAACCCGAAGCGGAAGATGCCCGCCTTCAAGGACAAGCTGACCGAGGAGCAGATCTACGCGCTGGTGCCGTTCCTGCGTAGCTTTGCGAAGCAGTCACGCGTCGGACATTGACAAAACCGGCCCGCCGCTCCTATAGGCGGGCCCCTTTCAAGCCAGCCGCACGGAGGACCTTTGGTCTCGCGCACCGCCAGCTCGGATTCCCGAAGGCCGACCATCTACACCGAAGCGATGGAGGTGTTTCATCACGCCGCGGACCTGATCGGCCTCGACCGCCGCGTCCGGATGGAACTCGAGGAGCCGGACTACGAGCACATCTTCTACGTGACGGTGAAGTTGCACACCCGGCTCTCGCCGCTGGCCGCTGCCGAGCAGAGCAGGTTCAGCGACCTGGGCGACAGCGAGCTGTTGCCCGACGGCCTCGAGCCGCTGCTCGACGGCAGCTTCGTCTTCAAGCGGCGCGCGCTGATCAACGCCAACGTCAACATGCGCGGGGGCGTGCTGCGCCTCAAGGGCAAGGGGCTCTACCAGGTCACCCCGGGCCGGCCCGAGAGCTTCAAGGCCTACCGCATCCAGCACAACCAGGCGCGCGGCCCGTACAAGGGCGGCACGCGCTTCCACCAGGACGTCTCGCTCGACCTCTTCAAGGTGCTCGCCGCCGAGATGACCTGGAAGACCGCCATCGCCGATGTGCCCTTCGGCGGCGGCAAGGGCGGCATCAAGGTGGATCCGAAGTCGCTCTCCAGCGAAGAGCTCGAGGCGCTGACGCTGCGCTACATGTATCGCCTCAAGCCGCTGGTCGGCCCCGACCTCGACATCCCCGCGCCCGACGTCGGGACCGACGGCACCATCATGGGCCTGATGCTCCGCCAGTACACCGACGGCGAGCGAGAGCGGCACAAGCTGCGCGGCGTGATCACCGGCAAGGACACGCGCATCGGCGGGTCCGAGGGCCGCGTCAAGGCCACCGGGCAGGGCCTCGCGTATACCATCCAGGAGTGGTTCGCTGACCGCGGCGGGACGCCCGCCGGCTCGACCTTCGCGCTGCAGGGCTTCGGCAACGTGGGCTCGAACGCGGCCGAGATCCTCTGCGGCCTGGGCTCGAAGCTGCTCGCGGTCAACGACGCGGGCGGGACCATCTTCGACCCGAACGGCATCGACGTCACCGCCCTCACTGCCTACGTCTACGAGAACCCGTCGAACCTGCGCAAGACGGTCGCCGGCTATCCGAAGGCGCAGCAGATCTCGAGGAGCGATCTCTTCGACGTCGACTGCGACATTTTCGTGCCCGCGGCGCTGGGCGGCGAGATCACCGGCCCGGTCGCCGAGCGGCTCAAGTGCAAGCTCGTCGCCGAGGGCGCGAACGGCCCCACCACTCCCGAGGGCGACCGCGTGTTGGCGAAGCGGGGCATCGAGCTGATTCCGGACATCATCGGCAACGCCGGCGGCGTCACGGTCTCGTACTACGAGTGGATCCAGAACAAGCGCATGGAGCACTGGAGCGAGACCGAGGTCAACGGGCGCCTCGAGCAGGCCATCAAGAGCAACTACCGCATCATCCGCGACATCTCGCGCAACACCCCGCGCCGGACCGCGACGCACAACTCGACGCGGTACTGCATCGGCCAGGAAGTCGACATGCGCACCGCCGCGATGGTGCTGGCGCTCAAGCGCATCGAGGCGCACTACCAACTCGAGGGCTTCTCGCAGTGAAGTAAGTTGAGAGTTCACAGTTGAGAGTTGAGAGTCAAAGCCACTCAACTCAACTCTCAACTCTCACCCTGCTGCTACAGTCGGCGACCATGCGCCGCTGTTGGCTCCTCTGCGTGATCGCCCTGTCGGCCTGCCACGGCGGCGGCCCCGACCCGCTCTCCGACGCGGGCACCAGCTCCGACAGCGGCCATGCCCTGCCGCGCCCCGGCTTCGCCGCGGCCTGGCAGATCGCCGACCCGGCCGAGCTGGTCTCTGGCCCGTCGACGGCCGGCCAGGTCTCCGACTGGGAGATGGCCAACGCGCGGGTGCGCTTCGTGATCGAGGGCGCGCACCCGAGCGACGGCTACGACCCCTACGGCTGTTCGCTGGTGGCGGCCGACCGGCAGCGCGCCGCGGGCGAGCCCGGCGAGAGCCGCTTCGGCGAGCTGTGGCTGGGGCTCAACTTCCGCGCGCCCGACTGCAGCGCGCTCACGCTGGTCAACGACGGCCGCGATGGCGAGCCCGCGCAGCTGCACGCCGAGGGGCACGACGCCGAGTCGCCCTTCATGGCGTCGCTCTTCTCGCCGCTCTCGCAGCCGGCGCCGCTGCACGCGACCGTCTTCCGCGACTACTTCCTCGCGCCCGACACCGACGCGCTCCAGCTCAACCTCACCGTGCGCAACGACGGCGCGGAGGATCTCTTCCTCAACGCGCCCTACCTCGGCATGGCGATGAACCGTGGTCTGCGGCACTGGGTGGACAAGAGCGGCTTCGACTTCGACTTCAACGACCTCGCCAACGTGAACCCGCAGGCCGAGTTCTACGCCGCGGTCGGTGACCGCGTGAGCTACTCAGTATACAACATTGAAGCGCCCTTTTCTCCGATCCTCAACTTCGCGCACGTGCTGATCGGCCAGTACCCGGAGGTCCACATCCCGCCGGGGCAAGCGCATACCTATCGCGTCCTGGTCGGCGTCGGCACCGGCGACACCGGCAGCCTCCAGGTGGCGCACGCCGCGGCGCGCGGCGCGCGGTCGGACCTGGTCTCGCTCTCGGGCACGGTGGTCGATGCGGCCGGCGCGCCGGTGCCGCGCGCGCGCGTGCACCTCACCTCGAGCGCGGGCGATCAGGAGATCGCCTTCGCCCGCACCGCCACCGACGGCAGCTGGACCGCGCCGGTCCGCGCCGGCAACTACGCCCTGCGCGCGCTGGCCGACGACCGGCTCGCGGGCCCGCTCACGCCGGTCGCGGTGCCGGCCGCGGGCCTGGTGAGCCTGCAGCTTCAGCTCGGCGCGAGCGCCGTCATCGACACTTCGACCCGAATTCTTTCACCGCGCAGGCGAGCGCGGCCGACTGGTCCGAAAGCTGGGACGCGATGGAGGTGTGGAACGGCGTCGAGCTCGCGCGCTTCGAAGGCTGCCCGATGCAGGCCCTGGGCTGCGTCGCGCCTTCCCATCCCACGGCGTTCGACTGGTTCGCCTTCCTCGATCGCCGGAAGCTCGTCACCGGAACCGGCAACTCCGACTCGCACAAAGCGTCGCTGCAGGAGGTCGGCTATCCGCGGAACTACCTCTACCTCGGCAGCGACGACCCGGCCACCGTCACCGATCAGCAGCTCATGACCGCGCTGCGGGCGCAGAAGCTGGTGATCAGCGGCGGACCCTTTCTGGTCACGAGCGTGGGAACGGTGATGCCGGGCGGCACGGCCACGGCCGACGCCAGCTCGGGCGCGCCGGTCGTGCACCTGCACCTCGATCTCCAGGCGCCGGCCTGGATGGGGCCGCTCTCCCGCGTCGACATCTGGATGGGCGACACCAGCGCGAACGGCGGCAGGATCGTCAGGTCCATCCCGCTCCCCGACGTCGGGAGCGCGGTCCTCCGCTACCGGGGCACGGTCGATATTGCGACGCCGTCCGATACCTGGCTCATCGCCACGGTGCGTGGCCCGGTGGACTCGAGCGGCTTTTCGCACGCCCTCTGGCCGGTGGTCGAGAAGCCGCTGCCGCCCTTCGCCATCACCAACCCGATCTGGATCGACGCCAACGGGGACGGCGTGGTCACGCCCCTGCGGACGCCTTGAGCCGCGTGAGCGCGCCCAGTCCGTCATACGCCGCATATTTATAAAGCTCGGACAGCGTCGGGTAATTGAAGACCGCGTCGATGAAGAGATCGAGGGTCGCGTTCTGCAGCAGCGCCATCTGGCCGATGTGGATCAGCTCGGTCGCGCTCGGGCCCAGCAGGTGAACGCCGAGCAGCCGCTTGTCCTCGGGAGCGAAGAGGAGCTTGAGGAAGCCGCTGCCCGCGCCCAGGATCTCGCCGCGCGCGTTGTCGGCCATCGAGGCGCGGCCGGCGAGGTAGCTGCGGCCGGCCTTCTTCAGCTCCTCCTCGGTGGCGCCGACGTAGCTCATCTCCGGGATGGTGTAGATGCCGTAGGGGAGGAGCGGGCTGACGCGCGTCTTGTAGCCGAGCCCGAACGCGTGGCACATGGCGACGCGGCCCTGCTCCATCGAGGTGGAGGCGAGGCCCGGGAAGCCGACCACGTCGCCGGCTGCATAGATATGCGGGAGCCGGGTCTGGAAATGCTCGTTGACGGCGAGGTTGCCGCGCTGGTCGGGCTCGATGCCGAGCTTCTCGAGCCCGAGCCCCGCCGAGTTGCCGCTGCGGCCGGCGGCGGCCAGCACCGCTGCGGCGCCCTCGCTGCGGCCGCTCTTCGCGGTGACGGTGCAGGCGCGCGTGACGGGATCGACCGCGCAGGCGACGGGATCGTCGCCGAGCCGCAACCAGAGCCCGAGGCGCTCGAGCTCGTCTGCGAAGCGGTCGCCCAACTCGACGTCGAGGAACGAGAGCAGGCGATCTCGGCCATCCATCACGGTCACGTGCGTGCCGAGGGCGGCGAAGATGCAAGCGTACTCGCTCGCGATCACGCCGGAGCCGAGCACGATCAGCGACTCGGGGATGGTCTCGATATCGAGGATCTCGTCGGAGTCGTAGATCTCCTCTTCGGCGAAGGGGATCCACGACGGCCGGTGCGGCCGCGAGCCGGTCGCGATGAGGAACACGTCCGCGGTGATCTTCCTGCCGCTCTCGGCGAGCTGCACGGTGTGCTCGTCGAGGAAGGCGGCGGTGCCGGCGATCAGGTCGACCCGGTGCCGCTCGAGGTTGCGCTGGATGCGCGCGCGCTCGCTGCCGACCACCAGGCGCTCGCGGTGCATCAGCGTCTCTGCGGCGTAGGGCCGCGGCAGCGAAAGGACCGCCTCCTCGAGCCCGCGCGAGGCCATGCCGGTGATGGCGAGCGCGGTCTCGCGCAGCGTCTTCGAGGGCAGCGTGCCGGTGTTGGTGCAGGCGCCGCCGAGATGCGGGGCGGCCTTCTCGACCATCGCCACGCGCTTGCCGAAGTACGCGACTTGCGCGGCGCCCTTCTCCCCCGCCGGGCCGCTGCCGATGACGAGCAGGTCGTAGTCCATGCGCGAAAGGCTACGTCACTTCTTCCAGGGAGTCGCGCCAGAGCCGCGCCAAAGGCTTGCCCGATGCTTGCCAAAGGCTTGATAGAGTCGCGCGTCTCCCGTGCACGCCCCGACCCCGACCGCGACCCCGACGCCAACCGCGACCGCCACGCCGCCCGCGACCGCGACGCCGACCGCGACGCCGGCGCTGCGGTGGACCGACGCGAACCATCCGCTCTGGACCTGGCTCCTGCTTGCGTGCGCCGCGGCCATGGTGCTCCCGCTCTGGAGCACAGCCCACCTGCCCTTCACCGATCTGCCGCAGCACGTGGCGGCCATCGGGACGCTGCGGCACTGGTGGGACCCGCCCTGGAAATCGCAGCACTACTTCACCCTCGCGCTCGGGCAGACGCAGTACCTGCTCTACTATCTCGCGGGCGCTCTGTTGGCCTTTCCCTTCGGCACCGCCGAGCGCGCCAATCTGGTGCTGCTCTCGCTCACCGCCGTCGCCTTTCCATTCTCGCTGCGCGCCCTGCTCCGGGCCCTGAAGCTCGACCAGCGGCTCGCGCTCTTTGCCGGCACGCTCTTCTGGAGCCAGGCGCTGCTGATCGGCTTCTTCAACTACGTCTCGGCGATGCCGCTCGCGCTCTGGGCGCTGTCGCTGGCCGTCGACGACGCGCAGGCGCGCTCGCGCCGCACCGAGATCCTGCTCGCGGTCGCGGCGATGCTGCTGTTCTACCTCCACCTCTCCGCGTTCCTGTGGTTCGCGCCCGCGGCGGCGCTCGCCTCGATCGCGTTGCCTCGCTTTGCGCCCGCCCGCGAGTGGCCGCGGCGGCTCGCCTGGCTCTTGCCGGTTTTGCTCCTGAGCCTGCTTTGGCTTTTGCGCAGCCCCGTGGTGCACCCGCAGTCGGTCGGCTGGCAGCAGCCGATGACGGTGGCCTTCGAGGAGCCGGGCACCGCGCTGCGCAACGTCTTCGATGCGCTGCTCGACATCTGGCGCGGGCCGCAGGACGAGTGGTGCCTGCTGGCGCTGGTCGCCGCCGCGCTGCTGCTCGCGTGGCCGCAGCGCCGCGAGCCCGATCAGGCCGCCTGGCAGCGCGGGATCGCCGCGGCGTGGCTCGCCTTCGCGGCGCTGCTCTATTTTGCCTTCCCGATCTCGATCGGCTGGATGTGGCAGCTCAACGAGCGCTATGCGCTGGTCTGCGCGCTGGTTTTGCCGCTGCTGCTGCGGCCGGCCCGCGGGCTGCGCGGCGCCGCGCCTTTGTTATTGGTCGCGGCCACCTCGCTCTTCGCGGCCGGAAACGCGCTGGTGCAGGTGCGCGCCTTCGACCAGCAGGTGGGTCCCTTCGACCGCGTGCTCTCGCACGCGCAGCCGGGCCGGCGGATGATCGGGATGATCTTCGACCAGAACTCGCCCACCGCGAAGTTCAGCCCCTTCCTCCACTTCCCGTCGTATTACCGCGCGCGAATGGGCGGGGTGGCCTCGTTCTCGTTCGCGGAGCTGCCGCAATCGCCGCTGCGCTACCGCCCGGAGACCGCGCCGCCGACCAAGCCCGCCGGCTGGGAGTGGCACGCGAACCTGTTCCACAACGACGTCGACGGGCGCTACTACGACTATGTGCTCGTCCACGGCAACGTCGATCCATTCGCCGACCACCCGCCCGGGCCGTCGTGGCATCTCCTCGACCGCGAGGGCACCTGGGCCCTCTACGAAAAGGACTGAAAGGCGATGCGCTCCCAGGCGGTCGCTGCCCCGTGAGGGCCCAGACCTTAGCAGCACCGGAGGTTGTGATTGATCCGGGCGCAGGCTCTGGACGATTCCTCAGCGCTGCCGGGCTGCGGTTTCGCAAGGCAAGGCTGATCGGAATCGACATCGACCCCTTGGTCGCGATGATTGCCAGGGCGAATATGTCAGTGCTTGGCTTGAGGGATCGGACGGAGATCGTAGTGGCTGATTTCCGGCTGTTCAAGCTGCCTTTCAAGGCGAGACGCACTCTGTATATCGGCAACCCGCCGTACGTTCGTCATCATCAAATCGAGCCGAGGTGGAAGGGCTGGTTGGTGAGGCTCGCGCGACGGAGGAACCTGGATGCGAGCCAATTGGCTGGCCTTCACGCTTACTTCTTCCTGGCAACGGCAAGCCTGGCTGCGCCTGGTGACTTTGGCACCTTCGTGACTTCCGCGGAATGGCTCGACGTCAACTACGGCCGCCTGGTCAGAGAGCTCTTCCTGGGAGATTTGGGCGGCTCTGCAATTCATCTTGTGGAGCCAACCGCGTCGCCGTTTCCTGACGTCGCGACGACCGCCGCCATCTCTTGCTTCCAGATAGGGGCGAAGCCAGACTGCGTTCGACGGACCACCTCCAGCTCAAGCGGGTCGTGGATCTGACCGTCGATCTTGATTCTCTTTCCAGCGCATATGATCGTCGTCGCGTCGAGCTGTTCTTGAAGCAAGCGCGGCTGAAGGGCGCGCACAAAGGCTATATCGCCATGGCCCGCAAGGCCTGGTGGTCAGTCGGTCTTCGCGCCCCCGCGCCAATCCTCGCCACGTATATGGCTCGGCGACCGCCTGCGTTTGTCCGGAATCTGGCTGAGGCGCGGCACATCAACATCGCGCACGGCCTATATCCCCGTGAATCTTTTCCAGAGACGAGCATTGCAATTCTCCTCAGGCATTTAAATCGGGCAACCAGCCTATCGCCTCCTCGACGGGGGGGTTCATATCCAACCTCCGGGCCGGGATAGAACCGCAGCGTCTGGTGATACCGGATGGCCCAGCCACCTTCTCGTCCGCGGAGAAGCGGGACGCATCCGCGTTCTATCGGGCGGTCAAGAGCGGCGCTTCCCCGTCGACCTGCGGCAGCGCCTCGAGCGCGCTCCGCTCTTCCGCGGTCGCCGGCACGATGCGCGCGATGCCCTGCCGCTGCAGCACGATGGTCACCTCGCGCTGATCGATGCCCTGCGGCGTCGTGACCGAGAGCCGCATCGGCACCCGGTACAGGCGCGGCGCGTCCGCGAAGCGCACGCCGTCCGGCCCCGGCACCGGCACGCGCTTCATCGAATCGTCGAGCCGGGTGAGGATGGGCGAGAGGTCGTAGCGAAAGACGATCTTGAGGCGCTCGAAGACGGAGCCCGTCGCGCCGTGCAGCGTCGAGACACGGGTGCGCTGCTTGTAGCGCAACGTGACCAGCCGCTGCGCCGCGCCCGACCCCGGGTTGAGCGGGTCGGGGCGCGCCAGCCGGTCCTGCAAAAGCGACTCGCGCGCCTGCATCACCACGTGGCGCTCCTTGTCGAAGCGCTGCGGCTCGCGCAAGACCAGCACCCGGCTCGCATAGAGATGCGACAGCTTGCCCGCGAGCCACTGCCGCGTCAGCTCCTTCATGCGGTCCTTCAGCGCATACGCGAACGCGCCAAGGAAGAGCACGGTGCCGAGCCCGAGGCCTGCCTGCGCCACCGCGCTCGTCTGCAGCATCTGCAGCGCGAAGTAGATGATGAACGCGGTCGCGGCGCCGCCGAGTCCGACCAGGTTGCGCGAGGACTGGTCGACCATCTTCGACTCGGGCTCGAGAAAGAGCACCTCCTGGAAGTGCTTCTTGAGCTGCGCGGCGCGATCGAGAAAGGCGGCGAGGCCCTCCTTGTCGTCGCCGTCAGGCACCGGGTCGCCCAGCTGCGCGCGGTGCGTGAGCTCGGCGCCGAGGGCAGTCTCGACCCGCGCGCGCAGCTCGGGAGAAAGCCGCGCTGCCGCCTCGTCCGCCACCGTCAGCAGCTCGAGCAGCTGGCCGGAGAGGAACTCGCCAGCGAGCTGCCGCTCCCGCGCCAACGGCTGCGCGTCGAGCGGCCGCGCTTCGACCAGGCCAGCGCGCACCTGTTCCATGGCGGCCTGCGCGCGATCGAGCACGCCGGAGAGGTCGCTCTCGAGCGCAGAGGCGATCGGCGCGGCGCTCAAGCCCTGCCCGAGCCCGGCGCGCGGGATGCTCTCGCGCAGCAGCTTCAGCCGGCGCGCGAAGCCCAGCGCGGCGCGGCGGACTCCGTCCATGTCCGGCGGCTCGTCGAGGACGCCGCGCCCGTCGTCGATGTCCGGGCTGGAGAGCCGCGCCAGGATCTGCAGCTGGTCCCAGCCGTCGTGCGGCGTGTAGATGGTCTCGGGGAACTCGAGCGAAAGATCGACCTCGGCCTCGCTGACCTCGCGCCCGCGCGGCAGCGGAATGTAGATGGACCACTCGACACGGCTCGCGTCGTGCGCCTCGATCTTGAGCCGCGCCCCCGCGCCCATCAGTGCGCCGCCGCCCCGCGCGGGTTCGCATTCCAGAGCCGCGAGATGATCAGCGCCCCCAGAAGGGAAAGTGCGGCGACAAGAAATCCACCCACGGGCAACTCGCTCCTCCGCACATGCAGCACCGCGGCAGCGTAGCAGAGCCAGGCGCGGCCGTGGGTGATGCGCGGCCGACGTTCCAGTCTTGGCGAGGCCCGCGGCCGCCGCAAACAGTCTAGTGGAGCGTACCGTTGCGGCCGGTGGGCGCTGACGAAGGCGCGACGAACTTGAGGCCGATGCCGCGCATGCCGGCGCGGGTGGCATCCGCGCGGGCGAAGTTGATGAAGCACTGGTACCGGACTTCACCCTCGAGCGTCATCTCGGCCCCGCCGTTCGGCGAAGGGAAGGTCACCTTCACGCGCGTGCCGAGCGGAAAGGGCTCGCGCGTCTCGATGAACATCCCGCCGTCGGTGATGTTGCGGCCGACGCCGGCGGCGATGCCGCGATCCCCCTCGAGGAAGACCTGGAACGCCTTGTCGAAGCGGCCCGCGGGAACGGCGGGCTTCCGCTGCGGACCACGCTCGCTCTTGTCGGGGTGCAGCTTGTCGACGCGGCTGGACATGCGGTGAAGGCTCCCAGAGGTCGTGACGGGATGCGGGCAACCTAGGGGGCCCCTGGGCGCGCGTCAAGGAAAGCGCCGCGGGAGTGCATCCTCCGCGTCCCGGCTCTAGATTAGAGAGGCATGAAGGGGCATCTGGGCGCCATCTTGACTTCTGTTCTCTCGGCCGTCGCGCTGGCCTTGGCCGTGCTGCAGGCCGCAGTCGTCTTCGTGCACGCGCGCCCCGTGGCGCAAGTCTCGCCGGCGGCGGCGCAGGCGGGACCGAGCCGGCGCTTCTCCACGCCCGGTGGGCGGTCGGGCATTCCCTACCAGTGGAACGCTGAGCCGCCCCCTCGCACGCTGCCCGGCACGAGGGAGAAACGCGACGAGCCTCGCCACACCCCGCCGCGCTCGCGGGGCGGGATTCCTGAGGCGGGTCCGCACCCGCAGCGCCGGCTCGCCGCCTGAGCCGTTACTTCACCTTCACCGGCAAGTATCGGGCGCCAGGGCCGCGCTTGACCCGGACCAGCACGGTGTCGCCCTTCTTCATCCCGTGGACGGCCTTGCGGTAGTCGGCGGTGGAGGTGACGGGCTGCCTGCTGATCTCGACGATGATGTCGCCCGGCTCGATTTGCGAGTTTGCGGCGGGCGAGTCCGGCGCCACGTCGGTCACGATCGCGCCCTTGACCGGCCCGTCCATCCGTGCACGGCGCGCCAGCTCCGGGGTGATGTCCTCGACCGTAAGGCCGAGCGGATCGCCCGACGCCGGCTCCGCGCCGCGGTCGCTCGCAGTCCTGCCACCCTCGTCCTTGTCCTCGGGGCGCGAACCGAGCTTGACGTCGATGCTGCGCGATTTGCCGTCGCGGAGCACGTCGAGCTTCACCGTCCCGCCGGGCGGCACCGCGCCCACGTCGCGCGTGAGCTGGAAGTCGTCCGTCACCCGCTTGCCATTGATCGCCACCACCACGTCACCGGGCCTGAGGCCGGAGGTCTCGGCCGGGCTCTTGGCCACCACGTCGGTGACCAGCGCGCCCTGCGTGTTCTTGAGGCCGAGCTGCTGCACCATGTCCTGCGTGATCGCCTGCGGCTGCACGCCGAGGAACCCGCGTGACACGCGCCCCTTCTCCTTCAGCTGCGGCAGGATCTGCTTGACCACGTCGATGGGGATGGCGAACCCGATGGTGTTGGCGCCGCTGATGATGGCCGCGTTGATGCCCACCACCTCGCCGCGCATGTTGAAGAGCGGGCCACCCGAGTTGCCGGGATTGATCGACGCGTCGGTCTGCAGATAGTCGGAGTAGGGCCCGCCGAAC
The DNA here is from genome assembly GCA_043781235.1 of Deltaproteobacteria bacterium. Classification (GTDB taxonomy): domain Bacteria; phylum Myxococcota; class Myxococcia; order Myxococcales; family 40CM-4-68-19; genus JANYKT01. The sequence goes on from JAYWBT010000065.1 coordinate 25,103, forward strand.
TGCGACCGCTCCTTGGCGCTGATGATGCCGGCGGTGACGGTGGCCTGCAGGCCGAACGGCTCGCCGATAGCCACGACGTAGTCGCCGACCTCCAGCGCGTCGCTGTCGCCGAGCGCCGCGTACTTGAGATCTTTCACGTGCTCACCCTCGATGCGCAGCAGCGCCACGTCGGACTTGGGGTCGTTGCCGATCACCTTGGCCGGCAGCTCGCGGGCGCCGCCCGGAGCGCTCGGGTCGGTGATGACGGTGATCTCGTCCATGGCGCGGTACTGGCCTGGGCGGTTCTCGTCCTCGATCTCGACGACGTGGTTGTTGGTCAGCACCAGTCCATCGCCGATGATGAAGCCCGAGCCGAGCCCATGCCGCTCCTGCATGTCGGGCTGCTGCGGCCCGCCGCCGAAGTAGCGATGGAAGCGCTCCATCGGATCCTCGCCGTTGCCGTCCTCCTGTCCGTCCTCGTTGCCATTGCCGAAGGGCCCCTGCGGATGGCCCGGCGGGAGGCCGCGGCGGCCGCGGGCGACAGGGCGCGGCTTGAAGCGCGAGCTGATGTTCACCACCGTGCCGCGCACCTGCTTGACCAGCGGTGAGAGCGAAGGCATGGCGCCCTGCTGGCGCTGTACCTCCTGCGTCGGGGAGGCTGCGGCGCCAACCTGTCCGGCCTGCGCATCGCCGGCGATGAAGCTGTTTCCACCGGCGCGATGCTGGCAACCGGAGACCAGGGGAATCGCCACCACGGCGGCGAGAGCGCCCGAGACAGCGGCGACGAGCAGGGCAAATCGACGTTTCATGAAACCTCCAGGAACGAGCAGCAGGCTGCGGCAAGGTAACCGCCGCGCCGGGCGCGTCAAGGAGATCGGGTTAGTTGCGTCCGTGCGTCGCGCGGGTTGCGTGCCCGCGCGTCGATACAATCCGTGCGCGGTTCAGTTCGGTTCGCTCGCGCTCTCGCCGTCGCGATCCGCGCGGAACCGCTCGGGGTCCACGCGCTCGCCACCGATGTCGCGCACCTCCACCCGCGCCGCATTCAGAGAGTAATAGAGCAGCCAGCGCTCGGCGTCGGTAAGGCTGCCCGGTGGCAGCGCCTCGTCGATCTCCTCGACGCTGAGGAACCCACGCCGGATGCCGCGCGCGAAGAGCGCCTTTCGAGCCTTGTGCGACCTGCCGATTTTCAGCGACGCCATCGTACCTCCCCCGCCACCCCATGACGCCGCAGGCTCTAAAACCCTGCGCGCGTTCAACGCAGGCCAACAGCCCCGCGCCCTTCATTTGAAGCCTGACGGCCTATGCCTGAAGCCTAACGGCCTAGGTCGGCGCGTGCTCGACCGTGGCCACCGGAAGTTGCTTTTGGGGAGGCAGCGCGCCCGCCTCCGCGAGCAGTCTGCGCAACTCGTCGCCGTCGATCACTTCGACTGCGAGCAGGCGAGCGGCCACCTTCCCGAGCGCCTCCCGGTTCTGGCTGATCAGCTCGCGCGCACGCGCCATGGCCTCGTCTACCAGCCTCGAGACCTCGTCATCGATGCGCCGCTGCATCCGCTCGCTGTAGCCGCGGTCGGTGAGCCCACCCATCATGCCCCCGCCCTGCTGCAGGAAGGGCGAGCGGCCGCCACGGTCGCCGAGCGAAATGGGGCCGATGGCGTCGGACATTCCATACTCGGTGACCATCAGCCGGGCGATCTCGGTGGCCTGCTTGAAGTCGTTCGAGGCGCCGGTGGAGATGCTGCCGACCACGATCTCCTCGGCGGCGCGGCCGCCCATCAGGCCCGCCATCTTGTCGAGGAGCTCCTCGCGCGACAAGAGATACCGGTCCTCGAGCGGCATCTGCAGCGTGTAGCCCAACGCCGCCAGGCCGCGCGGGATGATCGAGATCTTGTGCACCGGCTCGGCGTGCTTCGAGAGCGACGAGACCAGCGCGTGCCCCGACTCGTGGTAGGCGACGATCTCCTTCTCTTTCTCGTTCATCCGGCGCGTCTTCTTCTCGAGGCCGGCCACGACGCGCTCGATGGCCTCCATGAAGTCGGCGATGATGACCTTGTCGCGGTCCTTGCGCGCCGCGAGTAGCGCCGCCTCGTTGACCACGTTCGCGAGGTCGGCGCCGGCGAAGCCCGGAGTGCGGCTGGCGATCAGGCGCAGGTCGACATCGGCGCCCAGCTTCACCTCGCGCGAGTGGATTCGCAGGATGTCCTCGCGGCCCTTGCGGTCAGGGCGGTCCACCAGCACCTGCCGATCGAAGCGGCCGGGCCGCATCAGCGCAGGGTCCAGGATCTCGGGCCGGTTGGTGGCGGCGATGACGATCAGCGCGGTGCGGGCGTCGAAGCCGTCCATCTCGGCGAGCATCTGGTTCAGCGTCTGCTCGCGCTCGTCGTGGCCGCCGAACATGCCGGCGTTGCGACTCTTGCCGATGGCGTCGAGCTCATCGATGAAAATGATCGAGGGCGCCTTGGCCGCCGCCTGCTGGAAGAGATCGCGCACGCGCGCCGCGCCGACGCCGACGAACATCTCGACGAACTCGGAGCCGCTCAGGGAGAAGAACGGCACGCCCGCCTCGCCCGCCACCGCGCGCGCCAGCAGCGTCTTGCCGGTGCCCGGGGGACCGACCAGCAGCACGCCCCTGGGGATGCGCCCGCCCAGGCGCTGGAACTTCTCCGGGGTCTTGAGGAACTCGACGATCTCCTTGAGCTCGTCGGCCGCCTCCTCGACGCCCGCGACGTCCTTGAAGGTCACGCCCGTATTCGATTCGGCATAGATCCGCGCCTTGGTCTTGCCGAACGACATCACGCCGGGCGGCCCGCCGCCCATGCCGCCGCCCATGCGGCGCGTCAGCCACGAGACGAACAGCAGCCCGATGCCCACCGGGATGGCGAGCATCCAGAGCATCTCGCCCATCGAGGAGTCGGCGACGGCCTCGTACTCGAGGTGCTTGGAATCCAGCAGCGGGACCAGCGTGGCGTCGCCCTGCACGCGCACCGCGAACCAGGGCAGGTCCGCGCCCTTCGCGTCCGCGCCCTTGGGGTAGCACTTCACCCAGTCGGCGCTCATCACGACCTTCTGGCAGCCGTCGCTCTTGATCCGCTCGACCAGGCGGCTGTAAGGCACGCGCTGGAAGCCGGCGTCCTGAAACAGCGTCCGGAGCAGCATGAAGCCGACCAGCAGCAGCAGGACGTAGATCAGCGGCGAGCCGAAGCGAGGCCCCGTGCCCGCCGGCTTGTCGAGCTTCTTGGTGCTCTTGTTCGACTTTCCCATCGCCATCGTGGTGCACCCCTCCGGAAAGGAAGACGCAGATCCCCCAAGTAGAAGATAAGGGCCGGACGCACAGGGGCAACCTTAGCTGCGGCAGAATGTCCGGAACGGTTTAGTTGGTGAGGTCCAGGAGCAGCGCGACGGTCTTCTCGTCGGCGGCGGGGAACTCGTACCGATCCATGTCCTGCGGGGTCACCCAGCGGTGGTCGTGCACCTTGCCGTTCTTGATCTCGCCCGATACCAGCCGGCAGCGATAGACGCGAAAGTCGATGTCGTAGTGCGGATACGAGTGCTGCACGTGGATGACCCGGTCGCGCACGTCGACGGCGATCTCCATCTCGTCTTTCAGTTCGCGCGCCAGCGCCTGCTCGTCGGTCTCGTTCTCCTCGACGCGCCCGCCGGGGAACTCCCAGAGGAGCGGGAGGGTGGCGGTGGGGCGGCGCTGGGTGATGAGGTATTTTCCATCTTTCTCGATCATTGCAGCGACGACCCGGATGCGGGAGGGCATGGACTGCGACGATAGACCTGCGCGATCAATGCGGCAACAGGCTTGCGCCCGACGATCGTCCGCTTACCCTCTCTGACCTGCAGGCCGGAGGCGTCCGATGGGCGTCACAGCATCAATCCTCGCGATCCTTGTCGCGCAGGCGACGGTTCAGCAGCAGGCGAAGAAGCTGAAGGCCGTGCCGGCCCGGGGCGCGCCGCAGGCTGCGCTGCTGCCGCCGCGGCTCTGCGCCGGCGACTACGCCGACACGCTTCCGCCCGAGAAGGCGAGCTCCATCCTCGACGCCGGCAAGGAGCCGTTCGTCTTCGCCATCCGCAACACCACCACCTACGAACACGTCTACTACGGCCGCGACGGCAAGCTGCGCCGCGGCTACCTGCGCTCGGTGGAGCACGGCACGGGCTTCGGCTACCGCGCCGGCAACGGCGAAACGCTGCTGGTCACCAACGAGCACGTCGCCAGCCAGCCCGAGGTCACCGACGAGGACCACCCGGTCGAGGGCATCCCGATGGGTAGCAAGAAGGTCCGCGAGCAGCTCAAGATCGTGCGCGACGAAAGCGACGATTACGAGCCCGGCCACATTCCGCTCACCAAGGTCCTCTCCGATCCCGCGGCCGACATCGCCATCGTCAAGGCGAAGAAGACGCTTGGCATCGTGCCCTGGCACCTGGGCCGCTCGTCGCAGCTGCGGCCCGGCAACCTGGTCTACGTGCGCGGCTTTCCGCTGGGCGCGTTCGCGGCGCTCAACACCGGCAAAGTGCTGAACCCGTACACCGCCGACACCGAGAAGGGCTGGAACCACTCCGACTTCATCGTCGATGCGCTGCTGAATTCAGGCAACTCGGGCAGCCCGGTGCTGGCGGTCTCGTGCCGGACCGGCGAGCCTGAGCTGGTCGGCGTCTATCACGCGGGCTACACCGATGCGGCGGCGCTCAACGCGGTCGTCGGCATCGATCAGCTTCGCGAGGAGCTGGACACGTTGAAGGTGCCGAAGCGCGACGTCGCCGCCAGGGCGGAGATCACCGGGCAGGACCGCGACGCGGCGGTGAAGAGCCTGTTCGACGAGCAGGGGCACAGCGTGATGTTCCCGTTCGGGGGCCGCTCGGTGCTGGTGCAGCTGGTCGATCCCACCACGCTGCGCTTCGCCATCCTCGACGACGAGTACCCGCTGGTGACCCGCGAGGCGATGGCGCTGATCGATCGCGCGCAGAATGGCTTCGGCACGCTCGACGGCATCACGGTCTCGGTGGATGGCCAGCCCACCGAGGCGCCCGCGCAGGCGCTCGAAGGCGACGTGCGCGAGCACTTCGACCGGCTCTACGACTCGCTCTGGCGGCAGCTGCTCGGTGTGACGGACTACCGGGCGCGGCTGGCCAAGGGGCGTCTGTCGGCCGATGCCTTCGCCGACGCGCAGGCGGCGCGCGCGCGGATCAAGAAGCGCCTGCCCGAGCAGAAGGAGCTGCTGGGCATCTGCGTCTTCGAAGCCGACCGCGCGAACTTCGGCGCGCAGAAGCCCGGCGCTGTGCCGGCCACCATCCCGCCGCCGGTCACCGGCGCCCCGACGATCCCGCCGCCGCCGGTCGGCGGCCCGGGCGGCCCCGCGGAGACCGCGAAGGCCCAGTCGCTCACCGACGGTCAGCCGCACCCGGAGTGAATCCTCCGGCAGCCACGCAGCGCGCGGTGGAGAAGAGCGCGTTCCTCGAGCGCCTTGCGCAGGGGCGGCCGTTACTGCTCGACGGCGCGATGGGCACCGCGTTGATCGCGCGCGGGCTCGACCGCTCGCGACAGCGCGCGCCGGAGTGGTCGATCGAGCGGCCGGAGGAAGTGCTCGCCGTGCACCGCGCGCACGTCGCCGCAGGCGCGGAGCTCGTGCTGACCAATACCTTCCTGCAACCATCGGCCGCGGAGTGCGCAGCGTCCTTGCGGCTCGCGCGCGAGTCAGGAGCGCGGTTCGTCGGCGGCTCGCTCTACGCCGGCCTCGTCGACCTTGCCCGCTGCGTGCGCGCGCTCGCGGGAGCGGACGTGATCTGGCTCGAGACCGCGACCAGCGTCGAGCAGGCGGAGCGCGCCGCGAAGGTGGCGCGCGGCGAGACCTCGCTGCCGGTGGTGGTGACGCTCGCGGCCGGCGCCTCCGGCGACGCCCGCGCATTCGAGCAAGCGAAGCGGGCGTCTCTGCCGCCTGGGTCGCTGCTGCGGGGTTTCAACTGTGGTCCTTGGACGAGCGTTCCCCTCGCGCGCGTCCTCAAGCTGGACGCGGCCGGGCGCGATCCTGCTGAGTGGGCGCGGCTCCTCGCGCGCTCGGGGGCGCAGCTCGTCGGCGGCTGCTGCGGCGCCACGCCCGCGCACATCGCCGCGCTCGCGCGCGAGCTCTCCGAGCGAGACCGCGCCTGAACCGCCCTGAGGCGGCCACGCTTCTGCTCCATTCACGCGGCTTCGGCGTCGTCACCGTGCAGCGAGACATGCAGCTTGGTCCCCAGCGCCCGGGCCACCCTCTCCAGCGTCGCGATCGTCGGGTTGGAATCCGGGTGTTCGAGCTTGGCGATCGCTTGCTGCGAAACGCCGGCTCGCCGCGCGAGCTCCGCCTGCGTGATGCCGGCGTCGATGCGAGCCCAGATCAGCCCGAGCCGAACGGCGAGCTGCGGCGGAACGGCCACCCAGATCAGCCGATCCCCCTTCGTTGCGCGCGCCCGGCCCGGCCGCGGGGGCACCCGGCGCTCCTGCAACTGCGCCTCGAGCCAGCCCTGCAGCGCCTCCGCGGCACGCTTTTGCATCTGCGCCTCCGAATCTCCCTGCGTCTGGCAGCCGGGGGCGGTCGGAAACAACGCCACGAGCTGTCGGCCGTCCTTCTTCACGATAGCGGGGTAGCGCATGGCCTACTTCCTCCGCAGGCGGATGCCCGCTTGCTTCTCGATGCTGTGGATGAGGAACTGTGATCGCCCGTGACCCGCACCGGGTACCATCCGTCCGCCGTGAGAGCCTTGATAACCTCTCGCGACGTCATCCGGGCACCGTAACAATCCGTAGGTTGTGTGTCAACCTGTGGGTTGTTTCCCGTCTGTTTCGTATTCGCCGGGAGTTCCCTCTTCCAGTCCCTGCGTCGCGGTGCTGCCAGCGCTGCGCCTCGGTCTTGATGCCCAGCACCGCAACGCGCCGCGCGCTCTGGAGCAGCGCCGCGATTCGCGCCTCGTCGTCCTCGATCAGATTGCTCCGCTAGTCGTCCATGACCGCCGCGAGATAGTTCGTGCTAGAGGAGCCCGCCATGGTGAAGGTGGTCCGGGCGGCGCGGGGAAATACGCTGTCGTGCAAGGGCTGGGTGCAAGAAGCGGCCCTGCGCATGCTGCAGAACAACCTCGATCCCGAGGTGGCGGAGCGGCCCGAGGACCTGGTCGTCTACGGGGGCAGCGGGAAGGCGGCGCGCGATTGGCCCTCGTACCAGCGCATCGTCTCGACGCTGCAGTCGTTGACCGACGACGAGACGCTGCTGGTGCAGAGCGGCAAGCCGGTGGGCGTGCTGCGGACGCATCCCGACGCGCCGCGCGTGCTGATCGCCAACGCAAACCTGGTGCCGAAGTGGGCCACCTGGGAGAAGTTCCGCGAGCTCGAGCAGGCGGGGCTCACCATGTACGGACAGATGACCGCGGGCTCGTGGATCTACATCGGCACGCAGGGGATCCTGCAGGGCACCTACGAGACCTTCATCGCCGCCGGCCGGAAGCACTTCGGCAGCGAGGATCTCGCGGGCCGCCTGATCCTGACCGCGGGCCTCGGCGGCATGGGCGGCGCGCAGCCGCTCGCCGCGTCGATGGCGGGCGCGGTCTCGCTCAACGTCGAGATCGATCCCGCCCGCGCGCAGAGACGCGTCGAGCAGGGCTACCTCGACTGGCTGGCGCCCTCGCTCGACGCGGCGCTGGCGGAGGCGGAGCGCTGCCAGGAGCGCGGCGAAGCGCGCAGCATCGGCGTGACCGGCAACGCGGCCGAGGTGCTCCCCGAGCTGGTGCGCCGCGGGCTGCGACCCGATCTCGTCACCGACCAGACCTCCGCCCACGATCCATTGAATGGATACGTCCCGGCGGGCCTCACGCTCGCCGATGCGGCTGCGCTGCGAGCGCACGATCCCGCAGAGTACCAGCGCCGCTCGATCGCCTCAATGGCCGCGCAGGTCGAGGCGATGCTCGAGCTGCGCCGCCGCGGCAGCCACGTCTTTGATTACGGGAACAATCTGCGCGCCTTCGCGCAGGAGGGCGGCGTGCGAGACGCCTTCGCGTATCCGGGCTTCGTGCCCGCGTACATCCGGCCGCTCTTCTGCGAGGGCATGGGCCCGTTCCGCTGGGTGGCGCTTTCGGGCGACCCGGCGGACATCTTCGAGACCGACCGCGCGCTCGCGCAGCTCTTCCCGCAGAAGAAGTCGCTGCTGCGCTGGCTGGAGCTCGCCGGCAAGCGGGTCAAGTTCCAGGGGCTGCCGGCGCGCATCTGCTGGCTCGGCTACGGCGAACGCGCCAAGGCCGGCCTGCTCTTCAACGAGCTGGTCGCATCGGGCCGCGTGAAGGCGCCCATCGTCATCGGCCGCGACCACCTCGACTGCGGGTCGGTCGCCTCGCCCAACCGCGAGACCGAGGCGATGAAGGACGGCTCGGACGCCATCGCCGACTGGCCCATCCTGAACGCGCTCGTCAACGCGGTGAACGGCGCCTCGTGGGTGTCGTTCCACCACGGCGGCGGCGTCGGCATCGGGTACTCGCTGCACGCGGGGCAGGTCATCGTCGCGGACGGCACCGCGGCGGCGGCGCGCAGGCTCGAGCGCGTGCTCACCAGCGATCCGGCGATGGGCGTTCTGCGCCACGCGGACGCGGGGTACGAAGAGGCCATCCAGGTCGCGCGCGAGCGCGGCGTCTCGATCCCGGGCCTGACGCGGTGACGCGCGCGGGGACTGCTCGCACGGAGACACTCGCTGGGATCGCGCGGACTGAGCAGCTCGCGGCGATCGCGCGCACGCCCCTCATCGCTCGCGCGGAGCTCGCATGATCGTCGTCAGGAACGCGCGTGTCGCGACGATGAACGGCGCGCAGCCCGACCAGGGCGATGGGCCGCTCGGGCTCATCGAAGACGGTGCGGTCGCGATCGGCGAGGACGGAAAGATCGCGTACGTCGGGGCCAGCGCAGACGCGCCAACCGGCGATTCGCTCGATGCGCGCGGCGCACGAGTTGCCGCCCGGATCATCGACGCCCGCGGCGCGCTGCTGACGCCCGGCCTGATCGAGCCGCACACCCACCTGCTCTTCGCCGGCGACCGCGCGGGCGAGCACGCGGCGCGGCTGGCGAGGACGAGCTACCTCGAGATCGCGCGCGCGGGCGGCGGCATCGCCTCCACCGTGCGCGCGACCCGCGCCGCGAGCGACGAGGAGCTGGTGCTCGGCGCGCGCGCACGCATCGACCGGCTCGCGCGCGGCGGGGTCACCACCGTCGAGGTGAAGAGCGGCTACGGCCTCTCGGTCGCGGAGGAGCTGCGCCTGCTGCGGCTCATCCGCGCCGCTGCCGTGGACGCCCCCTGCGAGGTGGTGCCCACCCTGCTTGGCCTGCACGCGGTGCCGCAGGACACCGATCGCGGCTCCTGGGTGCGCGCGGTGGTCGAGGAGCTGACGCCCGAGGCGGCGCGGCTCGGCCTCGCGCGCGGCTGCGACGCCTTCTGCGAGCAGGGCGCGTTTACGCCCGCCGAGTGCCGGGCCGCGCTGGAGGCGGGCGCGCGCGCGGGACTGGTCCCGCATCTCCATGCCGATCAGCTGACCGAGGGCGGCGGCGCAGAGCTCGCCGCCGGGCTTCGCTGCGCGAGCGCCGATCACCTCGAACGCACCAGCGACGCGGGGGTCGCGGCGCTCGCGCGCGCCGGCACCGCGGCGGTGCTGCTCCCCCTCGCGGCGTGGTTTCTGCGCGAAACACGCCCTGCACAGGCCGCGCTATTTCTGCTGGGGGGCGTGCCGGTCGCGCTCGGCGGGAACCTGAATCCAGGCACCCAGCGCATCGAGAGCGTCTCGCTGCTGCTCGCGGCGGGGTGCCTGCTGGCCGGCCTCACACCCGCGCAGGCGCTCTGGGCCTGCACCGCAGGCGGCGCGCGCGCGCTGCGGCTCGACGATCGCGGGCGCCTCGCGCCCGGCCTGCGGGGTGATCTCGTGCTCTGGGCGACGCGCGACCCGGCCCACCTGCCGTACCATGCGGGCGTCGAGCACGCGGCGCTGGTGGTGCGCGCCGGCCGCGTCTGTCTCGACCTGCGAGGAGAGTTAACCGTTGAGTGTTAACAGTTGAGAGTCGGCGGCAACTCTCAACTCTCAACTGTTAACTCTCTCAGTCCGCCGACTCGCCGTCGTACATGGCGTTGATCTGCTTCGCGTACTTGACCGTGCATGCCTTGCGCTTGACCTTCAGGGTCGGCGTCAGCTCGCCCTGCTCCTGCGAGAAGTCGCGGTCGAGGATGGTGAAGCGCTTGATGGTCTCGTACTGCGGCAGCGTCGCGTTCAGCTTGTCCACCGCCTCCTGCACCCTGGCGCGCACCGCAGGCGACCGCGACGCCTCGGGATAGCTGGACGAACCGGACACCTTGCGAGCCTGATCTTCCGCCACCGTCATCAGCACCGAGACATACCTGCGCTTGTCGCCGATCACCACCACCTGCGAGATCAGCTCGCTCATGGTCTTGAGCGCGCCCTCGATGGCCTGCGGGGCGATGTACTTGCCGCCACTGGTCTTGATCAAATCCTTTTTGCGATCGGTAATTCTCAAATATCCGTCGCTGTCGAGTTCGCCGATATCGCCGGTGTGGAACCAGCGGTCCTTGTCGATCACCTCGGCGGTCGCGTCGGGCAGCCCGAGGTAGCCACGCATGATGTTGCGGCCGCGCTCGAGGATCTCGCCGTCCTCGGCGATCTTCACCTCAATGCCGGGGAAGGCGCGGCCCACGGTTCCGAGCCTGGTCTGGCCCGGCAGGTTGATGCTGGTGCAGGCGATGGTCTCGGTGAGGCCGTAGCCCTCGAGCATCTGGAAGCCGAGCAGGTCGAAGAAGTAGGCGATCTTCCTCGCCAGCGGCGCGCCGCCGGAGACGAACTGCTTCATCCTGCCGCCGAACCTCTTGGACAACTTCTCGCGGATCTTGGGGAAGACGAGACGCTTCGCCAGCAAAAAGGCGAACGACGAGTACGCCTCGCCCTTGTCCTTCGCCTTGGCGTACATCTCGAACTCGCGCAGGGCCATCTTGAAGAGCGTGCCTGAGAGTCCTTTGCCCGCCATGCCCGAGGCGATCACACTGTTGAACGCCTTCTCGTACACGCGCGGGACCGCCGACAGCACGGTGGGCCCGGTCTCGCCGGCGTTGTCCACCAGCTTGTCCACCGACTCGGCGAAGATCATGGTGAGGCCGCTGCAGAACCAGGCGGTCTTGATGATCTGCGCGAACGAATGCGCGAAGGGCAGGAACAAGAGGTGGCTGTCCTCGCGGCCGAGCAGGCCGGAGCCGACGGTGACCTCAGCGGTGAAGATCATGTTGTCGTTGGTGATCATCACGCCCTTGGGCACGCCGGTGGTTCCCGAGGTGTAGATGATGGTCGAGAGGTCGTCGCGCGTCTGCGCGGCGAAGCGCAGGTCGAGTTCGCCGGGCGTCTTCGCCTTCTGTTCGCGGCCCAGCGCTTTCAGCTGCTCGAGCGAGCGGGACCAGCCGCCCGACGGCCCTTCGCCCTCCATCAGGACGACGCTCGCGATCCTGGCGAGCTTCGCCCGCACCGCCTGCAGCTTGGCGAGCTGCTTGTTGTCCTCGACCAGCGCAGCGGTCGCGGCGCTGTTCTCGAGGATGAACTGGATCTCCTCTGCGGTGTTGGAGTGGTAGATGGGCACCGCCACCGCGCCGACGAAAGCGACAGCGAGATCGCACACCGTCCACTCGATGCGCGTGGCGCCGATCAGCGCGACCATGTCGCCCTTCTTCACGCCGAGGGCGATCAGCCCCCACGCGGCCTCCTCGGCCTGCGCCGCGAGCCCGGCCCAGCTGAGATCCTTCCATGTGCCGCCTTGCTTGAAGCGCGCGCAGGTCCGCTGGCCGTCGGAGGCGAGGCGGTGCCGGAACAGCCCCGCCACGGACTGCACATCGGCGAGGTCGCTGCGCGCCTTCTGCATCGAGCTGAGCTGCGATTCTGCGATGGCCATTGCCGGTTGCCCCTTCAGTGTTGTGACAGCCATTTCTTCGCCTGATCCTTGATGCGTTTTTCTTCCGCCGGATCGTCGCCGCGCGGCGCGTCCACCACTTCCTGCATCAGCTTCTTCGCCTCGGCGCCCTTCTCGTCCTCGAGCAGCGAGTCGGCGAGGTAGAGCTTCGCGCGCAGGTTCTTCGGGTGGCCTTGCACCGCGGCGGAGAGCACCTTGATCGACTCGCCGATGTCGCGCTTGGGCCAGGGCAGCTTGTAGAAGTAGCGGCCCCACACCACCTGCGGCGCGCCGTCGAGATAGTCCTTGTCGATGCGCAGCGAGGCCTGGATCCGCTCGCGGAACTTGCCCTCGAGGCCTTTGCTCAAGGCCTGCAGGATCCCGACGCCCTCGGAGTAGAGCCCGAGCCCGGTGCCGGCAAGATAATGGCCGCGCACGTCTTCGGGCTTGGCGAGGATGGCCTTGTCACCCGCCTCCCAGCCCGCCTGGCCGAGGTCGGCCTTGTGGTCGCCGTCAGCGCCGTTCGCCTCCCAGACGTACACCTGCGCGAGGCGCCAGTTGGTCTCGAAGGAGTCGGGGTCGGAGACGATCTGCGCCTTGATGATGGCGCCGATCTCCTTCATCGCGGCGGGCTGGTCGCGGTGCTTCCACACCTCGTCGAAGCGCGCGGTCCATGACGGCGCCTGGGCCTGCTGCGCGGACGCAGCGGCGGAGAAAGCGAGACCAAGCGCGAGCGCGAAACGCATGCACGACCTCCGGGGAGCGGAGGTCGTATCACCGCTCGACTCGGCAGGCCAGCCGTCGCCGCTGGCCTGGCCGCGGCCTAGCCGTTCGCGAGGTAGCGCACGTCCCAGATGTCGTCGGGCTGCAGCGCGCAGTCGCCGAGGAACTTCACCGCCGGGCCATCGCTGGTCTGCACGAGCTGGTACCCCACGCCCTGGTCGCAGGTGAGCGTCTGCGTGCCGCGCTGGACGTGCACCGAGAGGTACGCCTCGGCAGTGGGCTGCGTGCGAAGCACGACCTGCGTGGGGATGCCGATCACCGCCGCCAGCCGACCGAGCGGCCCGCTCGCGTCGTCACTGCAGACGTTGGCGGCGATGCCCGAGAACGCGTACGCGAGCTCGAGGTAGCGCCGCCCCGGCACTGCGCCGCCGCAGAAGCCGTGGCATTCGGACGCGCAGTCGGCGATGCAGATGGCGTAGGTCGGCGCCTGCGCGCAGCGCTGCTGGCAGGCAGTCGTTCCCTGCGCGCTGTCGCAGGCCGCGTCGCAGGCAGGGTTGCTGCAGAGGCCGGGATCGGAGGTGTTGTCCTTGAGGCTGACGATGGCGGAGATCTCGATCTCCTTGGCGCTGCCGTCCGTGTTCTTGAGGCTCTCGCGGAGAAAGTTCACGTAGGTCGCGACCGGCTCGATGGAGGTGGGGCTGAGGCCGTCATTGTTCGCGTCGTCGGCGCAGCGGTCGTGGACGGCGCCGGTGGTCGGGTCGCGCGTCAGCGCCGAGAAGCGGTGCTGCGGATCCGAGCAGTCCTCGGCATCGCTGAAGAACGCGACCACCACCTTGGACCCATCGCGCACGAGGCCCGAGGCCGGATTGGAGAGCGCGAGGCGCATCGCCTCCATGCCCTGCGGCTGGCGCGCCCCGCCGGTGCCCACGCTCACCACCGTCTGCGCCAGGTAGCTCGCGAAGCCGGCGGCGGTGTAGTCGCGGCGGCGGAGGATACCGTTCGCCGAGGGCGGCGCGTCCCGCAGCTTGCCCGCCCCCGGAAAGGAGCGGAAGCAGGCGAGGCCTGCGTCGCAGACGAAGTTGGTCTCGCCCCAGTCGCTGTCGCACGAGGCGGCGGCGTTGGCATCGCCTGCCGGCCCGCAGGCGCCAAACCGCTCCGCCACCGAGGTCGTCACCACGCTGACCTGGTAATCGATCGGCGGCTGCAGCCCGTCGAGCTCCGCGGTGAAGCCCTGGAGCGCCTGCGCGAGCCGCTGCTGCTTGCCGGTCATCGAGAACGAATCGTCCACCACCAGCAGCACGTCCGCCTTGGTGGCGACGCGCACCTTGGCGTGTTGCTGGACCGCCACGAGTGTCACGGGCTGCACAGGCACCGCGACGTAGCTCTGGCAGGCGGCGACCGCGGCGAGCAAGGTGATGGCCATGAGGCGTTGCGAGCGCATGCGGTTCCTGACCCCCCAGAGGTTCCGAGGCTGGCCGCAAGGTTTGGACGGCGGGCCGGGGCGTCAAGGGTCCGGCAGGTCGCCCGGCAGCTTTCTTGCGGCATGCTGTTGCCAGTGCGCCTCGCGTAGCTACATTGCGAAATCCTAGTTAGACACGAAGAATCAGTTTTCGTATTCGATAGCCAGCCAGCAGGCACGGAGGGACAAAACGATGTCCGAAAAAGGCAAGATCGTGACTCCGGCGGCGCCGGGTTTGATCAACAAGGAGGACATTCCTTCCGTCCTTCCCATCCTCCCGCTGCGCAACAGCGTCTTCTTCCCGGGCGGCGTGCTGCCGCTGGCGGTCGGGCGGCAGAAGACCATCGCGCTCATCAAGGACGCGGTGCGGGACGATCAGGTCATCGGCGTCGTCACGCAGCGAAAGGCGGAAGAAGAGGATCCCGGCGCGGCCGACCTGCACTCGATGGGAACGGTCGCGCGCATCGTGAAGCTGCTCAAGATGGGCGAGGACAACTACTCGCTCGTCGTGCAGGGCCTCGCGCGCTTCCGGGTCGTCGAGCTGGTCCAGGAGCATCCGTACCTCAAGGCGCGGATCGAGCCGGTCGAGGACAAGACGCCGTCCGAGGAGGTCGAGGTCGAAGCCCTCGGCATCAACCTCAAGAAGCTTGCGCGCGAAGTGATCGAGATGATGCCGGAGCTCCCGGCCGCGGCCACCGAATTGGTGGAGAGCATCACCCAGCCGGGCCACCTGGCGGACCTGATCGCCGCCAATGTCGATGTCCCCATCGAGGAGAAGCAGCAAGTATTGGAAACCGTGGACCTCAAGGACCGGATGAAGCTCGTCCTCGAGCTTCTCAATCGCAAACGTGAGATCCTCAAGCTCAGCAGCAAGATCGACTCGCAGGTCAAGGGCGAGATGTCCAAGACCCAGCGCGAGTACTACCTGCGCCAGCAGCTCAAGGCAATCAAGGAGGAGCTGGGCGAGCTGGGCGAGGAGGAGGAGGAGCTCGACGAGCTGGGCGAGCGGCTCAAGAAGCTCGGCCTGCCGCCCGATGTGGAGAAGGTCGCCAACAAGGAGCTCAACCGCCTCAAGAGCATCCCGACGGCCTCGTCCGAGTACACGGTCGCGCGCACCTACCTCGAGTGGATCGCCGATCTGCCCTGGAGCAAGAAGACCGAGGACAACCTCGACATCGAGAACGCCCGCGAGGTGCTGGCGAAGGACCACTACTCGCTGGAGAAGGTGAAGAAGCGCGTCCTCGAGTACCTCGCGGTCCGCAAGCTCAAGAACGACATGAAGGGACCCATCCTCTGCCTGGTCGGGCCTCCCGGCGTGGGCAAGACCTCGCTCGGCCAGAGCATCGCGCGCGCCACCGGCCGCAAATTCGTGCGCCTCTCGTTGGGCGGAGTGCGCGATGAGGCAGAGATCCGCGGGCACCGCCGCACCTACGTCGGCGCCCTGCCCGGCCGCGTGATCCAGTCGATGAAGAAGGCCGGCTCGATCAACCCGGTGCTGATGCTCGACGAGATCGACAAGCTCGGCGCCGACTTCCGCGGCGACCCGAGCGCGGCGCTGCTCGAGGTGCTCGATCCGGAGCAGAACAACACTTTCTCCGATCACTACCTCGACGTCCCGTACGACCTCTCGAAGATCATGTTCATCGCCACGGCGAACCAGATGGATCCGATCCCGCCGCCGCTGCGCGACCGCATGGAGGTCATCGAGCTGCCCGGGTACACCTTCGAGGAGAAGGAGCACATCGCGCGCAACCACCTCATCCCCAAGCAGGTGAGGGAGCACGGCCTCTCGGCGGAGAACATCGAGCTGATGCCGGCGACGCTGTCCAAGCTCATTACCGGCTACACGCGCGAGGCGGGCGTCCGCAATCTGGAGCGCACCATCGCCGACGTCTGCCGCGCGGTCGCGGTCGACGTGGCCAAGGGCTCGACCGTCAAGCGCGTGATCACGCCCGAAGAGCTGGAGATCATCCTCGGGCCCGAGCGGCACTACTCGGAGGTGGCCGAGCGCACCGAGGTGGCGGGTGTGGCCACGGGCCTCGCCTGGACCGCGTCGGGCGGCGACCTGCTCTTCATCGAAGCGACCCGCATGGCCGGCAAGGGCGGGCTCACGCTCACCGGACAGCTCGGCGACGTGATGAAGGAGTCGTGCCAGGCGGCGATGAGCTACACGCGCAACAAGGCAGCGAAGATCGGCATCGACCCGCGATTCCTCGAGAAGCAGGACATCCACATCCACTTCCCGGCGGGCGCCATTCCGAAGGACGGTCCTTCGGCGGGCGTGACCATCTTCACCGCACTGACCTCGTTGCTCACCGGCATCCGCGTCCGCGGCGACGTGGCGATGACCGGCGAGGCCACGCTGCGCGGGCTGGTGCTGCCGGTGGGCGGCATCAAGGAGAAGGTGCTCGCGGCACACCGCGCGGGCATCAAGCGGATCATCATGCCGGAGCGTAATAAGAAGGATCTTCTCGACGTGCCCGAGCAGGCGAAGAAGGAGATGGAGTTCATCTTCGTCCACTCGATGGACGACGTCCTCCGCCACGCGCTCGAGGAGGATCCGTTCGAGAAGGCGGCGAAGAACCCTCCCCCCGCCGAGGGCGTGGCGCCGGTCGAGGGCAAGGAAGGCGGCGCCGAGCCGCAGGTCCGCGCCTAAGTCGCGCTGCTGAGAATTTCGGCTCTTCAGCAGGGGCCCCGGCCAGCGATGGCGGGGCCCTCCGCGTTTCCCGGTGCCGGCCAGCGAGGCGGGCCCTCTGTCATCCTTCGAGGTGCGCGTGGTGCTCGATCTTTCCCTGCCGTCGCTGCAGGCGATCCTCGCGGCGCGGACCGCTGCGCTGGATGAGCCACTCGCGCTGTACGCGGCCGCCGCCCGCGAGTTGCGCTCCGTCGCGCCCGCCCGCGCCGACTTCATCGAAGCGCAGTGCCGCGGCGAGGTCGCCGGGGAGCTGTTCGAGATCTACCGCGAGGCCTGGGACATCCCGAAGTTCGACGAGGGCCTGGTCGCCGCCACGGACTTCCGCCGCGGCTTCCTCTGGACCTTCCGCGACCACACCGCCTCGTGGGCGCAGGACGCGCTGGCGCGCGAGTGGTTCTTCACCGCGCCCGAGGCGCGCTTCGCGCGGCGCCTCGAGCTCTGGAGCGAAAGCGCGGTTCCCGGCGGCGACCGCGCCGGAGGTGCCGCAGCAGAGGAGTGCACCGACGCGCTCGAGGGCCCGCACGGCGAGTTGGTACGAGCCATCTTCGGCGACGGCGAGGGGGAGCTCTCAGCGCTGGTGAGCCCCGCCTTCAGCGCGACCGAGTTCAGCGCCCAACGCAAACGGCTGGTCGCGCGCGATCCTGGACTGCGCGATCGGCTCGCGCAGATCTCCATCCAGCGCGGCAGCTGATGATGAATCGCGGTAAGCGGAGACCCAATTCATGCGGGCCGGAACCCATCGCTGGCTTTCACAAACGCTTCTCCCGGCAAACAGGAGCGCGTCGACTGAGAGGACTGCTTTGCGGTTCCGCTTTTAGATTGAGACTGGGTTGCGGTCCTCAGTCGTGGCTCGGAAAACTCTGATGGTGTGCTGACGCGGACGATCGCCGATTACAGATGCAAGGATCCCCATTCCCGTGCTGCTTTTTGGGGCGGTGATCGACCGCGCCTATGGCGATCGCGAGCAGCGCGCTTACGAGAGGTATTACATAAATTGGCTCTTCAGCAGAATCAGTGGGCGAGTTGAATAGCCCCGGGACGAGTGGAACCAGGGTCGGGCGTCCATACAGCTGTTCCGCCCAGACTGGTTGTCCGGGCGCCAGCCGCATAAATAGATCAGTCGGCCGTCGACACCCGCGCGCGGCCGTCCTTCTTGGAGCGGTAGAGCGCCGCGTCCGCCTTGGCCAGCAGGTCTTCAAGGCTGTTGACGCCGTCGGCGCTGGCCACGCCGATGGAGAGCGTGGCGGCGATGCTCTGGTCGAGCGCGGTGAGCGGGCGAGCGGCCAGCCGCGCGAGCAGCCGCTCGCCGAGCACCAGCGCGCCCTCGAGGTTGGTCTCGGGCATCAGCGCGACGAACTCGTCGCCGCCGAGCCGCGCCGGTAGATCGCTCGCGCGAAGCGTCGCGCGGAGCAGCGCGCCGATGTGCTGCAGCAGCGCGTCGCCGGCCGCGTGGCCGAAGGTGTCATTGATGCGCTTGAAGCCGTCCACGTCGATCATCGCGCACGAGAGCGCGTGCTTGTGCCGGCGGTGGCGGACCCACTCACCGTCGGCGTGATCGAGGAAAGCGCGGCGGTTGAGCACACCGGTGAGCGAGTCGATCATGGCCAGCTCGCGCAGCCGTCCGGTCAGCGAGGCGAGCTGCGAGACCGACTCCTGGTAGCGGCGTCGCAGCGCCTCCACCTGGTCGACCAGATCCGGACCGGTGGCCACCTCGCGACCGATGCCGCCGACGTGGGGGCGCTCGAGCGCGAAGAAGCGGTACGACGCGGTCACCAGCCGCTCGCGCCCGCGGTGGATCAGCTCGAGCGTCAGCGCGCCGGTGGCGGCGTGATCGAGCGAGAGGGCGTGCCGCAGGCGCGCTTGGGAGGGGTCGTCGAGGGAGTTGAGGAAGGCCTGCCCGGGCGAGACTAGAGGGACCGCGCCGCGGAGGCCCGTGCTCGCCCTCACCACCTTCAAGTCGCCGTCGAGCACCACCACGAAGTCGGGGCAGCGTTCGACCAGCAGCAGCTCCAGGCCGTCGATCAAGCGGGACACTCCCCCGATCAGGCAGCATAACTGGACGCCGGGGATCGCAAAAGGAGGATTCGCACCTACAGTTGCGTCGCGCGCCGCGGCGGGCTACCCAACCTGTCGTGCAAGGCAAGGCAGCAGTGCTCGTCACCGGCGCAGCGGGACTGATCGGCTCGCACGTCTGCGAGGCGTTCCTGCGCGAGGGATGGGAGGTGCGGGCGATCGATCGTCCCGGCGCCGACCTGTCGCTGCTCCAGTCACTTGGGGCGTCCGCGTCGTTTGCCGAGTTGGGCCGGCCCGAGGGCGCTCTCTTCGCCGCAGGGCAGGCGCGCGGAGTCCGGCTGGTGGCGCACGCCGCGTTCCCCGGCACGGGCGAACGCGGCGAGGCGCTGGCGATGGTGCGCGCGGCCATGGCGGCGGCCATCGACGCGCAGGCGACGCTGCTCCTGCTCTCGAGCTGCGCCGTGTACGGCCGGCCCGCGAACCTCCCCTGCGAGGAGAGCGAGATCAAGCAGCCGGTGGACGCGCACGGCGAGACTCGCTGGGCGGTCGAGCGCGAGGCGTTCCTCTGGCGCCGCACGCGCGGCCTCAAGCTGATGGTGCTGCGGCCCGCGCTCACCTACGGCCCGCGGCAGCGGCGCGGGCTGGCTGTGGCGCTGGTAGTGGCGGCGCTGGCGGCGCGCGAGGGCCGCTCGCTCTGGCTGCCGCGCCGGGGGCCGGTGGTCCACACCGTGCACGCGCACGACGTTGCGCAGGCAGCGGTGCTGCTCGCCCGCGAGGCCGCCTCGCACGACGGGCGAGCCTTCAACGTCGCCGACGACGTGCCGCTCCCGCTCGAGGAGCTGGCGCGGGCGGTGCTGCAAGCCGCGGGCGCGCGCGAGGCGGGTCGCATCCCTTACTCGCCCGCGCCCGCGCGCGCTCTCCTGTGGATGGCGCGCCGGCTGCCGGCCTGGATGCTTTGGCGGCCGCTCAACCGCAGGCTCGCGCGCGCCTGGCGCAAGGCGTTCGATGGGCAGCCGAGGACCGCGCCGCCGCGGCTCGAGCCCGACCTGCTCGAGCAGCTCGCCGCGGATCGCTACTACGACACGCAGAGGCTCCGGCTGCTCGGTTTCGTGCCGCGCTATCCCAGCGCCATCGAAGGGCTGCACCAGTTGGCGCTGGAGAGCCGCAGCCGCGGCCTGCTCCCCGCCCCGCGCGAACCAGCCTAGCGTCGCCGGGGAGGGATGTCCGCCTGCGGCTACACCGGGCGGGCCTCGACACCGAGCGGCCCTCGGCGAGGGCTGAATCATTGACAGTGGCCGGCGGCGCGCGTCTCATGGGAAGCATGCACGCCGGAGCGCCAGAGCTGGAGCAGCGGGCCGAGCGCGCGGTGCGTCGCGGCGAGCTGCTGGTCGCCATCGAGCACTTCGAGGCCCACCTCGCGCAGAATCCCGATGACGAGCGGGTGCGGCAGCGGATGGAGTCGGTGCGCGCCCTGCTGCAGCCCTCCGAGCTGGTGAGCCGGCGCCGCGCGGAGCCGGACGAGCCCGAGGGCCCCGCCACCGAATCGCTCAGCGATGCCGAGCAGGGCGAGATGCACGCGAGCTCGGGCCGCTTCGGCGCGGCGGCGCAGGCGTACGAGCGCGCCGTCTCGCGCAGCCCGGTCAACGAGCTCTTGCGCGAGCGGCTCGAGGAGCTGCGCGCGCTCTCGAGCCCCGGCGCGCGCGCCAATCTCCAGCAGGCCGAGAGGCTGGATGCGGCCACGCCCGCGCGGGGGTCGGCCGTCGCTGGCCGCTCGGCCAAGGCCAATGACGCCGTCTTCGGACCGCTCAAGAGCGCGCCCGCGCCCGCGCCCCGAAAGGACCCGATCGCGCTGCTCAGGGAGCTGCTCGAGCGCGTCCGCCGCGGCCGCCGTCCGCGCGCTTGATCGCAGCGACGGCCAGCGCAAGAATCCGCCTTTCATGTCATGGTCCCCGAGCGTGACAGCAGAAATGGCCTTCCGCCCGGCGCGACTTCCATGCCCCGCGCCGGCGGCCATCCGCGGCGGTCTGGCGCCGGCGCGGGCCCCGCGGCCGGACCGAGCGGCCGTCGCGCGGCCGCGATCGCCGG
>JAYWBT010000066.1:0-6369 GCA_043781235.1 Deltaproteobacteria bacterium
CCGAGGAGCAGCGCGGGCTCTATCGGAGCGCGCTGCGGGAGAAGGTGCGCAATCTGATCGGGAAGGCCATCCGCATCTACGAGCAGACGCTCTCCACCGCGCAGCGCGTGGGCGCGCAGTCGGGCTACGTGAGCAAAACGCAGGACGCGCTCGAGCGCTTGAAGACGCTGATGCTGGGGACGAACTAGCCTCTCGTCGGCGAGCTCGAGGCGAGCGCCGAGAATGGAATGGCTGTGCCCGAGCCCCGCCGAGAGCGAGAGATGGGTCGGGTCGGCGAACGCCGGAGCCGACAGGCAAATCAGTGCAGGGAGCAAGCGCATGCAGTCGTGACCACCATCACCGCGCGGCGGTCACTGCAGCAGGCGGACGAAATCCGGATGATGGAGCGCGCCGCCAAGGTCCTGCGAGTTGATCGCGCGAACCATCCGCGAATCGATTATAGCCCTGTGCCCATGTCACTGCTGCACTCGCGCGGAGTCTCGCTCCGCTACGGAAAGAAGATCATCCTCGACGGCGCGAGCTTCGCCATCGGCCACCACGATCGCGTCGGGCTGATCGGGCCGAACGGCACCGGCAAGTCCACGCTGATGAAGATCGTGGCAGGCAGCATCGAGCCGGACGAGGGCGAGATCCAGATCGTCCGCAAGGCGCGCGCGGGCTACCTGCCGCAGGAGCTGGGCGAGCTGCCGCCGGGCTCGATCATCGACGGCGTGCTCGCCAGCGTGCCGGGACGCACCGAGCTCACCACCCGCATCGAGCTGGCGGAAGAGGCGGTGGGCACCGCGACCGGCGAGGAGCAGCTCGAGATCGCCGGCGAGCTGGCCGACCTCCACGAGCACCTCGCGCACCACGATGAGCGCTACGGCCGGCACCGCGCCGAGGAGATCCTGAGCGGCCTCGGCTTCCCGCAGGCGCAACTCGGCCGCGACGCGCGCGAGCTGTCCGGCGGCTGGCGCATGCGCGCCGCGCTCGCCTCGCTGCTCCTGCAAGACCCCGAGCTGCTGTTGCTCGACGAGCCCACGAACCACCTCGACGTGCCGACGCTCGAATGGTTCGACGACTTCCTCCTGCGCAGTGGCAAGGCGCTTTTGCTGGTCAGCCACGACCGCGAGTTCCTCGACCGGCAGATCGACCGCGTGCTCAGCTTCGAGGTGGAAGGCCTGCGCAGCTATGCCGGCAACTATGAGCGTTACCTCGAGCTGCGCGCGGCCGAAGAGGAGAACCTGGTCGCGCAGGCCGACAAGCAGCAGCGGCGGCGCGCGCAGATGATGGCCTTCGTCGAGCGGTTCAAGGCCAAGGCGAGCAAGGCGAAGCAGGCGCAGAGCCGGCTCAAGCTGCTCGAAAAGGAAGAGATCATCGAGCTGCGCGAGGAGCGCGCCACGGTGCGCTTCCGCTTTCCCGAAGCGCCGCGGTCGGGGCGCGAGGTGGCCCGGCTCGAGAACGTCAGCAAGCGGTACGGCGAGAACGTGATCTACCACAGGCTGTCGGGGCAGGTGCTGCGCGGCGACCGCATCGCGGTGATTGGCTTGAACGGCGCGGGCAAGACCACGCTGCTCAAGATCCTTGCGGGCGAGACCGACCCGGACGCGGGCACCGCCGAGCTCGGCCACAACGTGGTGCTGGGATACTTCGCGCAGCACCATACGGAATCGCTCGATCCTTCGCGGACCATCCTCGATGAAGTTCATTCTCTGGTGCCGACGCAGCCGCAGTCGTGGGTGCGCGGCGTGCTCGGCTCGTTCCTCTTCAGCGGCGACGACGTCGACAAGAAGATCGGCGTGCTCTCGGGCGGCGAGCGCGCGCGCGTGTCGCTGGCGAAGCTGCTGGTGGTGCCGTCGAACTTCCTGCTGATGGACGAGCCGACGAACCACCTCGATCTCGATAGCAGCGAGGCATTGATTGAAGCATTGACGCGATATGCAGGGACGTTGCTCTTCGTCTCGCACAATCGCTCGTTCGTGAATGGGCTGGCGACGCAGGTATGGGAGGTCAAGGACGGGCGCATCGACGCGCAGCCGGGCGATCTCGAAGACTGGCAGCGCCGCCGGAAAGAAGCCGCCGCGAGCGCCGCCGCCGCAGCGGGGCCGCGCGGCCGGTCCGGGTCGGAGACGGGGCCCTCGAAAGACGCCGGAAAGGACGCGCGCCGGGAGCGAGCCGCGCAGCGGGAGAAGGTCCAGAAAGCGCTCGGGCCGCTGAAGAAGGAGATCGCCACGCTCGAGGCGCGCATCGCCGAGCTGGAGAAGGGCAAAAAAGAGGCGGAGGCGCAGCTCGCCGATCCCGCGACCTTCGCCGATGCCGCGCGCTCGACGCCGCTGGTCACCGCCTACCGTGACGCCAGCGCCAAGCTCGAAGAACTCTACGCCCGCTGGGAGCACAAGCAGGAAGAGCTGGCTGCCGCCGAAGCGGAGATCGGGTAATTTCCCCGGGCCGCCATGAAAATGAAACGCGCCATCCTCTGGTTCTTTGCCCTGTTGGTGATCGCCGCGCTCGGCCTGGCCGCGTGGGAGCTCGCCGCCGAGCGGAGCTTCGCCTCGACACCGTTCGGGCAGGGCGCGCGGGTGGTGACCGTGCCGGCCGGGAGCGGGCCGCACGCGCTGGCGAAGCTGCTCGCCGACGCGCGCGTGGTCTCCAGCGACGCGCGCTTCTACACGCACCTGCACTTCTTCCGGCGCGGCGCGAGCCCCAAGGCGGGCGAGTACGAATTTGACGGCGCGCAGACTCCGGACGAGGTGCTCGGCAAGCTCACGCGCGGCGAGGTGAAGCTCTATCGCTTCACCGTTCCTGAGGGTCTGCGCGCAGACGAGATCGCGCCCATCGTCGGCGCGACCGGGCTGTGCGCGGCCGACGAGTTCCTCCGGCTCGCGCGCGAGCCCGCGCAGGCGAAGAGGCTCGGCGTGCCGGGCAGCTCAATGGAGGGTTTTCTCTTTCCCGACACCTACTCGGTCACGCGCGGGGCGGGTTGCAGCGGAATCATCGGCGCGATGGTCGCGCGCTTCCAGCAGGCGTGGAAGGACGCGCAGGCGCAGCGGCTGCCCGAGGTGAAGCTCAACGAGCTGCAGGCGGTGACACTCGCGTCGATCGTGGAGAAGGAGACGGGCCAGCCTGGCGAGCGGTCGCGTATCTCATGCGTCTTCCACAATCGATTGAAGAAGGGAATGCGGCTCGCGACGGATCCGACGGTGATCTATGCCGTGCTGCTCGAGAATGATTTCAAATGGGACGGGAACATCCATAAGGCCGATCTATTGCGACCTCATCCCTACAATACCTATAAGGTCGCGGGGCTGCCGCCCGGGCCCATCTCCAACCCGGGCGCGGCCTCGCTGGTGGCGGCGCTGCATCCGATGAAGTGCAACGATCTCTTCTTCGTCTCGCGCAACGATCACACCACCGTGTTCTGCCCCGACTACGCCTGCCACGAGAGGGCTGTCCAGAAGTGGCAGGTCCAGTTCTTCAAGCACAAGAAGGGTTGATAGCCGTCTTTGCGACCACCTTGCGGCGAGATCGAGCCTATCAATCAGCGGGTCGGAGTCGGCGAGAGGTCGCAGCGGCGGTAGACGCTCGCATAGACGAAGCTCGCCTGCCTGCAGAACGGTGCGCCATCGAAGGAGAAGCGCTCGGCCAGTTCGGTCGCGGAGGGCGACGCGCGGCGGTCATTGTGCAGGTCGCCTTGATAGAGCAGCACCGCCAGCGTGGGCCGGTGCCGCTGCAACCGCGCCTCGAAGTCCAGAGTCCACCCCTGCCGGATCCATTGGTCGTCGGGCAGGTGCGCGGCGAAGATGAGCGGAACGTCGAGATAGTCCCAGACGCCCTCGACCAGCACGTAATCGTCCGCGCCCGCGTGCTCGCGCAGCCAGAGCGCGGCGCTCTCCACCCCGGGCGGAAGCGAGGAGATGGGCGAGAGCGGGCGCGCCCACTCGGCGAGCGACCCGTTGCGGTTCCACGAGACCGCGGCCAGCGCCATCGGCGTCGCGACCAATGCCGCGACGGTCAATGCCATCGCGGCGGCGCGCCAGCGGAGCCGCTCCAGTGCGGACCAGGCGAAGGGGAGCGAGAGGGTCGCGGCGACCAGCGCGAACCGCGACATCGGGCGGAAGTCCGCCAGCACTGCGCCGCGAACGGTGAAATACGCGGCGGGAATCCAGGCCAGCGCGGCGAGGCGATAGCCTTCCGATCGCGTCCACAAAGCGCGCGCCGCGCCGGCCATCGAGGCGAGGCCGAGCAGCGGCGTCGCCACTCCGCACACGGCGATGGGCCAATAGGCGAGGCAATAGGCGCGATAGCGTAATGAGCCGAACCAATGCAGTCCCATCGCCGCAAGCTCGCGGTGGTCCTGGTCGATGTGGTGGATGGGCGCGAGCGCGTCGCCGGTAAAGTGCCAGTTGAGCCAGAGCCAGAAGAGCATCGGCGCGGTGGCGATGAAGAACAGCGCGGCCGAGCGCAGGAGGCCTCGCTCGCGCAGCCACAGCAGAGAGATGAGCCCGACGTAGAGAAGCCCGTCGTAGCGCATCAGGCACGCAGCGCCGAGCAGCAGCGCGGGGACGAGCGTGGCCTCGAAGGCGAGGAACACCTCGATGGCGCCGAGCAGCAGCGCGAGGAAGAGGGCCTCGCTGGCGCCGGTGGTGCTCGATTGGATGTGCAGCGGCGAGAGCGCGAGCCCGCAGGCGGCGACCAGCGCGGCGGTGGGGCCCGCGGTGCGCAGCGCGAGCCGCCAGATCAGCCAGATGGAGAGCATGCCCGCGGCCAGCGAGAGCAGCCGCGGCGCGTAGAAGCGATCGGGCAGCACGCGCAGCACCATCCCCAGCAGCGTCAGGTGCAGCGGCCCGTACTGGTACGCCTCCAGAAAGCCGCGCCACAGGTGCGGAGCGCGCGCCCAGCGCTCGGCCAACTCGATGCGCACCGGCGCGTCGCCGTAGTGTTCCCAGCCGTAGAGGAAGGGCAGCAGGCGCGCGGCGAGTGCGAGGCCCAGCGCCGCCTGCAACCCCTGGCGCTTCGCCTGGGGCTCCCCCTGGGGCTCCGGAAACCTCTCTCGCACGGTCGCGCTGCTACCACGCGGCTGCGAAATGTGCACCACCGGACGCCGAGCGTGTCAGCGGCAGGAAACTCGCCCGCGAACGCGCATTGCGATGCCGAATGCAGGGCGCTACGTTGCCAAGGACCACCCACCACGTCCTCCGAGGGGATGACTCGACATGCAGACCTTCCGCGAGACCGATTCCAGCTTCGTCTCCCGTATCGCCGCGCTGCAGGACAAGAGCAGCTTCAAGGACCTGCACTGGGAGGGCTCCTTCGAGGAGTACCTGAAGATCGTGCGCGACAACCCGCGGGTCACGCGTACGGCGTTCCAGCGCATGTTCGACATGGTCCTCTCGCACGGGAAGACCGAGTACATCGACAACAAGAAGCGGCTCATCCGCTACCACTTCTTCCACGACGAGCAGTTCGGCGGGCGCGACGCGGTCTTCGGGCTCGACGTGCCGCTGATGAAGCTGGTCAACGTCTTCAAGAGCGCCGCGCAGGGCTACGGCACCGAGAAGCGGGTCATCCTGCTGCACGGGCCGGTGGGCTCGTCCAAGTCCACCATCGTCCGGCTGCTCAAGAAGGGCGTCGAGGAGTACTCGCGCTCGCCCGACGGCGCGCTCTACACGTTCTCGTGGATCCTGGACAAGAAGAAGGAGGACGGCACCGGCGCCTCCTTCAAGGAAAATTACCAGACGCCGATGAACGAGGAGCCGCTGCTGCTGATCCCGGCCGAGTGGCGGGAGAAGGTCTTCGCCGAGCTCTGTCCGCCCGACTCGGGCTTCGCCATCCCGGTGAAGGGCGACCTCTGCCCCGCGTCGCGGCTGATCTTCCGCGAGCTGATGACCGAGTACAAAGGCGATTTCGCCAAAGTGGTCGGGCACGTGCGGGTCAAGCGCCTGCTGATGAGCGAGAAGGATCGCATCGGCATCGGCACCTTCCAGCCGAAGGACGAAAAGAACCAGGACGCGACCGAGCTGACCGGCGACGTCAATTACCGGAAGATCGCCGAATACGGCTCGGATTCCGACCCGCGCGCGTTCAATTTCGACGGCGAGTTCAACATCGCGAACCGCGGCATGATCGAGTTCGTCGAGGTGCTCAAGCTCGACGTCGCCTTCCTCTACGATCTCCTGGGCGCGTCGCAGGAGCACAAGATCAAGCCCAAGAAATTCCCCCAGACCGATATCGACGAAGTCATCATCGGCCATACCAACGAACCGGAATATCGCAAGCTGCAGAACAACGAGTTCATGGAGGCGCTGCGCGACCGCACGGTCAAGATCGACGTGCCGTACATCACCAAGCTCGCCGAGGAAGTGAAGATCTACGAAAAGGACTTCGCGTCGG
>JAYWBT010000067.1:0-18074 GCA_043781235.1 Deltaproteobacteria bacterium
CGAGCGGAGGCCCACGGACCCGACCTTGTTGATCGGAATGAGGATCTTCATCCCGTTCTCCATGATCTTGAGCACGTAGAACGACTGCCGCTGGCCGGCAATGTCCTTGTGCTCAATCCCCATGACCTCGCCGACACCCTGCCCAGGGTACACGGCCTTGTCACCGACCTTGAAAGTCTGCATGAGAGGCGTTTTAGCACAAATCGGCACTGCGCGTCAACACACCCGCTTGACGGACAATCCGACGCAGGTGTAGCGTGACCGACCTTTGTAATTGGTGTGGGTGTTTGACTCACCACAAGGGAGGTTTGAGCCGGTCAGCCGGGGCTCGGGGGGGGGGGCGGGGGATGCGGCGGCCACTTGCGCTTGCGTCTGCGGCGTTCGTCGCGGGCGCTTTCTTCGGATGCACAGGCTCTCCTTTCGCGGCGCTCGGCGCGGCCGCGTGCGCACTCTCGCTCTCGCTGTGGCGCCCGGCCCGCGTGGCTGCGCTCGCCCTCGGGCTTGGTCTTTTGCGGGGTGCGGTCCTGGCGCGGCCGGGATCCCTGTCGGTCGAGCGCGACGAGGTCGAGGCCACCGTGGTCGCGCTCGAGCCGCACGGCGCAGTGTTGCGGATCTCGGACGCGCTCGCTTACGCTTCGCTGCGCGGAGACGCGCACCGGGGCGACCGGCTCCGCGCCTTCGGCTCGCTGCATGAGCCGCTGCCCCGGCTGAACCCGGGCGGCCGTGATCGCCGGGCCGAGCTTGCCGTGCGCGGCATCGGCGCCGAGGGCAGCCTCGAAGTCGTACAGGTCCTCGCGCCGGGGCCTGCGTTATGGCGCTGGCTCGACGGCGTGCGCGCGCGCTTTTCGGCCCGCGCCACCCTGCTCTGCTCGACGCCCGAGCGCGCGGCGCTGGTGGCGGCGCTCGGGGTTGGCGATCGATCGCTGCTGCCCCCCGAAGTGGAGGAGGAGCTGTCGGTGAGCGGGCTCGTGCACCTGCTCGCGTCATCGGGGCTGCACCTCGCGGTGGTGGTGCTGTTCGTCCGCTGGCTGGCGACGCGGCTGTGGCTGCGCACGCCGTGGGCTTCGCAGGTGCGGCCGGCGGCGGTGGCGTCGCTCGTGGCCATGCCGCTCGTGGTCTTCGAGGTGTTGCTGCTCGGCGCGCCCTGGCCGGCGATGCGCGCAGGCCTGGGCGCGCTGCTGGGGCTCTCCGCGCTCGCCGCGGGCCGTCGCGGCGACAGCCTCACCGGCCTCGCCGTCGCGGCGGCGGGTTGCGCGCTGATCGATCCGGCCGCGTCCCACGACCTCGCGCTGCAGCTCTCGGTCGTGGGCGTGCTCGGGCTCATCCTGCTCACGCGGCCGCTGCGCGATCTCATTCCCCTGGTGCGCCCGCTGCGGCCAAAGCTCGCGCGGCGCTTCGCCGAGCACGTGCTGATGCTCGCCTGCGCCACCGCCGCCGCCACGCTCTGCACCGCGCCGCTGCTCGCCGCCGCGTTCCACCGCGTCTCGCTGGTGAGCGTCGCAGCCAACGCGCTCGGGCTCCTGCCGGGGCTCGCGGCCATTCCGCTCGCGACGCTCGCGCTCGTCTCCGACGCGCTGCCGTTCTGGTGGCTCGCCGACCTGCTCGCCGGCGCGACGCTCCACGCAGCGCAGCTCTTCGCGGCGGTGCCGTTCGCGGCCGTCGCGGTTGCGTCGCCTGGATTGCTGGCCTGCGCGCTCTGGTACGCCGCGGTCGCGCTGCTCGCCGGCGCCCTCGGGACGGACCGGCCGCGCACGCGGCTCCTGCGAGCGGCCCTGCCCTTCGGCGCGCTGGCGCTGCTCGGCTGCGCGCGCGCGGCCGCGCCGCTCTGGTCGGACGCGCTGCGGATCACCTTCCTCGCCGTCGGCCAGGGCGACGCGACGCTGGTCCAGCTGCCCCGCGGCCACGCGCTCTTGATCGACGCCGGCGGCGACCTGCGCACTTTTCCCAGGCCGCCCCGCGACCTGCTGCCGGCGCTCGCCGAGCTTGGCATCTCGAAGCTCGACCTCGTGGTGCTGACGCACCCGCACCCGGACCACGCGGGCGGAATGCTCGCGCTGCTCGATCGGGTGCGCGTCGGCGAGCTGTGGATGACCTCGCGCGGCGACGGTATCTCCGAAGCGGTTCGCGCCAAGGCTCGCGAGCGCGGCGTCCCGGTGCGCGAGCCGTCGCCGCGCGAGATCGCGGGCGTGCGCATCGAGGTGCCCTCGCTGCCCTGGAAAGCGGACCGCTCCCCCAACGACAACTCGATCGTGCTGCGGCTCGTGCACGGCGAGGTGGCGGCGCTCTTCGCCGGAGACGTCGAGGCGCTCAGCGAGGCGGAGCTCGCGCAGGGGGTGGCGCCGCTCGCGGCGCAGCTGCTCAAGGCACCGCACCACGGCAGCCGCACCAGCAGCACCGACGCGTTCCTGCGCCGCGTCGGCCCCCGGGCGGTGGTCTACTGCGTCGGCGCGCGCAACGGCTTCCGGTTCCCCAACGCCGACGTGGTCGAGCGCACCGAAGCGCTGGGCGCGCGCACCTTCTCCACCGCGCTCGGCGCGATCCTCGCCGAGAGCGACGGTCGCACGTTCCGGGTCGAGCCGTGGATCGACCGGTGAGGTTCGCGCGAGCCCGCACACCGGCTGCGCCGCTACTCCTCGAAGCGAAGGGTGGCGAAGCGGTCAAGGGCGTGGAAATCGCCGACCATCGGCGGGCTGTACGCCTGCCCCTCGCCGGGCTGCCCCGGGCCCTGCCGCAATCGATAGAGATTGAAGCGCCACTTGTCGCCGCGCTCGGGCCGCGGCTTGGGCATTCCGGTGAGCGAGGCGAACGGAATCGCCAGCTCCGCGGTCCAGCCGCGGTCGGTGTCGCACGGGTCGTTCAGCGTGCCGTCGAGGTGCACGGCGTGCCGCGCGTGCGACGACCACGCGAGGTCCATGCCTTGCCGCCGGCCGGTGAACGACGCGTCGAAGAGTGCGTTCGAGGGGGCGAGCTCGATCTCGTCGTAGCGCGCGAGATCGCCGCTCGGGTTGAGGAAGATCTCGACCACGTTCGAGGTGTAGAGCGGCTCGTCGTCCTTCGAGAACGGCGTGGCGATGTTCGGGTCTTCCGAGACGAAGGCGACGTAGAGGTGATCGTCGTCCCAGAGCAGCCGCGCCTCGGTGGCCGCCGTCGCGGGCTTGCCGTCGAGGCTGCGCAAGAGCGGCCCGGCCCTCTCTGCGCGGTCCCACGCCGCCTCGGCCAGCACCCCGTCGATCACCACGGCGCCGCTCGCGCGGTGGACCACGTAATCGCCGCCGCGCCGGGTGCAGCCGCAGGCGACCAGAAGGAAGAGGAGGAGATTTCGCCAGCGACCGGCGAGAAGAGCGAAAGGCATCAGGAAGCTCAATCTAGTTCAGCGGACATTCATGGGGCGAACGAGCAGTAAATCTGTAAATCTGATCGAAGAGCTACGCGTCAGGAGAGGTTCGCGTGCCAAACGATCAGCGAGCAGAGCCGCTGGTGCCCGGCGAGCAGGCTCGAGAACGTCAGCGAGCCCAGCCGCGTGCGGATGGCGTACGAGGTGCCGACGATCCCGGGCAATACGTCCACGCGCAGGATGTCGGAGAAGCGCAGCGTGCGCTCGGTGGCGAAGGTGCGGACGGTGAGGCCCTCCTCGGCCACCGTGAACGCGAGCCGGTTGTAGAACATGGCGCACGCGGTGAAGAGCGCGATGAAGAAGGCGGCCGACAAGAACGCCCCCGGCGTCGCGCCGCGCATCATCGCGAGCGCAAGGAAGACGCCGATCCAGAGGGTGTCGGCGGCGAGCACCACGGTGCGCAGCGCAGCCCAGGGACGGAAAGTCTCGGGAGCCGCCGTCTCTCGCACCATGCTTGCAGCATAGCGATGCGGCACAGGCGCGGCAACGAACCTGGGCTATCCTCCGGCGCGTGCACCGCGGACGAAGGAAGCAAGCCGGCCCCGGCCCAGGCGTTGCCGCGCAGAGGCGTGGCCGGTATGCTTCGGTGCTCGCATGAGCATGAGCGCGCCGCGGACGATCCTGCTCGTCGAGGACGACCGCCAGCTGCAGCATGTGTTGGCCGAGGCGCTGCGCCAGAGCGGCTTCACCGTCCTCGCCGAGCACGACGGCGACTGGGCCCTCACCACCTTCCTGCAGCGGCCGGTCGATCTGCTGCTCACCGATGGCCTGCTTCCGCGGCGCAATGGCTTCCAGCTGGCGGAGGACATCCGCAAGCACATCAAGGGACGAAAGCTGCCCATCATTCTCATCAGCGGCGTCTACGCGGCGGCGAAGAGCAGGCGGCAGCTCGAGGATCGGGTCGGGCCGGTCGAGTGGGTGGACAAGCCGGTCGAGCCATCGCGCATCGTCGCGCTCTGCAGGCGCGCGCTGCAGATCCCGGACGCGCCCGTCGATCCCTCGCACCGCCGCCGGCAGCTGTCGCGCGCGCGGGCGGAGACGCACCTCAAGCATCTCTCCAGCATCGCCGACCTCGCCGAGGCGGAGTCCGTCGAGGCCGACTCGCAGGCGCGTTTCCGCGGCGCTTCGCTGGTTCGCGGCAACCTCCGCGAGACTCCGCTCGCCGAGGTGCTGAGCGAGCTGCACCGCTGGCGCGCCACGGGGGCGCTGCTGCTCCACGCCGGGGCAGTGAAGAAGCTCGTCTACCTGCGCGAGGGCGCGCCCTTCTTCGTGCGCTCGAACGTGCTCGCCGAGACGCTCGGCCAGCTGCTGGTGCGCGAGCGGCTGATCACGCTGCGCGAGTGCGAGGAGTCGCTGGCGAAGAGCCAGCAGTCGAAGCGGATGCAGGGCACCGAGCTGATCGAGCTGGGCTGCATCTCGCCGGCGAACCTCGCCTACGCGCTCCAGCTGCAGCTCGAGCAGAAGCTGTTCGAGCTCTTTGTCTGGGCCCAAGGCGAGTACCGCTTCAATCCTGCGGCGCCGATGCCCGGGGCACAGATCGCGCTGGAGATGACGCCCGCGCGCTTGCTGCTGGAAGGAGTCAAGCGGGCCTACGACGGCGAGCGCGCGCGGGCGGCGCTGGGAGACGTTTCTGCCTGTCGCGTGCAGTTCACCAACGACCCGCTCGACCGCTTCCAGGACATGGGACTCGAGGCGGACGAGGCGCAGCTCTACGCGCTGATCGACGGCCGGCGGACCG
Organism: Deltaproteobacteria bacterium; assembly: GCA_043781235.1. Classification (GTDB taxonomy): domain Bacteria; phylum Myxococcota; class Myxococcia; order Myxococcales; family 40CM-4-68-19; genus JANYKT01. The sequence continues at coordinate 5,133 of JAYWBT010000067.1, forward strand.
TGGCCGAGCTGCTCGCCATCTCGGCGCTCGGCCGGCTCTCCGAGGACGACGGGCGCCGCGTGCTCTATGCGCTGCGCTGCGCGAACATGATCCACTTCGCCGCCCCCAACGACGCAACGCCGCCCGAGCCAGAGTCGCGTTGGCCTCGCGCGCCGGAGCCGCCGCCGGAGGCCGAGCTTCCCGAGCGCGCGCTGGCCGAGCCGGAGCTCGCGCTGCGGCAGCAGATCGAACGGCTGGCGGCGCGCGCCCAGGATCTGCGCCGCGGGACGCTCTTCGAGGTGCTGGCCGTCGCGCCCGACGCGAGCGAGTTCGAGGTCCGCAACGCGTTCGCTGCGCTGGCGCGCGAGAGCCACCCCGATCGGCTCGGGCCCGACGCGACCCGCCAGGCGCGCGCCTTCGCGGAGGAGATCTTCCGCCAGCTCTCGCTCGCGCACGACACGCTGGCCGATCGCGGGCGGCGCACCGAGTACGAGCTGCAGCTCCGCGCTGGTGTCCGGCGGTCGGACGGCGACGCGGTCGACAGCATCCTCGACGCCGAGAGCCGGTTCCGGGAAGGCGAGGCGCTGCTGGCTGCGGGCGACGCCTCTCGCGCGCGCGTTGCCTTCGAGCAGGCCACGCAGCTCTACCCCGACGAGGCCGAGTTCCACGCCTGCCTCGGCTGGGCGACCTGGCTCGAGCAACGCTCGGAGGCCGCGGCGCTGCCCCTGCTCGATCGCGCGCTCGCGCTCAACCCGCGCATCGATCGCGCCTATGTCTTCCGCGGCCACATCGCGCGCGCGCTCGGCCGGGTGCGCGAGGCGGAGGGCGAGTTCGAGAAGGCGCTCCTCTGCAACCCAGCCTGCGCCGAGGCCCTTCAAGAGCTGCGGCTGACGCGCAAGCCATGACCCTTTTGCAAGAGCGCTTCGCGGAGGTCGGCCCGTTGGCCGGCATGGAGGCGCAGCTCGCGCGCGCCTCCGTCGCCGCGCGGGGCAGATTGCATCCGGACGACGAGACGGCGCTCCGGTATGCGCTGTCGCTCGCGCGCTGCTGGCACGTGCGCGCGCCCGACGGCCGCGACGTCGCGGTGGCCGCCCTGCTGCGGCCACTGCGCGAGCGCGTGGTGCAGATCCTCTGGCCGCTGCTCGACCCGCAGCGGCCGCGCCTCGCCGAGCCGCACGAGCTCTTGCCTGCGGCGCGCGCGGTGCTGGCCGAGACCCGGGTCGCGCTCGCCGGGCTCGAGGAGAGGCTCGGCCATCGCCTGCCCTTCGCCCGGCTCGACGCCGAGGTCCGCGAGCGCCACCTGGTGCTCATCTGCGGCGGGGGCGGTGGCACCGGCTACGTCCACCTCGCCGCGTTCGCGCTGCTGGAGGCGGCGGGCATCCAGCCGGAGCTGATCGCCGGCTCGTCGATGGGCGCCATCCTCGGGCTGTTCCGCGCGCGCGAGCGGCGCTTCGATCTCGCGCGCATCCCGGAGATCCTGCAGGATCTCACTTATCGGAGGATCTTCCGCATCGTGCCGCAGCCTTCGGTGTACGGGCTGCCGGGCCCGCTGCGCTTGCATCTGCGCTCCGCCATCGGGCACTGGTTCCGCCACCCCGACGGCTCGCCTCTGCGGATCTCCGATCTGCCCATCCCGCTGCTCGTCACCGTCACCGGGATCCGGCGCGGGAGGCTGCCGCGGCCGCTCGAGGAGTACGAGCGGATGCTGGGCATCTCCGGCGAAGACCCCTCGCGCTGGGGCCTGCGCGCGATGCACCGCAACGTGCGCCGGCTCACCGCGGCCATCACCGAGCTGGCGCGGATTCCGCGGCTGGCGCAGCGGCTGGTGCTCGGCGCCTCCGAGGAGACGCGCCAAATCGACGCCATCGACGCGGCCGGCTTCTCCGCGAGCGTCCCGGGCGTGATCCATTACGACGTGCTCCGCGACGACCCGCGCATGACCGCGCTGCTCGACGGCCTGCTCGAGCGCCACCACCTGCTGCGGCTCTGCGACGGAGGCGTCGTCGACAACGTGCCGGTGCGGACCGCCTGGCAGCACGTGCAACGCACCGGCCTGCCGGGGTCGGGCAGTCGCAACATCGTGCTCTTCGCCCTCGACGGCTTCGCGCCGCGGCTGACGACACCGCTCTGGCTGCCGCTGCAGAGCGTGGCCGCGCCCGCGGTCGCGCGCAACCGGCCCTATGCGCACATCTACAAGGCGTTCCGCAAAACGCTGTCGCCGCTGGCGCTCCTGCCGAGCCAGCGCGCGCTCGACGCCATCGTCCGCTCCGCCAAGGAGGAGCTGCTCGCCGACCTTCCAGTCTTGCAACGCCTCCTCGCTCCCATCGCGCCGCTCCCCTGCAGTCTGGGTTGAGAGTTGACAGTTGAGAGTTGAGAGTCGCTGCGCTTTTCCTCTCAACTCTCAACTCTCAACTGTAAACTCTCAACTGTAAACTCTCGACTCCCGCCTTGATTGAACGGCATTGCGCCTGTCCGATCGCAGCTCCTAGTCTCTCGTGAGCGGGCGTGCTAAGAGCCGCGCGCCCTTTCCCTCCAGCCCCGAGGCGCCCGTGGCAGCCAAGAAGAGCGAGCCGATCAAGAAGGTCGAGTTGATCTGGATGGACGGCAAGCTCGTCCCCTGGGAAGACGCGAAGGTGCATGTGCTGACGCACTCGCTCCACTACGGCGTCGCGGTGTTCGAGGGCATCCGCTGCTACACCCAGCCGGATGGCACCGGCGCCATCTTCCGCCTGCGCGAGCACGTCCGCCGCCTCTTCGAGAGCGCGCACATCTGCCTGATGGAGCTCCCGTACAACAAGGAGCAGGTGACCGAGGCGTGCAAGGAGGTGCTCCGCGCCAACAAGATGTCCGAAGGCTACCTGCGCCCGATCGCGTACCACTCCGACGGCATGATGGGCGTGGGCGCGGTCAACCCCGTCAAGCTCACCGTCGCCACCTGGTACTGGGGCGCGTACCTCGGCGAGGAGGGGCTCAAGAAAGGCATCCGCGCCAAGATCAGCTCGTACACGCGCATGCACATGAACAGCGATCCCACGCGCGCCAAGGTCACCGGCCACTATCTCAACAGCGTGCTGGCGAAGCGCGAGGCGCTGGTCGCCGGCTACGACGAGGCCATCCTGCTCGACCAGCAGGGCTACGTCGGCGAGGCCACGGGCGAGAACGTCTTCCTGGTGCGCGACGGCGTCCTCTACACGCCGCCGGTCTCGGGCGGAATCCTCGAGGGCATCACGCGCGAGAGCATCCTGCGCATCGCGCAGGACAAAGGCGTTCGGGTGGAGGAGCGGCGCTTCTCGCGCGACTACCTTTACTGCGCGGACGAGGTCTTCATGTGCGGGACCGCCGCCGAGATCACGCCGGTGCGCGAGGTGGACGACCGCAAGATCGGCCTCGGCGAGATGGGCCCGATCACCCGCGAGATTCAGGCAACGTTCTTCCGCGCGGTCCGCGGGCAGGACCCTCGGTACGCCGAGTGGCTGACGCCGATCGGCGCCGCCGCTTCCGTCGCGAACGAACAACGCGCAGCGGCACTGTAAACCCGGTCGTTCACTGAGACGGAAGTCTTGCTGGAGCCACCCTCGGGGGCTCTTTGCGCTTCGGACGGCTGCGCCGTGGCCGAGGAATGCGCCGGGAAGTCCACTGGTTGGGAATCCACAAAGGGCAGGTCCGGACGGTCGGGGGCACAGCGCCGGACCCGCTCTCCGCTTGCCCCACAAGGCTGCAGACTTCGCTCGATGTCTGATTGACGCACCAATTGTCTTTCGCTAGCTTGGTCGGCCTACCGCCAAGCGAACCCGCCGTACTCGTTAGAAGAAAAGGAGCATCGCGTGAGCCGAACCCGCTACCTGGATCTCGACGACCGCAGTGAGGACGTTCGCGAACTGATGCGGAAACGGCCCAGCGAGTGCCGCGACTTCCTCGAGAAGTACGAACTCTCGTGGATCTATCACGAGGCCGCGCTCGAAGGCATGGTGCTGACCCATGCCGAGCTCCGCCAGGCGTTCGAGGACACCGGCGTGATGGACAGCTCGATGGTCCACGCCTTCACCGAGGTCCGCAACCAGCGCAACGCGATCGATCTCGTCAAGCAGGAGGCGCGGGCGCGCACCGTCAAGCACTCGCTCGCGCTGGTGAAGAAGATCTTCGAGACCCTCTACAACGGCCTGCCCAACCGCCTGCCGGTCACCTTCCGGCGCGACATGCCGCTGCACCGCACCTACTTCCACGACATCGTGCAGCCGGTGCAGATCCAGCCCTGCCTCGAGCAGCTCTTCGAGTTCATGTCGAGCGAAGAGTTCCTCAAGCTCCACCCCATCAAGCAGGCGACGCACTCGCACCACCGGTTCATGGAGATCTTCCCTTTCTCGGACCTCTCGGGGAAGGTCGGCCGGATGATGATGAACCTGATCCTCATTCGCGCCGGCTACATGCCGGTCATCATCCACAGCATCGACCGCGAGAAGTATTACGAGGGCCTCCGGCTCCCGGCCACGCAGTTCGGGAACGTCATCATGGACGCGATGGACAACAGCCTGGACAACGCCTACACATTTTTTGTGCCCGGCTGGAACGCCATGACCCGCAAGCGGGCTGCGAGCGCGTAACTTGCTGCTCGGCGCGCATGAATCCACCTCCGGGGGCCTCCACGAGGCGTTCGGACGTGGCGTTTCGGACGGCTGCGAAGCGGTCCAGATCTTCACCAAGTCGAGCCGCCAGTGGCGCGCCAAAGAGATCACGGCCGACGACGCTTCCACCTTCCGCGCCGAGGCCACCCGGAGCGGCTACGCCGCCTCCACCAGCGTCCACGCGAGCTATCTCATCAACCTGGGCGGCGGCGAAGGCGACCTGCGGGAGAAGTCGATCGCGGCTTTCCTCGACGAGCTCGAGCGCTGCGACGCGCTGGGCGTTCCGTTCCTGGTGGTGCACCCCGGGTCCAACGCCGACGCCCGCGCCGGACTGCGCAACATCGCTCGCGGGCTCGACCAGACCTTCGCGGCGCACCGGGGCGCGTGCCAGATCCTGCTCGAGACCGCCGCCGGCCAAGGGTCGGCGCTCGGACGCAGCTTCGAGGAGCTGCGCGAGATCCGCGATCAGGTTCGCAGCCCCGAGCGCGTCGCCGTCTGCCTCGACACCTGCCACGTCTTCGCTGCGGGCTACGACGTGTCGACCGACCGCGGATACGACGAGACCCTGAGCCGGTTCGACGAGGTGTTGGGAATCGGACTGCTCAAGGCTTTCCACTTGAACGATTCCGTGAAGCCGCTCGGCTGCCGGGTGGACCGCCACGAGCACGTCGGCAAGGGCGAGATTGGCCCCGGCTGCTTCCGCCGGCTGGTGAACGACGCGAGATTCAGCGCGGTTCCCGGCTACCTGGAGATCCCGCCCGAAGGGAATAAGCCCTGCCTGCGCCGCCTGCGCGCCATGCGCTCGAGCGACCGCCCGCCCGCGCCTCGCAAGGCACGTCGATCGCGCGTTGCCAGTGCGGACCCGTCCGACTAAGGTGCGCTGACTCCATGGGCCATGCCCCCACGCCGCACCTTCCCGAGCGGCTCCCCGACCATTCCGCCCAGTTCGCCTTGCGCGAGCGGCTCCGCCAGCTGCTCACCGTGGCCCGCAGCCACAAGCGCGCGCTCGTCTTGACTCACGACAACCCGGACCCGGACGCGGTCGCCAGCGCCTGCGGCCTCGCCTGGCTGCTCTCCGAGAGCGCCGGTATCGAGGCGCACTCCGCCTATGGCGGCATCATCGGCCGCGCCGAGAACAAGGCGCTGCTCAAGGTGCTCCACCTGCCGATCGTGCCGGTCGCGCGGCTCGAATCCCGCGACCACGACCTCGTCTGCCTGGTCGACACGCAGCCGGAGGTGGGCAATTATTCGTTGGCCTCCAGCGAGCTGCCGCAGCTGGTGATCGACCACCACCCGGCGCGTCCGTCGTCGCTGCTCGCGGCCTTCCATGACGTCGGCGGAGCGGCCGGCGCCACCTCCACCATGGTGACCCAGTACCTGCGCGCTGCGCACCTCGAGCCCGCCGCCGCTCTGGCGACCGCGCTCTTCTACGGCATCAAGAGCGACACGCGCGACCTGGGCCGCGAGGTCGACGGCGCCGACGTCGATTGCTACAACTGGCTCTTCCCCTTTATCGACAAGCAGGCGCTGTCGCGCATCGAGCACCCGGCGGTGCCCGCGCGTTACTTCGCCGCCTACCACCGCGCGTACGAGCGCGCGCGCCTGCATGGCAACGGCGAGGGCGTGGTGGTGGACATGGGCGCGGTCTACGTCCCCGAGATCGTCCCCGAGGTGGCCGAGAGGCTCGTCAGCCTGGAGGGGTTGCGCTGGTCGCTCGCCACGGGCTCGTACAAGGGCGAGTTGTATCTGTCGCTGCGGCTCAACGACCGCCGCGTGAACGCCGGCAAGCTGGTCCGCGAGATCTGCGCACCGCTCGGCGGCAGCGCCGGCGGGCACGGAGCGATGGCGGGCGCGCGCATCCCGCTGCGCGGGCGCACGCAGAATCTCTTGTCGAACGATCTCTTCGCCGCCTTCCTCCGGGCGTTCCACCTCAAGGCCGCCCTCGGCTCGCCGCTGGTCCCGCCGGAGCCGTGAACCCACAGCCCGCCATCTACCTCGACGCCAACGCGACCACGCCGCTGCACCGCGAGGTGATGGCGGCGATGATGCCCGCGCTGGCCGACTTCTTCGCCAACCCGTCGTCGGTGCACAAGCCCGGGCAGGACGCGCGGGCGCTGGTGGATGCCGCGCGGGAGCAGTGCGCGAAGGCGCTCGACTGCGACCCGCGCGAGATCATCTTCACCAGCGGCGGAACCGAGGCCGACGCGCTCGCCCTGCGCGGCCTCTCCCCGCGCAAGATCGTCACCACCGCCGTGGAGCACCCCGCGGTCCTCGACGCGTGCCGCGGGGTGGAGACGGTTCGCGTGCCGGTCTCGCGCGACGGCGCGCTCGATCTCGACGCGCTGCGGGCCGCGCTGCCCGGCGCATCGGTCTGCTCGGTGATGATGGCCAACAATGAGACGGGCGTGCTCTTCCCCATCGAGGAGGTCGGCGCGCTGTGCCGCTCGTTCGGCGTGCCGTTGCACGTCGATGCCGTGCAGGCGGTGGGAAAGGTGCCGGTCTCGATCGCGCGGCTGCCGATCGATCTGCTCTCGTGCTCGGCGCACAAGATCCAGGGACCAAAGGGCGCGGGGCTGCTCTGGGCGCGCAGGTCGATCAGGCTCGCGCCCCTGGTCGGTGGCGGACATCAGGAAAAGGGACGGCGCGGAGGCACCGAGAACGTCGCCGGCATTGTTGGGCTCGGCGCGGCGCTCGAGCGCGCGACCTGCACGCTGCCCGAGGCGGAGCCGCGGCTGCGGGCGCTGCGCGATCGGCTGCAGTCGGCGGCGGCGGCGATCCCGGGCGCGCACGTCGCGGGAGCCCGCGCATCGCGTGTATGTAATACACTCAATGTCTCTTTTGAGGGCTGCGACGGAGAAACGCTGCTCGCGGGGCTGGATCTGGCCGGCATCGCGGTGTCGACCGGCAGCGCCTGCAGCTCGGGCTCGCTCGAACCGTCTCCGGTGCTGCTCGCAATGAGCTATCCAGACGCGCTCGCGCGCGGCGCGGTCCGCTTCTCGCTTTGGAGCGGCAACACCGCGGACCAGATCGAGCGCGTCTGCGCCGTGCTGCCGGACATCGTCGCGCGCGCCCGCCGCGCTTGAGCCCCGCGCACCTGGCGCTCGATCCTCGCGGCCACCGCTGGAAGCCTCTGGAGCCCCGGGTGCGCGCTCAGGCCTTGAACAGGCCGCGCACCACGCTGGCGATGCCGAGCGCGCCCCCCGACAGCTCGTCGTGGAACGGCCGCAGCGCTTCGGCAAACGCGGCCGCCGTCAGGTAGCGCTGGCGCGGGTCCAGATCGAGCGCGCGCCGCAACACCGCGGTGAGGCCGGCCGGTACGTCGGGGCGGAAGACCTCGAGCGGCTCGATCTCCCCGAGCCGCAGCGCCTGCTGCATCTCCTCCGGCGTCGCGCCGCGGATGGCGCGCGTGTTGGTGAGCGTCTCGTAGAGGATGGCCGCGGCGCCCCAGAGATCGACCTGCGGCGTGAGCGGCTTGCGCTCGAGCTGCTCGGGAGCGAGATAGGCGAGCTTTCCCCAGAGCGTCGCGCCCTCGTCGTCGCCCGACAACGAGCGCACCTTGGCGATGCCGAAGTCGCCTAGCTTGATCTCCCCCTGCCGCGAGATGAACAGGTTCGACGGCGAGACGTCGCAGTGGACGATGTGCAGCGGCAGTCCGGTCGGCCCGTGCGCGCCATGCGCATAGCCCAGCGCCTCGAGCGTGCAGAGTACGATGTGCACCGCGAAGCTCACCGGGAGGAAGATGCGGCGCTGGTGGCAGCGCGCCAGCACCAGCCCGAGGTCGCGGCCGTCCACGAACTCCATGGTGAGGTAGTAGATCTCCGAGACCACGCCGGCCTCGAGCACCTCGACGATGTGCGGGTGCTTGAGCATGCCCGAGACGTCCGCCTCGCCGCAGAAGAGATCGACCGCCTCGGCGTCCTGCGCGAGGCGCGGCGTCAACCGCTTGAGCGCGACCGTCTGTCCCGCGCGCGGTCCCTCGACGAAGCGCGCCTTGTACACCTCGGCCATACCGCCCCGCCCGAGCAGTTGCAGGATCTCGTACTTGCCGAAGCGTGGAGGAGGCTTTTGCGTCACGGGGTCGCGGGGGACGGCCTGGCCCCGGTGCCCAGCTGCTCGACGATCCCGGCCCACTGCGGGTCGCCGCGCAGGCTGGCCAGGTCCGGGTCCTTCTCCATCTGCTCGCGCTCCGAGTAGTGGTTGAGCGCGGCCATGCGCAGGTAGCGGAAGGCGAGCGCCTGGTGCTTCTGCAGCGCGTAGACGCAGGCGAGGTTGTAGAAGGCGTCGCCGAAGCGCGGGTCGGCCTCGAGCGAGCGCTTGTACCAGGCCAGCGCCTCGTCCAGATCGCCGCGGGCGTAGTAGGTGACGCCGACGCCGTTGTATCCCTCGGCGCGATGCGGGTCCTTCGCGAGCGCCTCGCGGAACAGCTTGCGGGCCCGCTCGAAGCGCCCTTCCTGGAGGTACGCGGCGCCGCTCACCAGGAGCTTCTCCGCCTCGGCGGACGGCGCGGCGGCCCCGCGCGCGTCGCGCGGATCGTATCCCGAGGGGTGCGGCGCGTCACCCACCGGGCGCCCCGCGATCTCACCGACCGGGGTCCCGGGCACGGGGAGCTTGCCGCTCGCGGAGATGCTGCTCGCCAGGGCGACGCGGGTCCCGGGCTTCTCCGGCGCGGCACGCAGCCTCCGGGGCGACGGCGTCTTCGACAGCCGCTCGTTGGGCGCGGGGGCAGCCATCGGCGCCGCCGCGCCCGGACGGCGCAACACGAACGCGTGGACCTCGGCCGCGCAGGGCGCCTTCGAGTGCACGCCACCGGTGAGCGTCCTGGTGACCAGGAGCACGGCGAGCGCGCTGGCAGGGTCGGTCCCACATTGCGGCGCGACCAGACAGAGCCGCACCGACGCACTCAGGCTGTCGTCGAGTAGCGAGCCCCGCAAGAGCTCGGTCCCCGCCGGCGCCGCGCAAGGTCCGCCCTCGCTCGCGAGCCGGCCGACCACCTTCCCATCCTCGTCCTTGAGCTCGAGCCGGGCGCCGTTGGCGGTCCAGATCCCCATCGGTCCGGCAGCTTGCTGCGCGTCTGCCACCGCCACGAGAGCGATCACGATGGCGAGCAGGCTGGGCACGCGGGGCACTCTAGCGAAGGCCCCCAGGGCCAGCAAATGTCGCGTTGACTTCGCATCCCCTCAGTCCCAATACTGGACGCAGAGGAGGAGTTCGCAGGGCCTCACCGTTTCCCCTGCCTGGTTTCGTGATGAGTGGCCGACCTCGTGCCCGATAGCTGTAACAAGGGGTTCCAGCCGTTCCGTGGTGTGCAAGCCCCCGCCCGCGCAAGCGGGTCATCGGGGAAGCCTGAAGCGGACAACCAGGGGCCCCACCTGCTCAACGCAGGGCACTATCCGACGCTGCTCACACGGCCAAGGTGGGGGTTTTTTCAGAGGGCGGCTTCGGCCGCTCTCGCTTTTTTCGCTACCAGCCTGTTCGAGAATGCCCAGCCTGGACGCCGCGAAGCGCGACTTGCGCGACGAGATCCGTCGCAAGCTCCCCGCTCCCGGGACGCCCGCGCACGTCGCGGCGTCGGTGGCGGCGCAGGAGCGGCTCGCCTCGACGCCGCTCGCGCTTGCTGCGCGAATGGTCGGGCTCTACCGAGCGCTGCCTTCCGAGTGCGGCACCGCCTCGCTCGCCGCCGCGCTCCAGTCGCTCGGCAAGGAGATCTGCTATCCGGCCGTGGCCGGCGGCACGCTGCAGTTCAGGCGACCCTCGGATGTCTTCGCACGCGGAGCACTCGGCGTAGAAGAGCCGACAGGACCTTCGGTGGAGCTGGCGGCGATCGATCTGCTGGTCGTGCCCGCCATCGCCGTCGACGCCCGCGGCCGTCGCCTCGGACGCGGAAAAGGCTTCTACGACGCCACGCTCGCGCGCTTCGCCGCGGTCTCCGTGGCGCTGGTGTTCGATGCGCAGCTTGTGCCCGAGGTGCCGGTCGACGAGCATGATCGGTCCGTCACCTGGGTCTGCACCGAGGCGCGGCTTCTGAGGACTTCGGAATGAAGCTGCTGTTCGTGGGCGACATCGTGGGCAAGCCCGGCCGCACGGCGGTGCGCTACTTCGTGCCGCGGCTGCGTGAGCAGCACGGGCTCGACTTCTGCGTCGGCAACTCCGAGAACTCGGCGGGCGGCGCGGGCATCACGCCCGACAGCGCCGACGAGCTGCTCGCCTCCGGCCTCGACCTGCTCACCTCGGGAAACCACACCTGGAGCAAGCGCGAGATCTCGCCCTACCTCGCCAAGACAGGCTCGCGGCAGCTGCGGCCCGCGAACTATCCCGAAGGCGCGCCGGGCCGCGGCCACGCGCTCATCGAGGCGAGAGGTCTCCGGCTCGGCGTGATCAACCTCGAGGGGCGCGTCTTCATGAAGGCGCTCGACTGCCCCTTCCGCGCGGCCGACCGGCTCGTCGCGGAGCTCGCGGCTTCAGGAGCGCGTTGCATCCTGGTGGATGTGCACTGCGAAGCAACCTCCGAGAAGAACGCGCTCGGCCATTACCTCGATGGCCGTGTCAGCGCGGTGCTCGGGAGCCACACGCACATCCAGACGGCCGACGCGCGGGTGCTGCGCGGGGGGACGGCGTTCATGACCGATGCGGGGATGTGCGGGCCGTGGGACAGCGTGATCGGCGTGCGCAAGGAGGCGGCCATCGAGCGCTTCCTGACCGCGCGCCACGTGCAGTTCGAGACCGCTTCCGACGACGTCTATTTGCAAGGCGCGATCGTCGAGATCGACGACGAGACGGGACGGGCGCGCTCCATCACGCGCGTCCAGGAAAGGCTGCCGGAATGAGCTCTAATCTACTGCGCAAGGCAACCCCAGAGGAGCAGCTCACCGAGGTTACGCGCGGCGCGATCGACGTTCACACGCGCGAAGATCTGCTGAAGAAGCTGACCGCCTCGTACGAGAATCTGCAGCCGCTGCGGGTGAAGATGGGCTTCGATCCGACCGCGCCCGATCTCCATCTTGGCCACACCGTGCCGCTCGAGCGCATGCGCCGGTTCCAGGACCTCGGCCACACCGTCATCTTCCTGATCGGCGATTTCACCGCGTCGATCGGCGATCCCACCGGCCGTAACACGACCCGCCCGCCGCTGAGCGAGGAGCAGATCGCGGCGAACGCGGAGACGTACAAGAGCCAGGTCTTCAAGGTGCTCGACCGCGACCGGACCGAGGTCCGCTTCAACGGTGAATGGTTCAAGACGCTCGGCGCGTCGGGCCTGATCAGGCTGGCGGCGAAGTACACGCTGGCGCGCATGCTCGAGCGCGACGATTTCAAGAAGCGCTTCCACTCCGCGCAGCCCATCGCGCTGCACGAGTTGCTCTATCCGCTGGCGCAGGGCTACGACTCGGTGGTGCTGAAGTCCGATGTCGAGCTCGGCTCGTCGGACCAGCTCTTCAATCTCCTGGTCGGGCGGACGCTGCAGAAGGAGTACGGGCAGGCCCCTCAAGTCTGCATGACCGGGCCGCTGCTCGAGGGGCTCGACGCGCGCGAGGTGGACGGGACGATCACCGGGGACAAGATGAGCAAGTCGCTCAACAACTACGTCGGCATCGACGAGGCCGCCGCCGAGCAGTACGGCAAACTGATGTCGATCAACGACGGACTGATGTGGCGGTACTACGAGCTTCTCTCGCGGCGCAATTCCAGCGAGATCGCGGCGCTGCGCCTGGGCGAGCACCCCAGGAAGGCGAAGTCGATGCTCGCGCAGGAGATCGTCGCGCGCTACCACGGATCCGAAGCGGCGCTGCTCGCGGAAGAGCAGTTCGAGCAGGTCCACGCGCGGCGCGAGGTGCCCGACGAGATCGAGGAGCGCTCCGTCGACCGCGAGGCGGGCGCCGACACGGTCCCGCTCGCGCGCACGCTGGCGCAGTTGGGGCTCGCCTCCTCCGGGTCGGAGGCGCGCCGGCTCATCGGCCAAGGCGGCGTCAGCGTCGAGGGGGCGCGAGTGGCCGACCCGAACGCGAAGCTCCTGCCCGGCGTGCACCTGCTCAAGGTCGGCAAGCGCAAGTTCACCCGCGTGACAGTGAAGTAGTTCGAGGTCGAGACGCCGAAGCGCCGCGGAGAATGGACAGTCGCCACGGTTGCGCTGCGGAAAGCCATGCCGCGCAGACTGCGGCTGCGCAGGGACGCAGGGACGCACCAAAAGCGAACGCCCCGCGGCGGAGCGTGAGCTCACGGGCGGGGCGTTCAGAGAAAAATTCCGGCAGCGACCTACTCTCCCACACGGAAACCGTGCAGTACCATCGGCTCTGAAGGGCTTAACTTCCGTGTTCGGGATGGGAACGGGTGGGACCCCTTCGATGTA
>JAYWBT010000068.1:0-6323 GCA_043781235.1 Deltaproteobacteria bacterium
CCAGCTCGAAGCAGCCGGAGGACTCCCATGCAGACCCGTCGCGCAGCTCCCTTTCTCGCCGCTCTCCTTTCCTCGCTCGCCGCCTCGGCTGGCGTGATCGTCCCCACAGGTCCACTCCCCGGCGAGAAGCCGCTCGAGATCCGCAAGCAGCAGATCACCGTGCTCGTCCGCGATCAGGTGGCGCGCGTCACTGTCGACGAGCAGTTCGAGAACCACACCGACCGCGCGCTCGAGGGCACCTACCTCTTGCCCCTGCCCGAGGGGGCCGCGGTTTCGGGGTTTGCCACCTGGGTCGACGGCGCGCGAGTCGAGTCGCGCATCGAGGAGAAGAGCGCCGCCAGGCAGACCTACGACGCAGCCAAAGAGCACGGCCAGGCGCCGGCGCTCCTCGAGCAGGACGCGCACAGCTTTCAGATCCACGTCGACGGGATCCAGCCGCGCGGCACCAAGAGGGTCGAGGCAAGCTACGCGCAGATCCTGCCCTACGACTCGGGCGAGGTGACCCTGCGGCTGCCGCTCGGCGGGCTGGGCAATTCCGGCGAGGCCGCCCGCGAGCTGCGCATCGAGGTGGCGGTGAGCGACCAGAAGAAGATCGCCGACTTCAAGTTGCTCTCAGGCCAGAAGGCGCAGCTCAGCAGAACCGAGGACGGCTTCACGCTGCATCTCGAAGAGGCGCCGGCGGCGCCGAGGGACCTTTTGCTCACCTACCGCATGGAAAGTTCGCGCCTGGGCCTCTCGTTCGTGCCCTTCAAGCCCTTGGGCGCGGCCGAGGACGGCTACTTCCTCCTCCTCGCCTCGCCGCAAGAGCTGACCTCGGCCCGCGACATCGTCCACAAGGACGTGATCTTCGTCTTCGATACCTCGGGCTCGATGGGGCAGCAGCAGAAGATCGAGCAGGCGCGGCTCGCGCTCGAGCGCTGCCTGCACAGCCTCAACGCCGAGGACCGCTTCGGCATCGTGGCCTTCAGCGACAGCCTGAACCCGTACCGCGCCAAGCTGCTCGACGCGACCAGCGAGAACCTGCGCGAGGCGACCGCATTTGCCGATTCGCTCCATGCGGGCGGCGGCACCGACATCTACTCCGCACTGGGCAAGGCGCTAGCCATGATGGAGGACTCGGAGGAGACGGCCTCGCCGGCTACGAGCGGAGCCGGCAGGGCACCGCATCTGCCGAAGCGCCCACACGTCATCGTCTTCCTGACCGATGGCCAGGCGACCAGCGGCAAGACCGATCCGATCCTCATCGCCCGGCAGATCCGTGAGCGCAACGCTGGCAGCGCGCGCCTCTTCAGCTTCGGCGTGGGCAGCGACGTCAACCGCACTTTCCTCGAGCAGCTTGGCAACGAGAACCGCGGCAGCTTCGCCTTCGTCGCGCCGGGGGAGGGCATCGACGAGGTGGTCGGCGGCTTCTACGCGAAGATCTCGCGGCCGGTGCTCTCCGACCTGGCCTTCGACTTCGGCGACGTCACCACGGTGATGCAGTACCCGGACGTGCTGCCCGATCTCTACAAGGGCTCGCAGCTGGTCCTGGTCGGGCGCTACCGCGGAAGCGGCACCGCGGCCGGGAAATTGACCGGCATGCTCAACGGCGAGAAGCACCAGATCCCGTTCAGCGCCGAGTTTCCGGCGGTCGAGTCACAGAACGCGTTTGTGGCGCGGCTCTGGGCGCAGAAGCGCATCGACTACCTTCTCGCGCAGGCGCGGCTGCACGGCGAGCACGACGAGACCCGCGCCGAGGTGATCGCGCTCTCGACCCGCTACCAGATCGTGACCTCGTACACCTCGCTGGTGGCGGTGAAGGCTCCCGCTCAGAGCGTTGCCATGGTCTATCCAGCGCGGGTGCGGCCGGGCGATCCGGAGATCAGCGTGCGCGCCCCCCGCAGCTCCCGCCGCGTCCGGGTGACGTTGCCCTGGGGCCTGCCGAAGGACGCGCGCTGGGAGCAAGACCGCGGCCTCTGGGTTGCGCGCTTTTTGGTTCCCGCGGGCACGGCCGATGGCAGCTACCCGATCGGCGTCGAAGTGACCCGGCGCGATGGCGGGGCCGACCTGCTGGCGCTGAGCATCTCGATCGATACCCGGGCGCCGGTGCTGGTGGCCTCGGCCGAGCCGGTGCACGCGGGAGGTTTGTTCCACGTCCGGGCGCGGGCGACGATCGCGCCTGGCGAACTGCTCGCGGCGCTCTTCGAGAGGGACGATCGGGGCGAGGCGATCAAGTCTCTCTTCGACGTGCGCCGGGTGACCGCGCGGCTCTGGGATGGGCGGGAGGTCGACCACGCGCTGGGTGACGGCTTGGGCTTTACCGGCGTGGCCGAGACCAGCCGCATGCTCGCGCCGGGCCGCTACCCGGTGGTGATCACCGCGCAGGATTTCGCCGGCAACTCGTCGCGCACCGAAGCCCAGGTCGAGGTGCTGCCGTGATCCGAATCTTGATTCTGGCACTCTTGACTGCCGGCGCTGCGCTGGCCTTTCGCGAGCGGGTGCTCCTCTTGCCTTGGGCTGGGCGCTGGACGGAGCGGGTGCGGCGCTTGCCCATGCCGGTGCTGCGCTCGCCCGAGCGGACCTCGCTCGTGCGGCGCGGCGAGCACCTCGCCGGGCGCCGGCTGCGGGCGGTGACCGCCGAGCGCATCGAGCTTGGGACCGAGAGCCCCGTGGTCGCGCTGTCCGAGCAGGGCCCGGTGCTCTACGCGGGGACCTTCGATGACGGCGTCTTCCGGATCGAGGGCGGGGAGCGGCGCGCGCTGCCGGTGGACGCGCGGGTCAACGACTTGGCGCTTGATTTGAAAGGAGCACTGATCCTCGCTACGGGCGGCGGCGCCTATGAAGTGACCGCCGCGGGCGCCGTCACCCGCTTTGCCTCGGGCGCCTTCAGCGCGGTGGCGCTCTGGCAGGGCGAGACCTGGCTCGCTTCGCGGCGCGGCCTCTCGGTGCGCGAGGCAGGTGGGCTCTGGACGCGGGGAGCCGGGCAGGGCGTTCCAGCCGACCTGCCCGATGCGCTCGCTTCCTGCGGCAGTGCGCTCTGCATCGGCGCCAGCGATGGGCTCTGGCTCTTCGACGGTGAACGCGCGGTGCGCCACTCGAGCGCGAGCGGCGAATTGCCCGCCGAGTGGGTGACGGCGGTTGGGGCCTCGGGCGGCGAGATCTGGGCCGGAACGTTCGACGGCGGCCTCGCGCTTTTGCGCGCCAGCGGCCCGCGGCTCTTGTCGGCTGCAGATGGTCTGCCCGAGGGCCGGATCGCGCCCCACGCGCTCGCGCTCATCGCGGGCACCGTCTACGCGGGCACGCCGCGTGGGCTGCTGGTGATCGACCGCGAGGGCGCGGCGCTTCTGAGCGAAGGCCCGCTCGGCCAGGGCGTCAATTCGGTCATCCCGGCAGCGCGCGGCGGCGTCTGGGTTGGCGGCGCGGGCCAGGTCCGCCGGATCGAGATCGCGCCGTGAGCGCCTCGATGAGGGCTTCGATGAGAGTCTCGGGCCGCGGCATCTTCCGCCTGCTGTGCCGCAGCTCGATCGAGCTGTTGCTCGCGCTCGCCGGCATGGCCATCTATGGGGCGCTGCTCTCGGCGGGCGAGCGGCGCAATGCGCTCATCGGGCTCTGCGCGGGGCTGGGCGGCGCGGTGATGGGCCTGCTCATGCTGCACCGCTCGGGCTCGCTTCTCCTCGCCCTGCGCTGCCCAAGGCTCGATGCGCTCGGCCTCCGCGCCGGCTCGCGCAGCGCGCCCTGGACCACGCTCCGCGCCGCCGACGACGCGCTCCGGACGCTCGACGAAGAGGGCCGGGGCTATCGCGACTTCTTCCCCGAGGCGCGGCGGGATCTGCTGGCGGCGGCCTTTCGCGCGATCGAGTCGCATCGCCAGCTGGTCAGGGCCGAGGGCGCGCTCCTCGCGGCGCCCGAGGAGCAGGCCAGGCCCCGAGGCGGGGCGGGCCAGCTGCTGCGCGATCAGGCAGAGCGGGCCGAGCTCGAGCTGCACGCGCTCACCCGCACCCTGCGCGACCTGCGCGCCCGGCTGATCGCCTCGACCGCGCCGCAACACTCGGTGCCCGACGCGCTGCCTTCCTTGCGCGCGCTCGAGGAGCGCTCGGAGGCGCTCGCGCAAGCTGGTGAAGAGGTGCAGCTCCGCGTCAGGAGCCTTTCGTGAGCCTGACCAGCAATCCGCTTGTCCGCCTGGTTCAAGTTGCCTGCACCACCTGCATGCTCCTCTCGCTGCGCATGCCGCGGCGCGAGCCGGGGAGGGTCGAGTTCTCTCTCTCGCTGCTCGGCGAGCGCGAGCTGCCCGACGGATCTTGGGCAGGCGCCGATCTGCTCGCCCATCCCTCTCTGCACGCGCAGCGCTTCCAACTCACGCTGCGGCCCGAGCGCGACCTGCGCCTGGTGCTCGAGGCGCGCGCGCCCGACGGGACCGCGCAGCGGATCTTTCCCGAGCTGGGCAAGGAGGGCGTGCTCGCGCACGGGCAGACCTACGCGCTGCCGGGGCCGCAGGCGTTCTATGCGCTCGAGGGCAACGTCCAGCTCGTCCTGACCGCCTCTCCGGTGCGGCCGTCGTCCTTGCCCGCGACACCAATGCGCCCCGGCGCGCTCGAGCAAGGCCCCAGCCTGCCGCTCAGCGACGGCGCGCGCGTGGCCGTGCAGTCGTCGCGGCTTTCTGCGCTTGGGCCGCTGCAGCTCGAATTGAACTTGACCGATCGATGAGCGCCGCCCTGCGCCTGGTGTTGCGGGGCGGCGCTTGACGCCGGCGCCCCGCCTCGAATACCGGACCGGTATGGCCAAGGTCCTGGTTGCCGACGACGACGGGCACATCCGCGAGGTGGTCCGCTACGCACTCGAGAAAGCCGGCTATGCGGTCATCGAGGCGAAGGATGGCCGCGAGGCCCTGCAGGCGTGCGCGGCCAACCAGTTCGACGCGGTGGTGCTCGACATCGTGATGCCCGAGCAGGATGGCTTGGAAGTGTGCCGCCAGCTGCGCTCGGGCAAGGTGCGCAGCAACCTGCCCATCCTCTTTCTCTCCAGCCGCGACGAGGAGCTCGACAAGATCATCGGGCTCGAATTGGGTGCGGACGACTACGTGACCAAGCCCTTCAGCCCGCGCGAACTGGTGAGCCGGGTGAAGGCGCTGCTGCGCCGGGCGAGCCCCCAGCAGGAAGCACCACGGCAGGGCGAATTGCTCCGGCACAAAGAGCTGGTGATCGATCCCGAGCGGCATCAAGTGAGCTGGGCGGGCCGGGAGCTGGTGCTCACGGTGACTGAGTTCGCGCTGCTTCGCTGCCTCTTGCAGCGCCCCGGCCGCGTCTTCTCGCGCGACGAATTGGTCGACCGCGCCTGGGGCTTCGGCCACCACCTGAGCGACCGCACCGTCGACAGCCACGTGCGCCGGATCCGGCGCAAGTTGGAGGCACTCTCGGCCGATCCGATCGAGACCGTGCACGGGGTCGGGTACCGGCTGCGCGAATGAGGCCGCGACTGCCGCTGCCGGGCTTGCGAGGCCCGACCATCCGCCAGCTGCTCTTCGCGGTGAACGCGTTCGTCCTGCTGGTGCCGCTCCTCGCCGCGCTGGCCCTGCGCATCTACGACACGCACCTCGTGCAGCAGACCGAGACGCGGCTCATCTCCGAGTCGGTCTTGATCGGCGAAGCCTTTCGCGATCGGCTTCTCGAGGAGGAGCACCTGCCGCTCGATCGGGCCGGGCGAATCACCCCTGCGAGCAATGCCGATCGCTTCGCGCCGATCGACCCGCTGCTCGATCTCAAGCAGGGCCTCGCGCCGCGCGATCCGCCGCCCTCGCGCATCGTGCCGCCGATTGGGCCTGCCTTTGCCGCGGGCGCGCGCCTGAAGCCGCTCCTCGACCGCGCCCAGCTCGTCAACCTGAGCTCTGCGCGCATTCTCGACGAGCACGGCTGCACGGTGGCGTTCACGGGCGAGGACGCGCTGCTCGGCACCTGCCTGACCGACGCGCCAGAAGTCAAGGCCGCGCTCTCGGGCCGCTACGCCGCGGTGGTGCGGGCGCGCTACATCGACGAGCCCGCGCCGCTCGGCGGCAACCGGCGGCGAGGCAAGCTGCGCGTCTTCAGCGCCATGCCGGTGCTCTCGGACGGAAAAGTCCTCGGCGTGGTCCGGATGGCGCGCACCTCGGTCGCGCCGCTCGAGGCGCTCTGGCTGCACCGGCGCGAGTTCTTGCTGGCCGTCCTCGGCTGCGTGCTGCTCACCTCCGCTCTCAGCTTCTTCCTCTCGCGGACGATCACCCGGCCGATGCAGGCGATCACCGCGGCGGCGCAGGCCATCGCCTCGGGGAGGCCGCGGGAGCCGTTGCCTCCGGGCCCGCTGGTGCCGCTGGA
>JAYWBT010000069.1:0-17832 GCA_043781235.1 Deltaproteobacteria bacterium
CCGCTCCCGAGTTCGAGCGCCGCATCCTTCGCTACACCCTCCCGCCGCTCTTGATCCTCGACGAGCTAGGATATCTTCCGTGCGATTCGCGTCCGCGGGCCTGCTTTACAAATATCGTCAGCCGACGCCACGAGCAGCGTTCCATCATCGCCACCTTCGCCGGCCGGCGAAGTGAGACGTCGGGGTTTTGGTGGCGTGGCGCTGGGCGAGGAAGGCACTCCGTTCAGGTCTGTTGGCGTCCGCATTACGACGGCGCCCTGCCCTGCCCAGCAAAGAGCAGGTCGACACGACCTGTCCATGTCTTTGGGCTAAACCCAAAAGACGAGGGGTGGTTGGTCATGCCCGACACCGCGCCATGCCCCATGAGCACGGTCATATCGGCGCCGAATATGTCGAATACGTGTTGTGCCAAAAGAAGGGGCTCGTTCCTGCGGTGCCGCCGCTCCGCCTCGGCCTCACGCTGCTCCACGGGCTTGCTTCCCCGAGCCCGACCTCTCCCTCTGCGACCGCCTCGCTCCTCAGGCCGGCCATTCAGGAAAATCTCTCTGCGCGCGAATGTTGTCAACCGCCTCTGCGATGAGGAGCGCGCCAACCGCCTGCGCAACGCCGTCGAGCGCCGGCAAGACCTTTCTCGCCCGGGCGCTCGCCTACCGCGCCGAGCATTTCGCATTGGAGGGTGCCAGCTATCGAACCAGGCCCCGGCAAGCACACCTGCCCTCTCCCGCGAGGCCCCTTTCACGGTCCCGCGCGGCTGCCGGGGCGACTGCGCGGTTACATCGCGCTGCGCTAGCGACACGCGCTCGATCTGGAAGTGCCGGCGAATAGCCTCCAGGTCGCGCACCCCGGCCGCGCTGGTCACCCCGGGACCCACTTGACTTTGCCTGCCCAATCACGATAACATTGCCATTCAAGATGCTAGCTCGTAAGGGAACACAGTTGCCGCTCGCCCGACGCCATGGCTGGGGCGGAAAACGGCGCGGCGCGGGTCGCAAGCGCAAGGACGGCAAGGACGCGCCGCCGGGGGTGCCGCATCTCCGGCGGCCCAGTCTCGAGGCCCGGCACCCCGTGGGCATCACGCTCAGGGTGCGGCGCGAAATCTGGAGCTTGCGGGGTACGCGCTGCGTCCGCGCGATCCGGCGTGCGCTCGAGCTGGGCCACCAGCGGCGCGGCTTCCGTGTCGTGCACTTCTCCATCCTGGGGAATCACCTGCACTTGATCGTCGAGGCCGAGAGCCGCACCTGCCTGTCGTCGGGCGTGCAGGGGCTCGAGGTCCGGATGGCGCGCGCCATCAACCGCGCGATGACGCGGCGCGGGCACGTCTTCGCGGACCGCTTCCACGCGCACGTGCTGCGCTCGCCTTCCGAGGTCGCGCGCGCGCGGCGCTATGTGCTGGACAACTTCGCGATCCACCAGCGTCGCCTGGGACTGATGGCTGAAGCCGGCGACACGTTCACCTCGGAGCGGATGCCTTCGTGCGCCACCGCGCCGCAGACGTGGCTCCTGCGTATCGGCTGGAAGCGAGGCAGACCGATCGGCCGGGCAGCCGAGCTTCTCGGGGAGTGATCCATTCCATCCGGCCGCGCGATGCAGCCAGCAAGAGCGCTCCGACCGTAGAAATGCTACGGAGGCCAGAATATGTTCAAGAGGCTCCGTTCGTTGTTCGCGGCAAGGCATCTCCCTCGATCGATCCTCGCGAGTTGTTCGCCGCCGAGGTCGAAGCGCTCCTTCGCTCCATTCCGAGCGTCCGCGAAGTAAAGCGAGCACCCGAAGACTTCGCGCTCCAGCCGATCACGACGACCGGTGCGCCCCGCGTGTTTCTCGACAACGCATTCGCAGAGACGCGCGAGATGTCCCCGCAGCAGAGACGCGAAAGGATCGCTTTCTTCTTCGGTCATGTCGGTGACGACGAGCAGGACGAAGCGTGGGAGGCCGCGCGCGAAACGTTCGTTCCCGCCCTGCGTGGCTCGACCTACGGGATCGAGATCTTTGCCGGGCAGCCCAAGGCGACCTTCGTCAGAAAGGCGTTCCTGCCGTATCTCGACATCGTCGTCGCGATGGACCGGCGAACCTCGATGAGCTTCGTCAGCCGGGCCACCATCGCGCGCTGGCACATCGAGGAGGCGGACGTGTTCGAGGCTGCCGCTGCCCGGGTGGATCTCCTGGAGAACCTGCTCTCGAGCTCTACGACAACAAGTTCGGCCCCCTCTGGACCGTTACGTCGGACGATACCTACGAATCATCGCGGCTCCTCGTTCCCGGCTGGCTCGATTCCTTCCGCGGGAAGGTCGATGGGAACCGATCGCGATCATCCCGGAGCGCGCCACGCTCATGGTGGGAGGCGATGGTCGCCCGGAAATGGTCGAGCGGCTCCTCGAGAAAGCGGAGCGTGAGTTCGCGGCGTCGACCCGCCGTCTCTGCCCGGCGCTCTACACGGCGGACGGTTCAGGGCAGGTGGTGCCCTACGCCCGGGCGGCCGGCGATCCGCTCGCGGCGCGGGTGAAGATCGCGCAAGAGAATCTCGCGATCTACGAGCACCGGGTCTTCGAGGGTGCGACCGGAGATGCCCCTCATTCCCTGAGCGTATGGACAAAGGGCGTGCGCACGTATCTCCCGCATACTGAGAAGGTCATGCTGTTCGTCCCTGCCGATCAGGAGGGCGCGAAGCCCAAGCCGATGGTCGAGGTCTTCTCCGAAGCGATCGCCGGCCGGCTCACCGCGGTTGCCGATCTGTACCCGCCGCTTTTCGAGACGACGGGCGAGTTCCCCAGCGACGCCGAGCTCCGCTCCCTTGAGGGACAGTCACTAGCGCCAGCCCGCGAAAGGCCATCCTGGCGAGCCCCCCGATTCGAGATCGCTACGGGCGGCCGGGACAGAAACGCGGCAGGCCCGCCAATGCCTCGAAGTTGCGAAGCCCGCGCCGTAACCGCATGATTCGGACCGTGAGCGAGACGCCCTGGTTCCTCTGGTGGGACGACGTCCGCATCTTCGAAGAGGAGGTGCGGGAGAAGCTGCGCTCGCCCGATCCGGTGGAGCGTGGCAATTGGGTCGGAAGGATCATGCGCGAGGCCACCCTGCGCGACGTCTGGCGGTTCCTCTCGCTTCGGGAGATCCAGCGCGACTGGCCGCACATCGAGCGCAACCTCGGCAGGCGGCGCGCGTTCTGGAGATATCTCCTCGATGGATGGCGGCGCGATGGCCTCCTCGCTCAATAAGCTCCAGTCTGACCTTCTGCGCGAATTCTTCGCCCGCGAGAAGCGGTTCTTCCTCACCGGCGGCGGCGCACTGGCGGGCGATTACTTCGGCTATCCGGGTGCTCGAAAGCTTTCCCTCGCTCGCCGGTGAGCCAGACGAGTTGCGGGCAGTCGCGTTGCCGCGCAGCGCCCTCGTGCTTCGGCGGTAGGGGCGAGCACCGAGCAACCCGACCACGGCCGCGGCATCCATGCCTGCATGAAAAAGCGCATGCTTGGCAAGCAGGGGCTGGTCGTCTCGGAGCAGGGTCTGGGGTGCATGGGCATGAGCGACTTCTATAAGGGCGGCAGCGAGGCCGAATCGATGGCCACCCTGCACCGGGCCTTCGAATTGGGGATCACGTTCTTTGATACGGCCGATATGTATGGTCCGTATACCAATGAAGAGCTCCTCGGCCGGGCCATCAAGGGCAAGCGCGGCGGTCTGCAGATCGCGACCAAGTTCGGCATCCAGCGCGACCCGAACGATCCGACCAAGCGTGGATTCAATGGCCGGCCCGAGTACGTCAAGTCTTCCTGCGAAGGGTCGCTCAAGCGGCTCGGCGTCGAGCAGATCGATTTGTATTACCAGCACCGCGTCGATCCCTCGACTCCCATCGAGGAGACGGTCGGCGCGATGAGCGAGCTCGTGCGCGAAGGAAAAGTCCGGTTCATCGGACTCTCTGAAGCGGGGCCTGAGACCATTCGCCGAGCTCACAAGGTGCACCCGATCAGCGCATTGCAGACCGAATACTCGCTCTGGACCCGGGACCCCGAAGACGGCGTTTTGCAGACGGTGCGCGAGCTGGGAATCGGCTTCGTCGCCTACAGCCCGCTCGGGCGCGGATTTCTCACCGGTGCTTACAAGAGCATCGATGATTTCGCCGCGGACGATTACCGCCGTCACTCCCCGCGCTTCCAGGGCGAGAACTTCGCGAAGAACCTCCGCCTGGTGCAAAAGGTGAAGGAACTCGCCGTGAAAAGGAAGGCGACTCCGTCGCAGCTTGCGCTGGCGTGGCTGCTCGCGCAGGCCGGCGACATCGTGCCGATTCCAGGGACCAAGCAGCGCAAGTACCTCGAGGAGAACGTGGGCGCCTCCGCGGTCGTGCTCACGCGCGACGACCTCGCGGTCCTCGACGCCATCGCGCCGAAGGGCGCCGCGGCGGGGCTGCGGTATCCTGAGGCGATGATGGCCTCGGTCAATCGCTGACAGCTATGAGCCGACGCCGCGACCGTGAAGCCTCACCGAGAGAATGCTCGCGAAAGCGGCGAAGTCCCGGTCGGTGCTGAGGATGGACAGGCCTCGGCGCGCAGCTGCGGCGCAGATGAGGAAGTCCGTATTCGAGCCCTGGACGCCGGCCGCGTGGCAGCGATTGAAAAACCGGCCTGCCTCCTCGTAATCGCCGGTCTCGAGCGTCAGGTCGGGGAAGGCGCGCAGGTGGTCTCGCAAGGTCTCGTAGCCGCTGCGGACGCCGGAGAGGAGCTCCTGCCGGATCGGTCCGATGATGACCGCGCGTCCCTCGAGGATCAGCTCTTCGAGCTCGCGCACGAGTTCGGGCGGCCCTGGCTTGTTGCGCCGGAGCGCGAGCGACCAGACGGTGGTGTCGACCAGGACGTTCAAGCGCGGCGACGCTGCTTCTTGTGGTCGTAGCGTGGGTCGAAGTCGATTTCGCCGAAGAGGCCGATGAGGCTCACCTGCTGCCGGTGGCGGATGTACTCGATCAGGGCTTCGGTGACCGTCTCCTTCTTGGTCTTGTGCCCTCCGATGCGCAGGGCCTCCGCGAGCAGCCGATCGTCGATCGCGAGGTTGGTCGCCATGTGTAGGAACCTACACATGGCGACGTGCCTGCCGCAAGTTTCCAATCCAGCTCGCCCGGCGCGCTCCGGACCGCCGCTCGGCCCGCGCCGGGGACCTTTTCCGGGAGCGTTCGTTGACCAGGCCGCTCAGGTTCGTCGCGGCGCAGGCCCATGACGTCAGAGCCAGCCGGCGTTGCGGTACCAGGAGGCGGCTTCGAAGACGCCCTGCGCCCAGGGTGTCTTTGGAGCCCAGCCCAGGTCCTTGCGGGCGCCGGCACCGGAGCAGACCCAGTGCTGCTGCTTGAGCTCGTTGACTTTATCGAGCGTCAGCATCTGCGCGGTGTTGGTGAGCTTGCCCCAGAGCTGCGAGCCGGCCGCCGCCACTTTGACGACGCCGAGGGGCAGGCCGACGCGGACGAAGGCGCGCTTGCCGAGCGCCTTCTCAACCTCGGCCAGCGCATCCCGCCAGACGTAGACCGCGCCGTCCTCGACGAAGTAGGTGCCGCCGGATGGTCCGGTGGAGAGCACGGCCGCGACGATGGCCGCCGCGCAGTCGGCGCCGTAGATGACCGACAGCGTGTTGCGACCGTCGCCGAGCAGCGGCAGAACGCCGTTCTTTATCGAGGTGAAGAATGCGAGCGTCTCGCGGTCGCGCGGGCCGTAGATGAGCGGCGGGCGGATGACCGTCACGGGAACTTGAGCTCGCAGCGCCAGCAAGACGCGCTCCGCCTCGAGCTTGCTCCGGCCGTAATGCGTGACCGGCTTGCACTCGGCGTCGTCGGCCATGGGCTTGCCATCGGCGCTGGGACCGACCGCCGCCAGTGAGCTGACGTAGACGAAGCGCCGCAGCCCCGGCGCGTGCTCCAGGCAGGCGTCGAGCAACTTGCGCGTGCCCTCGGTGTTGGTCTCGAAGAACTCCTCCGGCCGCCGCGCCTTCACCAGCCCCGCGACGTGGACCACGGCGTCGACGCCGCGCACCGCCGCGTCGAGCGAGGCGCGGTCCTCGATGGCGCCGGCCGCAAACTCGACGTGCTGCAGCTTTTCGAGCACCTTCTTGTCGCTCTTCGGGCGAACGAGCGCCCGGACGGTGTGCCCGAGAGCATCCAATTGTTCGGCAACGTACGACCCGAGGAAACCCGACCCGCCAGTAAGGAGCACTTTCATGGGCCGCGCATCCTAATCGAAGTGAGCGGCGTAGAGGGCGCGGAGTCTTGCTGGTCATCCACGCGACGTTCCTTGACGTACAGCACCAAAGGCTCTAATCGGAGCGCCACCATCGGAGGGCTTTCTGGACATCGCGGTCGTCGGCCTCGGTTGTCGTTTTCCGCAGGCAAAAGATCCGTTGTCGTACTGGGAGCTGATCCGCAGCGGCGGCGTCACCTTCCGGCCCGTGCCTCGCTCGCGCTGGGATCATTCGAAGTTCTTCGATGCTTCCCTGCGCATCCCGGACAAGGCTTACATCGACCGCGGCGCGTACCTCGAGGACGACGAGATCCGCGAGTTCGGCGCCCTCCACTTCGGCATCGCGCCGCGGCGCATCCAGGTCACCGACCCGCAGCACCGCCTGCTCCTCGACACAGTCCGCTGCGCGCTGCAGGACGCAGGCTATGAAACGCGGCCCTTTCCGCGCCACCGCACCGGCGTTTTCATCGGCGCCAGCGCCAACGAGTACAAGGAGCTTCTGCTCGCCCGCCTGCGCGCCATGCAGCTGTTCGAGGGCGACTTCGGCCGCGTCCTGCCCGGCGAGGACGGCGAGAAGCTGCGCGAGGCGCTGGTCGAAAACGTCGTCCCCATCCGCGCCTTCTCGATCGCCGGCAACCTGCTCAACATGGCCGCCGCGACCGTCGCGCAGCAGTACGATCTGCGCGGCCCCGCCATCGCCATCGACGCCGCCTGCTCGAGCGCGCTGGTCGCCACACACCAGGCCATGGTCAACCTCACGGCTGGTCAGATCGACGTCGCCATCGCGGGGGGCGTCTACCTGAATCTGCTGCCGGACAACCTGGTCGGCTTCTCGCGCATCGGCGCCATCTCGCGCGCCGGTGAGTGCCGGCCCTTTGACGCCAAGGCCGACGGGTTCGTCATGGGAGAAGGCGTGGGCGCGGTCATCCTCAAGCGCCGCGCCGACGCCGAGCGCGACGGCGACCGCATCTACGCCGTCATCCGCGGCTCGGGCTGCAACAACGACGGACGCAGCGAGGGGCCGATGACGCCGCGGCCCGGCGGCCAGCTCGAAGTGCTGCAGCTCGCCTATGCCGACGCCGGCTTCTCGCCCAGGAGCGTTGGCTACTTCGAGGCCCACGGCACCGCCACCAGCGTGGGCGACCTGGTCGAGGTCCGCGCGTTGCGGACGCTGTTCGAGCAAAGCGGCTGGTCGCAAGAGGACGGCGGCGTGCGCGCTGCGCTCGGGTCGGTGAAGGCGAACATCGGCCACACCATGTCGGCCGCGGGCGTCGCCGGCCTGATCAAGGTCGTGCTGGCGCTGCACCACAAGTCGCTGCCGCCGCAGCCGTCGGTCGACGAGGAGAACCCGAAGCTCGAGCTCGCGAGCGGGCCCTTCTTCCTGCCGCGGGCGGAGACGCCCTGGGAGGCGCGCGACGGCGAGCCGCGCCGCGCCGCGGTCAGCTCGTTCGGCTTCGGCGGCACCAACGCGCACCTGGTGCTCGAGGAGGCGCCGCAGCCGAAGCTGCGCAGGATCAGTGTGCAGCCGCCGCGCCGCGCGGAGCTTTTCCTGCTCGCCGGCTCGCGCGCCTCGGTGGTCGCGAAGGGCGCGCAGGAGCTCGCCGCCGCGCTGTCGCAGCTGGAGCGCTCGGGCAGCTCGCTCAAGGATGTCGCGTACACGCTCTCGCGCCGCGCGCACGGTGACGCGCGCCTCGCCATCACCGCGGAGTCGTACGCGCAGCTGCACGAGCGCCTCGAGGCGTCCGCCCGGGCGCTGCGAAAGCGCGAGGGAATCGGCGACGAGGTCAAGAGCTCGCAGTCTGGCCAGCCCGCGCAGCTCGCGCCCGGCGCGCTGTTCGCGCAGGGACCCTTCGAGGAACGGAAGATCGCCCTGCTCTTCCCCGGCCAGGGCGCGCAGAAGGTCGGTCTGCTGCGCGAGGCGTACCAGCAGCTGCCGGCATTCCGCGCGCGGCTCGATGCGCTCGACGACGCGCTCGGCGCCGAGCTGCACGGGCAGCTGGGTGGCTCGCTGCGCTCGTTTCTCTACGGCAAGGAAGCGAGCGAAGAGCGCCTCAAGGCCACCGAGGTGTGCCAGCCGGTGATGGCGGCGGTGGGCCTGGCGCTGCAGGCGCTTCTCGATCGCATGGGGCTGCAGGCCGCGGTGGCGCTCGGGCACAGCCTGGGCGAGTTCGCGGCGGCGGCGGCGGCGGGCGTGCTCTCCGGCGAGGAAGTGGTGCGGCTGGTGGCGCGCCGAGGCCTCGCGATGGTGGCCCTGGGCCTGAAAGATCCCGGCGCAATGGTGAGCGCCGCGGCCGGCCCGCAGGCCGTGGCCGACGCCATCCGTAGCGTCGACGGTGCAGCGATCGCGAACCTCAACCATCCGCAGCAGACCGTGATCTCCGGCACCAGCCAGGGCGTGGCGGCGGCGGCGCGCGCGCTGGAGGCGGCGGGCATCAAGACCACGCCGCTCGAGGTTTCGCACGCATTCCATTCGCCGCTGATGGTCGGCGTGGCGGCGCGAATGCAGGAGCTGGTGGCGCCGCTCGAGCTGCGGGAGCCGAAGCTCGCGCTGGTCAGCGCCATTACCGGCGCGCGGGTCGCGGGCGATCCGCGCGACATCTGGGTGCGGCACGCGACCGCGCCGGTGGACTTCGTCTCTGCGCTGCGCAGCGCCGCGGCCCTGGGCGCGCGCATCTTTCTGCAGGTCGGGGCGGGCGGCGTTCTGACCTCCTTCGCGAAGGCCTCGGTCGAAAGCAGACTCGCGGCCATCTCGCTCGCGAGCCGCGAGGACGACGGCCTTGCAGCCCTTGGCGCTGCGCTCGGGCAGCTCTGGGCGCTGGGCGTCGCGCTCGACTTCGCGCCGCTCTACGAGGGCCGCGACCCGCAGCTCGCCACGCTGCCGCCGACGCCGATCGAGACGCAGCCGTACTGGGCCGTCGAGCAGCCATCGACGCCCGCTCCGCCGCTGCGGCTCGCGGCTGAGAGTCCCCAGGGAGCTCCGATGAACGACAACGACGCGATGGTGGCGCTCTTCCGCGAGCAGGTCGCGCTCCTGCAGCAACAGGCCAAGGTGCTCGAGCAGCAGGCGCAGGCGCTGTCGGGCCGCGGCGCGCTGGTCCCGGCGCTGCCACGCCTGCCAGTGGAGGCTGCGCTCGCGGCCGCGCACCAGACCGCGCACCTGAAGGAAGTCGAGAGACCGGGTGCCGCGGAAGCGACGCCCGCGCCAGCGCCGCAGCCCGCGAATCCCGCCCTTTCCGACTCCGCGCGCGAAGGAGTCGCGAGAGAAATCCTCGGCTTCGTTTCGCGCATCAGCGCCTTCCCGATCGAAGCGCTCAAGCCGTCGCAGACGCTCGCCGGCGAGCTGGGCTTCGATTCGCTGATGACCGTCGAGCTCGACAGCGACATCCAGAAGACCTTCCCGCAGGCGGGCGGTCTGCCCCGCAGCCTGCTAGGCCCCGCCACCACCGTGCAGCAGGTGATCGACCACGTCGCGACCGCGCTCCTCTCGCCGGCGGGGGCGAAGGTCGGGCCGCCCCTCTCGGCCGCCCTCGACGCCATGGCCAGCGCCGGCCCGGAGCTGCTCCGCTTCGCGCCGGTGCTGGTGGCAGCGCCGCTCTCTTCGGCGGTCGCGCCGCTGCCGCAGCGGATCGTGCTGACCCGCGACGTCTCCGGAGTGGCGCAACGCCTCGGCGAAAAGCTGCGCGCGCTGGGCCACGACGCCACCGTGGGCGAGCCCGAGAGCGGCGCCGCCGTCGTGCACCTCGCGTCGCTCAGCCACGCCCCGGGCCTCGACGCGCTGGCCGATCACCTCTCCAACGCCCACCGCGCCGCGCGCGCAGGCGGAACGATGTTCGTCTCGGTCGCGAGCGAAGGTCTGCTCTCGGCGGCGCTCGCGGGCTACGCCAGGGCGCTCGCGCGGGAGCGCCCCGGTGAGCTGGTCAAGGCCATCTCGGTGGACGCGAACGATTCGGTGGAGACGATCGCGAGCGCCGTGCTCGCCGAGCTCCGCTCCGGCAACGCGGCGCCCGAAGCGGTGTGGCGCGGCGGCGTGCGCAACGAGCCGGACCTGCGCGCGGCGCCCGAAGGCGAGCCGATTGTGTTCGGCCCCGAGGACGTGGTGCTGGTCACCGGAGGAACGCGCGGCGTGGGCGCGAAGCTCGCGGCGGCGGTGGCGCGCTCCGGCGCGCGCGTGGTCGCGGTCGGCCGCGCCGAGTGGGACGTGACCGGTCCGGCCGGCGACGCGCTGAAAGCGCAGGGGCCCTTCACCGCGCTCATCCACGCGGCTGGCATCTCCGAGGACGCCGCTGCCTCCGCAAAGGATGACGAGTCGCTGCGCCGGGTGCTGGGACCCAAGATCGCGGGACTCAAGAACGCGCTCGACGCCACCGCGGCAGACCCGCTGCGCGTCGTCGTGCTCGTCTCCAGCTGGGCCGGCCGCTTCGGCAACGCGGGGCAGACCGACTACGCCGCTGCGAACGCTGCGCTCTCCAAGGCGGCGGAGCTGATCCCTTCGTGGCGCCCCGGCGTGAAGGCGCTGGCGCTCGAGTATCCGCCGTGGGACGGCACTGCGATGGTATCGCGCATCCCGGGCTTTGCGCGCGCCGCGCTCGCCGCGCAGGGTGTGCCCTTCATCGACGACGCCTCGGGGGAATCGGCGTTCCTCGGCGCGCTGCAGGCCGGCGCGGCCGGGCCCATCCTGCTCGCGCGCGCGCGCCCGCCGCGCCGGCTCGCCTTCCGCTCGTCGCTGAAAGTGGCCCGCCAGGACCACGTCTATCTCGAGGATCACCAGCTCGCCGGGCAGCCGGTGCTGCCGCTTGCGTCGGCGCTCGACCTGGTGGTCCAGGCCGCGGGCGAGGCCACGGGCCGCATCGGCGCGTCGTTCCTGGTCCGCGACTTCAAGCTGCAGCTGCCGGTGCGCATCCCCGAAAGCGCAGACCTGACCCTTACCGTGAGCGGCGAGGCGCGACCGCAAGCCGAGCTCGAGGTCCAGCTCGCGAACGGCCGCGCCGCCGCGTACACCGCCTTCGTCGAGCCCGGCGCCGACGTGAAGAACGCGCTCGCCTCCGCCCCGCCGGCGCCGCGCGCTTCCCTGGACTCTCCGCTGCCGCTGCCGCTCGCCGAGTTCTATTCGTCCTTCACCTTCCACGGCCCGCGCATGCAGGGCATCGTCTCCATCGAGCAGCTGTCGCCGCAGGGCATCGTCGGCTGGGTGAAGACGAGCGCGCCGCGCGACTTCGTCCGCTCGGGGAGCCGCGCCGCCTGGGCCATCGATCCGCTCGCGCTCGACGGCGCGTTCCAGCTCGCCGGGTACTGGGCGTGGACGCAGCTTCAGCGCGCGGGGTTCCCGATCGGCATCGAGGAGTTCGTGCAGCTGGGGCCGATGGGCGACGGACCTTTGCGCGCCTCGCTCTCGCTGGAGCAGTCGGCCGGCGACCTCGTGCGCGGCACCATCGTGTTGCAAGCGCCCGACGGCCGCGTGGTCGCCGTCGCCCGCGGCGTCGAGGGCGAGTTCAAGCACCGCGACCCGCGCTTCCTCCGCGGCGCCGCCTCCCGCCCGCCTCCGGCCGGCGCCGCCCTGCCCGCCGCGGCCGCGGAAGCGGTGACGTCGTCCACCCCGGCTCGACCTGCGGCCGAGAAAACCTCGCTGCCTGATACCGCCGAGGAGAACTACAAGATCGAGCTCTTCCCCGAGGTGCAGGAGCTGGAGCAGCGCATTGGCCTCGCCGCAGCGTTCGGCCTGAAGAATCCGTATTTCAATGTCCACGAGCGCGTCACCAATGACACCTCGGTCATCGGCGGCCGCACGATGATCAATTGGTCCTCGTATAATTACCTAGGGCTCTCGGGCGATCCTTTGGTCTCGCAGGCCGCCCAGGATGCCATCGAGCGCTACGGCACCAGCGTGTCGGCGAGCCGCGTGGCCTCAGGCGAGAAGCCGCTCCACCGCGAGCTCGAGCAGGAGCTCGCGAGCTTTCTCGGCACCGAGGACGCGATCGTCATGGTCTCGGGGCACGGCGTCTTCGTCACCACCATCGGCCACCTGGTCGGCGACGGCGATCTGATCCTGCACGACTCGCTCGCGCACGACTGCATCCTGGGCGGCGCGAAGCTGTCCGGCGCCAAGCGCCGGCCGTTCCCGCACAACGACTGGCAGGCGCTGGAGAAGCAGCTGCAGCAGCTGCGGCCGCATTACAAGCGCGTGCTCATCTGCGTCGAGGGCGTGTACTCGATGGACGGCGATCTCGCCGATCTGCCGAAGTTCATCGAGCTGAAGAAGAAGTACGGCGCTTTGCTTTTAATCGACGAGGCGCACTCGATCGGCGTGCTGGGCGAGACGGGCCGCGGCGCCGGCGAGCACTTCAAGGTGAACCGTGCCGACGTCGATCTCTGGATGGGCACGATGTCGAAATCGCTCGCCTCGTGCGGCGGGTATGTCGCGGGCTCGAAGACGCTGGTGCAGTACCTCAAGTACACGGCGCCTGGCTTCATCTACAGCGTCGGCATCACGCCGGCGAACGCGGCCGCGGGCCTCGAGGCGCTGCGGCAGCTCGAGGCGCACCCCGAGAAGGTGCGGCGGCTCCATGAACGATCTGCGCTCTTCCTCAGGCTCGCCAAGGAGCACGGGATCGATACCGGGTTCGCCCACGGCAGCGCGGTGGTGCCGGCCATCATCGGCAACTCGCTGCACAGCCTGCAAGTCAGCGAGGCGCTGCGCCAGCGCGGGATCAACGTGCAGCCCATCCTTTATCCGGCAGTCGAGGAGACGGCAGCGCGGCTTCGCTTCTTCTGCACGGCGACGCACACCGAGCAGCAGATCCGCGAGACGATTCACGCGCTGGCGGAGGAGATCGCCACGGCGCGCGCGGAGAGCGGCGAGCAGCAGACCGGCTCGGTCTAAGGACTCAATCGGTGCGCCCCAAACACACCGGGGAGGTTGATCCTCTCCGCGCGTCTACGCAACAGCTGACCTCGGCAGCGCAGGCGTGCTTATGACTCATATAGGACGATTGCCAGGACGAATGCGCCTCGCGAGCCCTGCTTCGAGGCAAATCGCCGCGCGCAAGTGTCCGGCTTTGCGCGTGAACAGCAAGCAAGTGACCACTCGCACTTGCAAAGCTCACTTTCGTATGCAACTTCAGCGCGCGTTAGCTCTTCGACGTTCCCCAAAACTCAGGACCTTCACCTCGGCAATTCGGCGGTCGAGGTGTCTTTCTGCTCATCGCCAGATGACTCGGAGGTTCCCGTGAATCGTTTTCTCAGAGTCGCTCTCCCTGCGCTGGTCCTCTGCACTTCGGTTCGCGCACTCGCCGACTCGGCGAGCGGCGTTCAGACCCGCCCGGTCAACGAGCCGGCGCGCTGGGCCCTGGGGCTCACGCTCGGCGAGCCCACAGGTATCAGCGCCAAGCGTTATCTCGGCGGCCGGAACTCATTCGACCTGAATATCGACGCAGCTTACGGCCCGGGCCTTCGCATCGGTGCCGACTACCTCTGGGGCCTCGCCCAGTTGCTCTCAGATCGCTCGTCCGTCGACCTGGACGTCTACCTCGGCGTGGGACCCTTCGTCGGCACTTTGCAAGGACCTTGCGAGAACTTCGGCACCTGGCGGCACGACTGTAATGGCGATCTCTACGCCGGCGGCCGCATGCCACTCGGCATCGAGGCGGTGTTCCAGCGTGTCCCCGTCACGCTGGGCCTCGAATTGGCTCCCGGTCTCGCCTTCGCGCCGGGCCGCGCCGGCTTCTTGCTCGACGCCAGCCTGATGGCCCGAGTCCTGCTTTAACATTTCAATGCTGTCGAATCACTAAGGCCGATCCCCGACCTGGTCTGGGGTGCGGAATAGCCCAGGCGCTCAGCCCGTTCATCGTCCACAAAGGAGCACAAATGACTCTCAACTTCGGTTCGAGGCGGTACATCGGTGTGGCCACCATCTTCCTGGCCGCTGCCATCGGCGGCTGTGGAGGCGGCGGAAGTGGTGGAGATGGAGGGGGTCCCGTCGTGCCCACGGTCCGCTCCATGGATCCCGCGGACGCCGCCACCGGTGTGGCGCCGAACAGCGGCTTCGCAGTGACCTTCAGCGAGGCGATGAACCCAGCCTCTATCAACGCCTCCGCCTTCACCTTGACGGGGCCTGGCGCGGCCGCCGTCCCCGGCAGCGTGTCCTTTGCGGGGGTGACCGCCGTCTTCACGCCAACGAACAACCTCGCACTCAACACCACCTACACGGCCACGATCGGCGTCGGGGCCAGGAGCTACACAGGTCTCCCTCTTGATAAGAGCGTCTCATGGAAGGCGACCACGAGCGCCACCGGCGACACCACCAGGCCCACCGTCAGCTTCACCGTTCCCGCGAACGCGGCCACCGGCGTTGCCATCAACAGCACCATCGCCGTCACCTTCAGCAAGCCCCTTAATCCCAGGACGATCACCCCGGTGTCCTTCACCCTGAAGCGCGGCACCGCGGCGGTGCTCGGGACCGTCTCGTATGCGGGCCTCACGGCCATCTTCAGCCCGACGAATCCCCTCGACCCCAACGCTACCTATACTGCGAGCATCACCTCGGTGAAGGACCTCGCCGGCAATGCGCTGGCGACCAGCTACACCTGGACCTTCGGCACCGGCACCACCGCGGACACGACGGCCCCCGTGGTCAGCTCCACCTTCCCGTCCGATGGCGCCACCTCGGTAGCGACCAACACCGCGATCACCGCCACCTTCAGCAAGCCGGTGGCGCCTGCGAGCATCACCATCGCCAGCTTCACGCTGACGGCGCCCGGCGCCGTTGCCGTGTTGGGCAGCGCGAACCCAGCTGGGAACACCGTCACCTTCAATCCGACGAGCGCGCTCGCGCCCAGCACGCTGTACACCGCTACTCTTACGACCGCCGTCACGGATCTGGCCGGCAACGCACTCGCCGCCAACTTCGTCTGGAAATTCACCACCGGCGCCGGGGCCGACACCACCCCGCCCACGGTTGTGTCGACCAGCCCGGCGGGGGCCGCGACCGGCGTGCTGACCACCCAGGTCATCCAGGCCATTTTCAGCAAGGCGCTGGCGCCGCAGACCGTAAGCAACTTGACCTTCACTCTGGCCGGTCCGGGCGCCACTCCCGTTCAGGGGATTGGCAGCTTCGACACTCAGAACATGGTCGCGAACTTCCAGCCGACGAACGCTCTTATGGCCAGCACCAATTACACGGCCAAGCTGCAGGGCGGCGCTGGCGGCATCACCGATCTGGCCGGCAATCCGCTCGCGAGCGATTACACCTGGAGCTTCACCACCGGGACGCACGTTAGCCTCTCGCCGGTATTCCTCGGCTCGGCAGGGAACTACGTGATCCTCGCCAATTCGGCCATCTCCACCGTTCCCCCCTCGGTGATCACCGGCGACGTGGCCCTGAGCCCTGCCGCCGAGAGCTTCATCACCGGCTTCAGCCTGACGGACGCCACCGGATACGCGACCTCGCCGCAGGTGACCGGCAAGATCTTCGCGGCCGACCAGGCGGACCCGACGCCGATCACCCTGACCACCGCGGTGGGCGACATGAAGACCGCGTACACCGACGCGGCCACCCGCCCGGACCCCGACTTCCTCGAACTGGGGAGCGGCGCCATCGGCGGGAAGACCCTGACGGCGGGCCTCTACAAGTGGGCCGGCACCGTGACCATCGGGTCGGACGTGACGCTGACGGGCGGCGCGAACGACGTCTTTATCTTCCAGATCTCGGGTGACCTGACGATGGCTGGCGCCAAGAACGTCTTCCTGACCGGCGGCGCCAAGGCGAGGAACGTCTTCTGGCAGGTTGCCGGCGCAGCCGACGCGGGGCCCAGCGCGCACTTCGAGGGAATCATCCTCTCGATGACGAAGATCACGTTAGAAACCGGCGCCTCGATGAACGGTCGGCTCCTGGCGCAGAAGGCGGTAGTGCTGCAACAAAATGCGCTGACGCAGCCGGCGCCATAGCCCAGCCAAGGTGGGCGCGGTTCGGCTGATCGCGAACACGCCCGCCCAGCGAAATCTGCATCGTCAAGCAGGGGGTCATCCCTCCCTGCTCGACGCGGAGACGGCCCGGGCCGCGCAAACAATGCGCGCGCCCGGGTCTTTCATCTGCGGACTTACCGCCGCCCGACTTCCTCGAGTTCTTGAGCGGCTACGTCGCAGTCCTACTTGCCCGGGGCCAGGCCGTAGCCCTGCAGCTTGCGCCAGAGCGTTGTTCGGCCGATGCCGAGAATGCGCGCAGCGTCCGCCTGGCGCCCGCCGCACGACTCGAGCACACGCAGCACATGCTCGCGCTCAACCTCCGAGAGCGGGCGCAGCGCCGCGGTGGAGTGCTCCGGCATCGGCGCGACCACGTCGCGGGGAAGGTGGTCGGGCTCGATGGGACGCCTGCCTGCGAGCGCCGCACCATGCCGCATGGCGTTTTGCAACTCGCGCACGTTGCCCGGCCAGCTGTGCGAGAGGAGCATGCGCCGGGCGCTGAGACCGATCTCGCCGGAGTGTCCCTCCTGCTGGAGGAAGTGCCGGCAGAGCGGCGGCAGGTCGGCAGCGCGCTCGCGCAAGGGCGGCAGCTCCAGCGTGAACACCTTGATCCGATAGTAAAGGTCCTCGCGAAAGCGGCGCTCCGTCACGCAGCGGCGGAGATTCTCGTGGGTCGCACAAACGATCCGCGCGTCGATCTTCACTGCGCGCGTCTGTCCGACGGGCCGGACCTCGCCATCCTGCAACACGCGCAAGATTTTGGTCTGTAGCGGGAGCGGCATCTCGGCGATCTCGTCGAGGAACAGGGTCCCTCCGTCGGCCGCCTCGAACAATCCGATGCGCGCCAGGTGCGCTCCGGTGAAGGCGCCGCGCACGTGCCCGAACAGCTCCGACTCGAGCAACTCCGCCGGCAGCGCAGCCACGTTGACCGCCACGAACGGGCTGGCACGGCGCGGGCTGTTCGCGTGCAAGAGACGCGCGATCACCTCCTTGCCGCTGCCCGTCTCGCCCAGGATGACGACCGGCGCCTGGCTCTGCGCCACCGCCGGAACCCGGCTCACGAGCGCGCGCATCGCCGCGCTCTCGGCGACGAGCCGGGAGCAGACCCGCGCGCCCCAGAGCGGCGCGGCCTTGCTGCAGGTGCCGCACAGCTCGCCTCCGCGCTCGAAGGGCGTGACGCAGGTGAATTGGGAGTTTCGTTCCGGCATGTTCCAGAGTGGAACATTTCCACGACCGCGCTGGCGAACGCAAGAGGGATCTCTCTGCGGCGCGGTTCCTGCATCTCAGCTCCGCAGCAGTTCTTCTAAAGAGGAGCCCCCATGCCCGTGCTCGATTCCCGAAGGACAGTCCTCATCGGCGCTCTCTGCGTCGCGGCGCTGCTGGCCTGGGCGCTGACGGGTCGGGCCCAGCTGCTGCCCGCTGCCCACGCCGGCTCCTCGAACCCGCTGGAGGAGATCATTCAGGCGCGCGGGCTGACGCCCGACGAGGCAGCGGCCGCGCTCAAGGTCTTTGTCCCGCCCGGCAAATACGACGACTTCGTAATGGTCACCTCGGGCGGCCATCGCGGCTCGGTCATGCTCTACGGCATTCCCTCGATGCGGCTGCTCAAGGAGGTCCCGGTCTACTCGCCCGACTCCTGGCAGGGCTATGCGCAGGGCGGCACCGACTCGAT
>JAYWBT010000070.1:0-6235 GCA_043781235.1 Deltaproteobacteria bacterium
CTTGAGCTGTGCGAGCTCGGCCGCCTGGGTCTCGTAAGCGTCGCGATACCTGCGCGACTTCGCCTGCTCGTCGCGCAGCGCGCTCTCCGAGTGGCCGCACGCCGCAGCCAGGAGCGTCACCAGAAGCAAACCTCTCACTCCGAGACCCGCCGCAGGCGCTCGAGCATTTCGGGAGGGGCGAGGAAGCCGGTCACGCGGCCCGGCCCGTCCTGCGGGACCGCGCAGGTGGCGGTGGGCGCGGGGTCCTTGCACGCGACCATCAGCACCGTCGGCAGCCCGGGCACGCCGTACTTCTGCTCGAGCCGGGTGGTCTCGTCGGTCTCGTCGGTGGCGTCGATCTTGAGCGGAACGAACTTGGCGACCACCTCCTGCTTCACCTTCGGATCGGTCCAGGTGTGCACGTCGAGCTCTTTGCAGGCTGCGCACCACTCGGCGGAGAAGTCGATCAAGATGGGTTTACCGGTTTGATGCGCGCGCTCGAGCGCCGCCTTCTCGTCGTGCAGCCAGGAGATCTCGACGGGCGCTGTGCCTCGGGGCGTCTCGGAGGCC
Source organism: Deltaproteobacteria bacterium (assembly GCA_043781235.1). Classification (GTDB taxonomy): domain Bacteria; phylum Myxococcota; class Myxococcia; order Myxococcales; family 40CM-4-68-19; genus JANYKT01. Next base: position 550 of record JAYWBT010000070.1, read on the forward strand.
GGCGCGCCCAGCCAGCCGAAGCGCAGCGCGATGGCGAAGAGCAGCACCGCGAGCGTGCCCGCCTTGAGCAGCCGCTCCTGCAGCGCGCCGTGAAACGAGCGGCTGAGCGCGCCCGCCGCTACGGCCGCGAAGGCGAGCACGCCGACGACCGCCTCGATCGCCCCGAGGGAGGCGGGCAGCCCGTGCGGCCGGGGCAAGAGCGGCAGGACCAGCCCGATGGCCGCCGCCACCAGCGCGATCCCGAGCACGCTCTTCACCGTCTCCATCCACGCGCCCGAGCGCGGCAGCCGCAAGCTGGTCGCGCCGATGACGAAGAAGAGCAGGCCGACGCCGACCGCATAGGTGAAGAGCATCCAGAACCCGAGCACCGCGGAGCGCTTGGTGGCGACGAACGCGAGCACGCCCGCGAGCACCGGACCGGTGCAGGGTGCGGCCACGACACCCGCAACGCAGCCCATGCCGAAGGCACTGGCGAAGCCCGCGCCTTTCACTCCCTGCAACTTCGCCTGGAGAGCCGGCGGCACGTTCAGCTCGAAGGCGCCGAACATGCTGGCAGCGAGCGCGACGAGCAAGAGGGCGAGCCCCGCGACCACCCAAGGCGACGAGAGCGCGGTGCCGAACGCCTTCCCCGAGAGCGCGGCGAAGAGGCCCAGCGCCGAGTACATCGCGGCGATGCCTGCGACGTAGGTCGCGGAAAGCGCCATCGAGCGCGCGCGCCGCTCGGACTGCCGCGCACCGAACACGCTGACGGTGATCGGGATCAACGGGTACACGCACGGCGTGAGACTGGTCAACACGCCGGCAATGAAGAGGATGGCGAAAGTGCCCGCCGACACGCCGCCAGCGAGGCCGAGACGGCTCGACAGATCGGCGTCTGGACCGACCCCTCGGCCTAGAAGAGCGGGCAGGAAGGGGAGCGCGAGCCCGATGGCCAGGGCGAGCAAAAGGCGAACCGCGGTCTGTTTCTTCATAGGCTCTGGTACGTCCGGGGAGGACTGATGGTAACGGCCTTGACGAGCCAGCACCAGACCTATAATAGACCGATCCAGTCCACATTCGCCCAAGGCTCACACGAAAGTCACTGCGATGCCGCTCAAGTTCCCCATCTACCTCGACAACAACGCCACCACCCCGCTCGACCCGCGCGCGCTGGAAGCGATGATGCCGTACCTCACCAGCGAGTTCGGGAACGCCGCTTCCCGCAGCCATGCCTATGGCTGGAAGGCCGAAGAGGCGGTCGAGCACGCGCGCCAGCAGGTCGCCCAGCTCATCGGTGCGTCCGAGAAGGAGATCGTCTGGACCTCGGGCGCCACCGAGTCGATCAACCTCGCGCTCAAGGGCGTCGCCGAGTTCTACAAGGACAAGGGCAACCACATCATCACGGCGCGCACCGAGCACAAAGCCACGCTCGACACCTGCAAGCGCCTCGAACGCCAGGGCTGCACCATCACCTGGCTCGACGTCGACAAGTACGGCCGGGTCTCGGCCCAACAAATTCGCGAGGCCATCACCGACAAGACCATCCTCGTCTCGATCATGTTCGCGAACAACGAGATCGGGACGGTGCAGCCCATCGCCGAGATCGGCGCGGTGTGCCGCGAGAAGGGCGTGCTCTTCCACTGCGACGCCGTGCAGGGTCTGGGCAAGATCCCCTTCGACGTGGAAGCGATGAAGGTCGACCTCGCCTCGCTGTCGGGCCACAAGATTTACGGGCCCAAGGGCGTGGGCGCGCTCTATGTGCGTCGCAAGCCGCGCGTTCGCATCGCGCCCAGCATTGACGGCGGCGGCCACGAGCGCGGCATGCGCTCCGGCACGTTGAACGTCCCGGCCATCGTCGGCATGGGCAAGGCATGCGAGCTCGCGCGCCTCGAGATGGCGGGTGAGGCCGCGCGCACCCTCAAGCTGCGCCAGCGCCTTCAGTCCTATCTCTTCGCTCATCTCGATCACCTCGAGCTGAACGGCCACCCCATCGAGCGCCTGCCCGGGAACCTCAACGTGAGCTTCTCGTACGTCGAGGGCGAGGCGCTGATGATGGCCATCAAGAACGCCGCGGTCTCGTCGGGCTCCGCGTGCACCAGTGCCTCGCTGGAGCCATCCTACGTGCTGCGCGCTTGCGGCGTGACCGAGGATCTGGCGCATACGTCGATCCGGTTCGGCATTGGACGCTTCAACACCGAGGAAGAGATCGACTACGTCGGCCAGTACGTCGTGGGGCAGGTGGCCAAGCTGCGGGAGATGAGCCCGCTCTACGAGATGGCCAAAGAAGGGATCGACCTCTCGAAGATCGAGTGGGCGGCCCACTAAAGCGCGCTTCAACAAACGTTCTCGAGCATCCAAGCTGGACCGAGGAGAGACCGATGGCTTACGGCGATAAAGTTCTGGACCACTACGAGAACCCCCGCAACGTGGGGACGATGGACAAGGCGGATCCGAGCGTGGGGACCGGCCTCGTCGGCGCGCCCGCCTGCGGCGATGTGATGCGCCTGCAGATCCGGATCAGCGACGACGGCAAGATTCAGGACGCCAAGTTCAAGACCTTCGGCTGCGGGTCGGCCATCGCCTCGAGCTCGCTCGTCACCGAGTGGGTCAAGGGCAAGTCGGTGGACGAGGCGCTCACCATCACCAACAAGCACATCGCCAAGGAGCTCGCGCTCCCGCCGGTGAAGATCCACTGCTCGGTGCTGGCCGAGGACGCCATCAAGGCGGCCATCGCCGACTGGAAGAAGAAGCGCGCCGCCGCGATGCATGCGGGGCCGGCGGTCTCAGCTCCGGCGGAGAAGCGGGCGGAGTAACAACATGGCCGAGCCGAGCATCAGCGTGACCTCCAAGGCTGCCTCGCAGATCAAGGCGCAGCTCAGCAAGCGCACCGGTTCCACGCCGGTGTCCGGCGTGCGGCTCGGCGTCAAGGGCGGCGGCTGCTCGGGGATGTCCTACGTGATCGAGTACTGCGACCAGCCGCGCTCGAAGGACAAGCTCTTCGAGGTGGACGGCGCGCGCGTCTACGTCGACCCCAAGAGCCTCATCTATTTGAACGGCACCACCTTCGATTACGTCGATACGTTCCAGCAGAAGGGCTTCAAGTTCGTCAATCCGCAGCAGAAGAGCGAGTGCGGGTGCGGCGAGTCCTTCTCGGTCTAGGACTTTTTATGAGCTCTGCGAAGTGCTGGAGCTGCGGCAAAGACCGCGCTCTCTCCGATTCTCTCTGCCCTGCGTGCGGCAAGATCCAGCAGCCGCCGCCGGGCGCGGCTCCCGACAAGTTCGCCGTGGTCGGCCTTCCGCGCGCCTACGAGCTGGACCTTGCGCAGGTCGAGGAGCGCTACCGCGCGCTCTCGCGCAAGCTCCACCCCGACCGCTTCGCGCGCGCGTCGCCCAAAGAGCGGCGCTTCTCGCTCGAGCAGACGACCTTGCTCAACGACGCCTGGCGCACGCTGAAGGATCCGGCCCGGCGCGCCGAACACCTGCTCGAGCTGCGCGGCGTGACGGTCGCCAGCGAGGTGAAGATGTCTCCCGAATTTCTCGAGCAGACCCTCGAGGACCGCGAGCAGCTGATGGACGCCAAGCTGTCGGGCGCGCCGCTCGATGCGCTCGCGCAGGGCGTGCGCGAGAAGCGCGATGCCGCCATGGCCGAGGTGCGCAGGCTGCTGGCTGAAGACGGCGGCGAGGTGGACCCGTCGCTCGCTGCAGACCTGCTCGCCCGCATGCGGTACTACGCGCGCTACCTCGACGAGGTCGAGGGCCGCGAGGCGGAGATCTGAAATGACCGCGCTCTTCGAGATCGCCGAGCCCGGCGACGGCCGGATCAAGGAAGCGTGCCGGACGGCGGCAGTCGGCATCGACCTCGGCACCACCAACTCGCTCGTCGCCATCGTGCTCGGCGACGGCAGGCCGCAGGCGGTCTCCATCGACGAAGGCTCGACCCTGCTGCCGAGCGTGGTGCACTACGGCGTCTCGGGCAACCCCGGCTCGGTAATCGTCGGCCGCGCCGCGCGCCGGCTCGCGGCCGAGTTCCCGCGCGACACCATCGTCAGCGTGAAGCGCTTCATGGGCCGCGGCTCGGCCGATCCGGAGACGTTGCGGCTCAGCCCCTACAAGTTCGCGACCGGCGAGAGCGGCCAGGGCTCGGGCTCGGTGGTCCGCTTCGAGGTCGCCAAGGGCCGCGTGGTCAATCCGGTCGAGGTGTCCGCGGAGATCCTGCGCGCGCTGCGGTCGCGCGCCGAAGAGCGGCTCGGCATCAAGATCCAGCAGGCGGTCATCACCGTGCCCGCCTACTTCGACGATGCGCAGCGGCAGGCCACCAAGGAGGCGGGGCGGCTCGCGGGCATCGAAGTGCTGCGGCTGTTGAATGAGCCGACGGCGGCCGCGCTCGCCTATGGCCTGGACAAAAAGTCTTTTGGAACTTTCGCCGTCTACGACCTGGGCGGCGGCACCTTCGATATCTCGATCTTGAAATTGGTCGAGGGCGTCTTTGAGGTGAAAGCCGTCGGCGGCGACTCGGCGCTGGGCGGCGACGACTTCGACCGCGCGCTCGCCACGCTGCTGCTTGGCGACGCCGCGCGCGACCCGCGCAGCGTCCGCGTCGCCATCGACGAAGCCAAAGCGGCCAAGGAGCGGCTCACCACCGAGATGCAGACGCAGGTGCTCGGTCGCACGGTCACGCGCGCGCAGCTCGACGAGGTGATCCGGCCGCTGATCGAGCGCACCGGCCCCGCCTGCCGCCGCGCGCTCAAGGACGCGGGCGCGACCGGGCTCGACGCCCTCGACGGCGTTATTCTGGTCGGCGGCTCGACGCGCGTGCCGGCGGTGCGCGCCTTCGTGCGCGAGCTGTTCGGGCTCGAGCCGCTCGCCGACATCGATCCGGACGAGGTGGTCGCGCTCGGCGCCGCGGTGCAGGCTGATCTGTTGACCAGCGAGTCTCCGCAGCACGACGTGCTGCTTCTCGACGTGGCGCCGCTGTCGCTGGGCCTGGAGACCCTGGGCGGCCTCGCCGAGAAGCTGGTCTTGCGCAACACCACCATCCCGACCAACGCGACGCAGGAGTTCACCACCTTCGCCGACGGCCAGACCGGCATGGACATCCACGTCGTGCAAGGCGAGCGCGAGTTGGTGCAGGACTGCCGCTCGCTGGCGCGGTTCACTCTCGGTGGAATTCCTCCTCTGCCGGCAGGGCTCGCGCGCGTGGCGGTGACCTTCCAGGTGGACGCCGACGGTATTCTTAGCGTGACCGCGCGCGAGCAGCTCACCGGCGTTTCGCAGAGCATCACCGTCAAGCCGTCGCACGGACTCACCGACGACGAGATCGAGCGGATGCTGCTCTCTTCCATCGAGCACGCCGAGGCGGACGTGCAGGCGCGCATGCTGATCGACAACCGCGTCGAGGCGCAGCGGATCCTGAAAGCGACCGAAAACCAGCTCGACGCCAACGGCGATTTGTTATCGAACGAGGAGCGCGCGGCCATCGAGCAGGGGATGGCGGACCTGCGCACGAAGACCCTGGCGACCGATCACCACGCCATCAAGGGAGCGATCGAGAGGCTCGATCACGACAGCGCCGAGTTCGCCAAGCGGGTGATGGACCGGGGCATCGACCGCGCGCTCAAGGGGCGCTCGGTGGGCGAATTCGAAGGCGAGATCGGCGCGCACGCCGCCTAGGCTTACTCCGCGCACGCAGGCTCGGACGAGCCGCGCG
>JAYWBT010000071.1:0-6215 GCA_043781235.1 Deltaproteobacteria bacterium
CATCTCCGACCTCGCCACCGGGCGGGTGAAGAAGGTCGAGGACGTGCTCAAGGAAGGCGACGAGGTGCTGGTGAAAGTCGTCTCGGTCGACCGCTCGGGAAAGATCCGCCTCTCGCGCAAGGACGCGCTGGCGGAGCAGGGCGGCGGCGACGGCAAGGCGGCCGCGGCGCACGCTCCGAAAGCCTAGAAGGTCGCGTGCAGGGTGACGGTGCCGGCGGCGGCGGATCCCGAAATCGCCGGCATCGTCGCATCCACCGAGCAGATTGTCTGGTCATAAAAGACACCCCTTGCGCGCCCTCGGCCACAGGTGCGACGCTCAGGGCATGAGCATCGGAAAGCTGCTGGTGCTGCTGATCGGCCTCGCCATCGTCGCCTTCGCGGTGAAGACGGAGCTGGCGGGCACGGCGACGGGCAACCCCAACGACCCGACGCAGGCGAAGCGACAGCTCGACAGCGTGAGGAACCGCACCAGGGAGTTGAGCCGCGAGCAGCAGAAGAACGCGGACGACATCGCGGAGAAGTCGTCGGAGAAGTAGTCGGGCTCAAGGTCTCGCGGGAATCTGCGGCGGCACCAACCACTGCACGGTCAGGAACGGGGGCCGGGGCGCCTCCCACTTGGTGCCCAGCCGCGCGCTGACGAACTGCTCCGCCCGCGTAGTCTTCGTCCGAGCGGATGTTCTCCTCCCAAAGCACGGGCTGGTCGGGGAAGTTGTCTTGCGCCAGGAACGAGCCGATGAATTCCTTTTCCAGCGCAGCGTCCCCGAGCGCGGCGCGCGCGATGCGCGTCTCTTCGCGGGGACCCCAGGTCGGATCGGTCGCCAGCCGCGCCAGCATCTCCCGGCCTTCCGGTGGCTTGGCTTTGGCGAGCAGGAGGAGCCCGTCGCGGTCGGGACGCTCGGACAAGAGCCTGGCGATGGCCGCGCCGTGCGGCTGGAGGAGTGGAACGGGCACGGCCCGGGCAAGAGCGCCGTAGAGGAAGCCCCGGGCGAGCTGCGGTCGATCCAGGGCCGCGGCCAGGGCAGCCACGATCTCCGGATCTCGCACCAGGTCGCGCCCGGGAGTGAAGAGCTTGTCGAGGTTCGACCCGACCGCGACGCCGCGGAACTTGGCGCCGCCCGCGAGCCTCACCACCTCTTCCACCAGTTGCGCCATCGCCTTGCTCCCCGCCGCCGGAGCGGCCGCCAGACAGAGCGCTATGATCGCGGCACCAGCTCCCACTGACTCTCCGTGCCGGGCGGCTGGCCCGTCTCTTGGTAGTTCTTTTCCAGCTCCTTGAAACGGCAATTTACGCTCTTTTGCGACTCGTCCGCACACCACATCATCATGTTGATCGATTCCTTGAGGCGGGCACCGCCACACATCGCCGAGAAGGCCGCCGAACACTGACGCCCGGCGCTACGGACGAAGGTCGAAGGGCCCAAACCAGAACTCGGTGCCGCCGAGGCCGCCGCCTTCGTGCAGCCAGTACCGGTGTTCGGAAGCGCAATAGTACGCGGTGAGCGGCACGCCTTCGTTCTGCGCGGGCCGCGTCCAGGAGAGGATCCGGGTCAGGGTGATGGACGCGCCCGAGGGAGAGCGCCAGGCGCCGTCGCTGCCCCGGGTCGGCGGAGCGTCGGCCACCGGGCGGTCGGCGCGGCCCTGGAAGTCGCTGCGCAGGCGATCCAGCATCGCTTCGTCGGAGATCTGCACCGTCATGGTCCGGGACTCCTGCCTGCAGCCGCCGGCGACGAGCGCGGCGGCCAACGCCAACGCGGGCGCGAAGGTCACCGCGGCCGCTCGAACACCTGCAGCTTCTGCGCAGGCCTTCACTCAGGCAGCCAGATCCCAGACGACGACCAGGAAGCGGCGGCTCAACTCGCCAAGCGCGCGCAGAAGCTCTTCGGTCGAGCCGTCGGGATGGGGATCGGCGAACAGGCCCAGCGTGGCGGATCGGGCGTCGAGCGACGCGGGCAACTCGCTCTTCGCACTGGCGTCGGCAGGATGCCCGGTCACAAAGCGGCCCCTCCGGAAGAAGAGCAGCGCGGTGCGCCGGATGCGGCGATCGCCCAGGAGCGCGAGCTGTCCCGCTCGCGTGCACACCGCGACCACGTCGAGCGCACCGCTGCCGGAGACAACCCGCAGCGGGCGCTGCTCCGGAAGCGGGGGCAGATCTCCCCAGGCCAGAAGGCAGCCGGTGCCGGGCGCCGGGGCGACCTGTTCCTGAAGACGCCGTTCCGCACGCTCGGCAGGTTGTAGCGGATCGAGCTGGATCGGAAGGCGCGCCGCGCAGGAGGCGAGGCACAACCACGCGAGCGCGACTGCCAGGTCATTCTGGGTCGGCAAAATCTTCCCAGAGGACCGTGGACACTGTGGCGTCGTGCCCCACTCCGGCGCCGAACTCATCGTAAGCGTGGATGCGCGCAGACGGCGGCGGCTTCTTGAAATGGACCGAGCTGGCAACGCCGTCCGCCAGCTCGGCGTAGGCGAGAAGCTCGTCGTCCGAAGGCTGCCGATCCGGCTTGAAGTCAAAAGGCCGCAGGCCGAGGTGCTCCGCCCACAGCTTGATCCTCAGCCAGTGGGCGAGGCGGTACATCAAGAGTTCGTCGCTCGAGGTCTCGTAGATCCCCGCCACCACCTCGCTGTCGTGGGTCCAGCTGCGGCGATTGGCGTTGAGGGTCCCGATGGAGACGAACTCGTCGTCGATGATCCAGATCTTGGAATGGACGTAGGTGTGAATCGATCGCGGCGGATGCAGCGCGAAGATCCGCACTTTCTCACCGCCCTTCTCGCGGAGGAACTGGATGAAGTCGCGGCGGTGCTCCCCACCCTCTGGCAGGTCGGAAGCCTCCTGGGGCGTGATCACGGCAGTGAAGTGGCGGATCCGCGGCAGCGCGACGGCCAGGGCGCTGCGCAGCTGGTCGTTGCCCACGAAATACTGGTCCTCGGTGTAGATGAATCGCTTGGCGTTGCCGATGGCCTTGAGGAGGAGCTCGCGCGCGGTCCGTTCTCCGTTTTTCGCGAACTGATAGTTGTAGGTGCCGAAGGTGCGGGCGATCTGTACGAAGTGGCGGCCTTCCGGCGCCGGCACTGGCCCGGGCACCTGGGGAGCGATCACCGGCCACTTGCTGCTCGGCAGGTCCCGTCGCCGATTGGAGTCGCCCCAGCGATCGATGAACGTCTGCACGAGGTCGAAGGCGGCGGGGCCGCGGATCCGGCAGTGGACGTCATGGAGGGGTTGCCCTGTGCCGCCCAATGAGCTGCCGCCGCCCTGGTGCGGCTCGATCCGGTCCGAGTTCCAGTCCACGCCGCCCACGAAGCAGGTGAGTTGGCCAGCGGAGCGGACGCAGAGGATCTTCTGGTGCTGCGAGCCCACGTGGAACGGCAGGAGCACCAGGGGAAGGCTCTCGTTGCCCTTGTCGTCGAGGACAGCTGCTCCGGTGGGGAGCGCGCTGATGTCGCGCACCTCTTGGCTATTCTGGGTGCTGAACTGCTGGTCCCAGAACATGGCCCGGATCATCACGCCGTTCTGCGACGCCTGCGTCAGCATCTCCAAAAGCGACTGGGTCGAGCCGTCGAGCGGCTGGATCTTGCCTTCGAACCACCAATTCGACAGGTAGATGAAGTCGCCGGGGGCCTGCGCGGTGACGAGAACGCGGCCCATCTCCTCGAAGGCCTGCTTGCCGTCGATCAGGTACATCACCTCGTTGCCTTCCCGGAGCGGCAGCATGCGCTGCCCCTTGTCGTCGCCGCCCTGGGCCTTGAACCAGTTCGCCTGCTCGTTCTTGCGGCGATCGCCGGGCACGCGGAGCACGTTTGCTACCGGCTTCACTCCCGCGATCTGGGTCGCAAGCCAGGCCGTGCGCTTGACGAGGGCTCCGGGCGGATCAGCCAAATCAGGTGCGGAAGGGCTAGCTGTCATGGACCTGCCTCAGCTTTTCGACCGTGACCCCGTCGAGCTGGCCGGTCACGGGGATGCCGTAGAGCTCCTGGAACCGCTGCAGGGCGCGCTGGGTCTGGGCATCGAGGTTGCCGTGAACGGCCTCGGGGCTGCAGAGGCCGAGGTTGTTGAGGCGCATCTGCGCGCCAACCACCGTCTCCGCACCTTGCATGGGGACGAGCTTCACGGGCACGGTCCAGAGCGGCTGGCCGTCGCCGACGACCAGCTGCGCCTCCGTCGCGCCGCCGCGGATGTTCTCAAGGAGCGTACCTTGGGCGTCGGTCTGATCGCGAAGGGCCTGCCCGTCGATCTCGAGGCGGTAGCGCCTCTGGAAGAGCGGCTTGTCCTCTCCGTCCACCAACCTCAGCTGAAGCTGGGTTGGGTGGAAGATGGTCGCGGCCGCGGAGCGGACGACGCGGCCGCCCCCGCGAATGACGAAGACGAACTTGAAGTCGTGCCCCTTGCGGATGTCGTTCCTCTCGTAGGTGAACCAGCTCGACCAGGCACTCTCGCCGTGGTCGGCGGTGCTGGATACGGAGAGCGTGCCGACCGGGATGTCCGCGCCGCCCGCGTTGTCCTTCTGAAGGACCTCGAAGTCGAGCGGCGTGCCGGCCGGCAGGCCGGGCGCGTTGAGGATCATCCGGTCGCTCTGGTTCTCCTGGACCTGGTCGAGTTCCCACCCCGCCGACCAAAACTTTGTGCTGACCAAGGGAGGGAGGTGCGTGCGCAGGTACCGCTTCAGGTCGTAGACTTGGCAGATCTTCGGGTTGCATGCGCCGGCGTGACAGGCCAGGTCGGGAAGCTCGTCGGGATCGAAGAAGAGAATCTCGACCCGGCGGTTGGTCTGGCTCTCGTAATTGTCCTGCCCGAGGTGATCGATGGGATGGGACTCTCCACAGCCCACTGGATTCGGGGTCGTGAACTTGAGCTTGCCGCGGAGTTGCTGCACGCCGTCCGAAGAAGATCCGAGCTCGGCCTGGATTCCTTCCTCGTAGAGGTCGAAGAACGCTTTCCAGGTTTCCGCCTTCACCTGGCCATTGTCCGCATCGAGCTGCGTTGCGCCGGAATGTTCCTGGTTCCACGAGCTCTTGAACCCGCGAACCGCCTTCGAGGTCTGGTCGCCGTGAACGCCGTCGATTGGACCCGGATCGCAGCTCCACCCCTTGGTCTTGCTCGCCCAAGAGAGGATCTGTTGGTAGTCCTTCACCTTGTGCCGCTGGTCCGCGAGAGTGCCGAACTGGTCGCGGTCGCCGGTCAGCACCGCCTGCACGCAGGCTGCTCTCAGCTCGGAGAGCGTCAGGTTGTAAGCCGGCGTCGAGACGGTGTCGGTGTGACCCGCGACGAGGATTAGCTTCTCCGGATGCTCATCGAAGAAGCGCAGGGCCGCCGCGATGACTCCGGGACCGGTAACGGTCTTGAGCTTTCCCTTTTTGTTCACGCTGGTCGGATCCTGCCCGTCGGGCAGCAGGACCGCGCTGTCGGTCCTGAAGAGAGCGTCTTCCACCTCCAGCACGTGGATCGTCTTCTGCGGCAGCTCCACCACGGTGAGGGCGCCGATCAGCGCCTGCACCCCGCCCGCGAGATACTGGACGCGGCCGGACGCAGCCGGATCGGTCGATCGGCGCACTTGGACGCCGGTGAGCTCGAACTTGGCGCTGCCTTGGGAAGTGAGGCCGGTGAGCTTGAAGTGCCCCGAGGCGTCGGTGCGCCCGGTCTTGGTGTCGCCGCCAGGCAGCGCCACCTGCACGTCCAGATTTTCCTGCGGCTTGCCGGCGGCATCGACCACCTGGACGTCGAGCTGGTCTGCGGCAACGGGTGCCGCCGGACCGGGGGCCGCAGTCGAACTTCCAGCCGCAGTTGGGGCGCCGCCGGGTGGGCTGCCCGGTGCGGCGGTGCCGCCCTTCGTCGTGGTCCATGCCGCTCCGGCCGGTGCCGCCGCGCCCGCCTTCTGCGCGGCTTTCGCTCCGGCCGCCTTGCCTGCGGTCTTTCCCGCCGGTGCGCCTGCAGCCGCCGGGGTCGAAGTCGGCACCGTCGCCGGGCCCCCAGGGGCCGCCCCGGCTGCTGCCGCCTGCTGCTGTTGCTGCTGCTGGGCCGCGGCCGCCGCCGCTGCTGCAGCCGCTGCCTGCGCCGCCTGCATCGCTGCCGTCACCAGCGCCGCGATCGAGAGGCTGGGCGGATTCAGGTTCACCTTGGTGGCCTTGAGCTCCATCTTCGGGCCGGCCTTGAACGACGCCTTGTCCGCGACCTTGAGGTCGAACGTCGTGCCGATGGTGATCTTGCCGGTCTTGCTGGTCTTGAT
>JAYWBT010000072.1:0-44674 GCA_043781235.1 Deltaproteobacteria bacterium
TCACTTTCCGCCTGGCACCAGCAAGTGGAACAAGATCGAGCACCGCCTTTTCTCATTCATCACCATGAACTGGCGCGGCAGGCCGCTGCGAACCTATGAAACGGTTGTGAAGCTGATCGGGAACACCACGACCCGCGCCGGATTGGTCGTTCGCGCGTCTGTCGATCGTCGCGCGTATCCGACAGGCAAAAAGATATCGGGAAAGGAAATGAGCCCGCTGATGATCGAAAGGGATAGCTTTCAGGGCGACTGGAACTACGTCATCCGGCCGCGCAGGACCCGCTGAATCTATGACTTGTTCATTCGCGGGCCCTTACGGAGAGTGAAGTTCGTACTGGAGTGGGAGAAGCGGTGGAACGAGACGCAGGGCGGCCCCGTGGATATGAGCGAGCTGTGCGGTAAATACGGCATCAGCCGGCCGAGCCGGTACGCGTGGGTGAAGCGATATCTATGCGCCTTCTGGGGTGGCCACCAAGCCGGGGGGGAGGTTCGAGGGGAAGCGCGAGTCCGCAAGGGAACGCCCGAGGCGACCGTCCTCAAGGGCTCGCGGTGGGCACCGCTCAAGGCGCCCGAGCGGCACATCGACGAGGACCGACTGCGCCTCGCCGAGGTCAGCCGGCTCAACCGCCGCGTCTACAATGCGTACCTGCTCAAGGAGGAACTGCGCGCGCTCTACCGATGCGGTCCCCGAGCGGCAAAGCAGCACCTGCGGGCATGGCTCGCCTGGGCCAGCAGGCCCCTGCTCGCGCCTTTCGTGAGGCTCGCACGGACACTTCGCAAGTATCGCGACGGGATACTCGCGGCGATTGAGCTCGGCGTATCCAACTGATGGATGGAAGGCACCTCCCAATTTGACCCATAAGTGATTTAGGAGAACCGGAATTGGCTGCTGGAGCGTTCGACGCAGCGAGAGCGGCGCCGCGCGAGTGCACCTACGGCAGGAAGCGGCGAGCAGTTTCCACTTCAGAGAGGTGGGCCCAGACATGCTGTCGATTCTACCCGCAGCCTCCGCAGGCAACTCGAGCGCAACCTCATATGCAATCACTGGTGGTGAGGCAGAGTCGAACCTCGCGCGCGGAGCAGCGTGTACTCCGCGGTGCCGCGGGGAAGCTCGACCGTGACCGAGTCGCCATCGCGGCGCCCCAGGAGCGCGCGCGCCAGCGGCGACCCGACGCTGATCAGACCCGCCTTCGCGTTCGCCTCGTCCGGCCCCACGATGCGGTACTCGCGCGTGCCGCCGTCCTCGTCCTCGAGCGTGACCCGCGAGCCGAACATCGCGCGGCCATTCCCGGGAGGCTCAGCCACGGTCAGCGTCGCGATGATCGCTAGCAAGAGCTGCGCGCGCCGCGACGCCTCGGGCAGCCTGGCCAACTCGGCCTTCATCGCGGCGAGCCCGTCGGCAGTGACATAGCGCTGCTGCCCGGGCTCGAGGCGAGGGGGCAGGCGCCCGAGCTCTTCTGTCGGCCCCGCGTCATCCTCTTTGGTAAACGCTTTTGACATCGCAATCGATAGGATAACCATAGATCATGTTCGAAACAGCCGAGCTTGGAGTCAAGGTTACAAAAGAAGAGTACGCGCGGGAGGCGCCCAAGCTCCGCGCAGCGCTGCTCGCGGCGCAGCAGGAGCTGCGCGAATCGCCCTACTCGTGCGTGGTGCTGCTCTCCGGCGTCGAGGGGGCGGGCAAGAGCGAGACGGTGAATCTCATACTCGAGTGGATGGACCCGCGCGGCGTCCAGGCGCACGCGATGGCGAGCCCCACCGACGACGAGCTCCACCGCCCGGAGATGTGGCGCTTCTGGAATGTGCTGCCGCCCACCGGCCGGACGGCGGCGCTGTTCGGTACCTGGTACACGCACCCCATCGTCGATCGCGCCTTCGGCCGCAGCTCGTCGGCGGCGCTCGACCAGACGCTCGACCGGATCGTCAAGCTCGAGGAGATGCTGGTCCGCGAGCGCACCATCCTGGTGAAGCTCTGGATGCACCTCTCGAAGAAGGCGCAGAAGCAGCGGCTGCACGCGCTCGAAAAAGACAAGCTCACGCGCTGGCGGGTAGGCAAGCGCGACTGGCGCTACTTCGCCCGCTACGACCGGTTCCGCGCCGTCTCGGAGCGCGCCATCCGCAAGACCAGCACCGGCGCCGCGCCGTGGAGCATCATCGAGGCGGAGGACCCGCACCACCGGGCGTTGACGGCGGCCCGCACCCTGCTCGCGGCCCTGCGCGCACGCCTCGACGCGCCGCCGCCAGCGCCGCCGCGCAAAGAGACGCCGCCGCGCCGTCGCCCGAGGGAGGAGACGGTACTCTCTGCACTCGACCTGAAGAAGAAGCTCGACGACGCGACCTACGAAAAGAAGACCGCGAAGCTGCAGGCGCGCATCGCGCTCTCGACGCGAGGGCTGGCCGACGCCGGCCGCTCGGTCATCCTGGTCTTCGAGGGGCCGGACGCGGCGGGGAAGGGCGGCGCCATCCGCCGCGTCACCCGCAGCATGGACGCCGGCAGCTACGACGTCATCTCCATCGCCGCGCCCACCGACGAGGAGCGGGCGCATCCTTATCTCTGGCGCTTCTGGCGCCATCTGCCGCGGCAGGGGCACGTCACCATCTACGACCGGTCCTGGTATGGCCGCGTGCTGGTCGAGCGGGTCGAGGGCTTCTGCGCTCCCGAAGACTGGAAGCGCGCCTATGGAGAGATCAATTCCTTCGAGGAGCAGCTGGCCGCCTTCAACACCGTCGTGCTCAAGTTCTGGCTCGCCATCAACCCCGAGGAGCAGCTGCGCCGCTTCACGGCGCGCGAGGAGATCCCCTACAAGCAATACAAAATCACCGAGGAAGACTGGCGGAACCGGGCGAAGTGGAACGCCTATGAAGGCGCGGCGCTGGAGATGTTCGAGAAGACCTCCACCACCGAGGCGCCCTGGATCCTGGTCGAGGCGAACGACAAGCACTATGCGCGCGTCAAGGTGATGAAGGCGGTCGCGCGCGCTCTGTCGCGATAGCTGACGATCCCGCACCGGCGTCGCCGCGCGGGTGGCGCCCTGAGCGGAAGGCTCGCCCTGAGCGGAAGGCTCGCCCTGAGCGCAGGCGCCTTATCCCGCGCGGGCCGCCGCCGACATCGCCACCAGTGCGCGCCGCACCTCGTCGGGCGTCGCCAGCGGCTCGTCGAAGTCGAACCGCACGCGTTCGCGCGCCTCCGCCGGGCCCTGCTCGACGTCGAACCCGAACGTGTCCACGCTGAGCATCCGCGCGGCCTCGCCGCTCAAGGCCCGGAAGCGCTGGCAGTAGAGCGCGAGCGCGCCGCCGTGGTCGCCGTTCATGTGCCGGCAGATGGCTTCGCGGTGCGGCAGGAGCGGGTCCTGCGCGGGATCGACGAGCATCGCGGCGCCCGGTATCCAGCCGATCCTCCCGAACCCGCCGATCGAGCGCGCCTCCTCGATCGAGAGTGAGTAGAAGTGGAAATCGTGACCCTGGGCGGTGCGGGCTGCCTGCGGATGCCGGGCGAGATAACGGGCCCGGGCCTCGGGCTCCCCGGCCGGCTGCACCGCGGAGAGGTGCCCGAGCAGCGTCACGCGCTGGTGCGCCTGGCTGTCCGCGCGCGGCGCAAGCCCCGCACTGTCCTGCACCAGCAGGCTCGCCCGCGGGTCGGCCAGCGCATTCTTCGTGTGCTGCGCCAGCGCGCTCATGAGCAAGAGCGGCTCCGCCCGCGCCGAGAGCGCGTAGGGCGCGATCGAGCCGAACGGCCAGCCCGCCTTGTGCAGCGAGAGCGTCGCGAGCGCGCCTTGCCGCTCCTTGCGCAACAGCCCGCGCGCGCCGGCTGCCTCTTCCCTCTTGCCGGCCGCCTCTTCGCTGGCGCTCATGGCCGCCGAGCCTGGCCGGACCGCTCGCTGTCCAACGTCGCCATCTGCGCTGGCGCGTAGCGCTCGCCCGCCACCGCACTCGCCGGCACGGCCGCCTCGATGACCTCCTTCTCGATCGAGCGGCTCATCAGCGAATACTCGATCTGCAGCTGGACGATCGGATGCACCGTCGCCGCGCGCCTGATCGTGGCGGCGCCCATCTCGGAGAGCCCGATGTGCCGGAGGTAGCCCGCCTTCACCAACTCTGCGATGGCGCCGACCGTCTCTTCGATGGGCACGTTCGGGTCGAGGCGCGCGGGCTGATATAAATCGATATAGTCAGTGCCGAGTCGCTTCAATGAATACGCCAGCGCCGTCTTCACCACGGCGGGCCGCGCGTCGTAGCCGAGCCAGGCGCT
The DNA here is from genome assembly GCA_043781235.1 of Deltaproteobacteria bacterium. Classification (GTDB taxonomy): domain Bacteria; phylum Myxococcota; class Myxococcia; order Myxococcales; family 40CM-4-68-19; genus JANYKT01. Next base: position 4,250 of record JAYWBT010000072.1, read on the forward strand.
CTCGGCGTCGTCGCTCGGCCCGTACCCGCCCGACATCCCCATGCAGCCAAGGCCCAGCGCGGAAACCCGGACTCCGCTCTTTCCCAGCGCGCGCGTGTTCATGGCGCCCTTCTAACGCCGGAGAGGCGCCGCGCAAAGCGGACCGCGCCCGGGAAGCTGTCGTTTGTCCGGGCGGAGCCTACGGGGTGCGGCGGAGATAGAGGGCGTCACCAACGAGAACGGCGGCGGTGACGGAGCTGGTGGGCGCGACGAAGGTTGCGCCCCGCGAGCCGCAGACGACCGCTGGCGTCGAGAGCGAAAGCGCTGCCGGCGCGCTCGCGTCGAGCGTGGCGACGCGAGCCTGCCCGTCCCCGCCGACCCAGGCCACGCGCAGCGTCGCGCTGGTCCCGATGCGGTTGATCTCGAGACCATATGCGGATGCGTCGCCCAGCGCGAAGTTGCCCGGATTGCCGCGCAGGGTTCCGGCCGAATCGAAGATGTGGGCCTCGATCGACCCGGAGACGATGCGCATCGCGATGCCGATGTCCGGGGCCAGCGCCGCGGTCCTCCCGCCCCACGCCACCACAGGCGAGCCAACTTTGGTGCTGAAGTCGGCGCTCCAAAGCTGCGTGCTGGAGCCTGCGGTCGTGACCACCCACACGTTCATTCCGTCGGCGGCGACGAGCGAGTCGATGAGGCGCGCGCCCGTCGCCGGAACGGTGCCGGCGTGCGGGGGAAAGCACGAGAGCGGGAAGACCTCGTCGCACGCCTGGGCGCGGGTGCCGAAGAGCGCCGCGACCACGCCGCCGCCGTCGGGATACCCCCCCCAGCCGAGTGCGGGCGCCTGGAGATCCGGGCCGCCGGTGGTGAGGCCGCCGTCGTAGAAGGTGCTGTCCTCGGCGCAGCCGCCGGGGATGAGGCGCCAGGTGGTCTGGTCGCGAAGCGAATCGTAGGTCGCAGCGATGATCTCCGCGCAGCCGAAGGAGAAGGAGCCGGGTCCTTCATGGCCCGGCGCCGGGTACGCGTTCGTCGGCGTGAAGCTGGTCTCGCTGCGCAGGAAGACCGGGGGCAAGTCCCCGGGCGCGGCCGGGTTGGGCTCGTAGCCGTTCACCAACTCGAGCCCTCCATCGCGGAGGAAGGTGAGCGTGCTGCCAAAGTTCGTCGAGGTCTTCAAGGGCGGAGGCCAGGCTGCGCCACGGAAGGCGGGAGCGGTGACGCCGGAATGAAAGAGCTCGCCGCCGGCGTCGGGGGTGCCGTCGAGATAGACGAGGTCGCTGCACGACGCGCCGGCGTCGCACGAGCCGCCGTCGCAAACCGTGGGACCGGCGTCGGGGGGCGTGGTGTAGCCCGACAGCTCGTGGTCGACGATGAGCGTGCAGCCCACGGCGGCGAGGGCTGCGAAGGCGGCGAGGGCGGCCGCGCGCGCGCTCACCAGCGAACCGCGAGGGAGGCCATCGCCCCCGGCTTGCCCGAGGTCCACAGATAGATGGCGCCGCCGGCGCAGAGGGCCGAGCCAAGGTAGAGCGCGTCGGCCGCGTGCGCTCTCGTCCGCGCGACCGGGTCGCCTTTCTTCGCCGCGCTGAGAGCGCTGGCGCCGAAGAGGGTCCCCCCGGCCGCGAGCGCGACCGCGGCTCCGCCCGCCACCCAGCTCCAGTTTCGCCGCGTCCACGGCTGCGGCGGAGGAGGCAACGGGGCGGTAGGCGCCGGGCCACCGAAGATGCGATACGCAGACCAGCGCAAGGCCTTGACCAGGTCGTCGTCGTCGCGCGGAGACGATTCGAAGTCGCGCGCGAGCGACCGCGCCTTCTGCGCGTCGAGCAGCGACATGGTGACGAGGTAGCGCTGGCCCGAGGCCGCGACGCTGGTGGCAACGACGCGCTGGACGCCGAGCGCGCCGCTGATCTCGGCGAGGCAGCTCGAGTCGTCCTCGCTGCACCCGAGCATCTGCTTTTTCCTCTCGAAGCCAAGCATGGCGGCGATATCGGCGCTGACCACGGGCGCGGTGCCCGTGCGCTGCGCGACCTCGCTGGCGATCATCTGGGTCAGGTAGGGCCCCATCGCCGGGTCAACGCCAGGGCCCATCCTCACATCCAGCACAGCAATCTTCGGGGCCGCCGCCGCAGCCACCACGAGGATCATCCCCACCATGGCCGACGCATACCATGGCGCCTGTCCGAAAGCGGCGAGAACCTGCGCAGTCGAGTGGGGCGGTCGGCCCGGGACTGGCGGGCCGCGCACGAACTTGTTCCGGGAGCTAAAGTGAGCTCCACCGATCTCCCGGAGCCTGACGCATGCGACAGCACCTCAGCGGCCCGCATCTCCTGCTGGCAGTCCTCGCCGCCGCCTGCGCGGGGGCGCGATCGCCGCCTGAATCGCAGGCGCTGCCGCGGGCCGATTCGCAGCCGCCCGATTCGCAGGCGCGGCCCGGCACCTGGGAAGACCTGATCACGCTCTTCGCCGAATGGCGGGCCTTCCAGAAGCCAAAGCTCGTGGACGGCGTTCCCGACTACACGCCCGCCGCCATGGCCGCGCAAAAGCGCGAACTGCCGGCGTGGCAGCAAAGGCTGGTCGCGCTCGATCCGCGCGCCTGGTCCATTCCGCAGCAGGTCGATTTCCACATCGTCCGCGCCGAGATGAATGGCCTCGAGTTCGATCACCGCGTGCTGCAGCCCTGGGCGCGCAATCCCGCCTTTTACCTCACGGTCTTCGACGAGCAGAGCGATCAGCCCGCGCGCGAAGGGCCGTTCGCGCTGGGGGCCGTCGAGCTGTGGACTTATCGAGCTCCGCTGGATAGCCAGGCCGCGGACGAGATCGCGGCCCGGCTGCGGCCCCTCCCGGCCCTGCTCCGGCAGGCGCGTGGCAACCTGATTGGTGATGCGAAGGATCTGTGGAACTTCGGAATCAAAGCGGTCCACCAGGAACGGGAGGTTCTCGCGCAGTTCAGCGGCAAGGCAGCCGGCCACCCCGCGCTGGCCGAGGCGGTGAAGCGCGCGCTGGATGCGACCGATGAATACCTGCGCTGGCTCGAGGAGCAGGCACCGTCGAAGACCGGCCCGTCGGGAATCGGCATGACCAACTATGACTGGTATCTCGCCAACGTGCAGCTCCTGCCCTACACCTGGGCGGACGAGGTGCTGCTGGTGCAGCGCGAGCTCGCGCGCGCGAAATCCGCCCTCGCCATCGAAGAGCACAAGAACCGCGGGCTGCCGGAGCAGGTGCCGGTCGCCAGCGCGGCAGAGTTCAGGCAGCGGTTCAATGCCGGCGTGACTGAATACATGAAGTTCCTCGCGGACCACGAGGTGCTGACCCTCCGGCCCGACATGGATCCCGCCTTGCGCGAGCATATCGGGACCTATACCGACAAGCGCCCGCTCGAGTTCTTTGCCGAATCCGATTATCGCGACCCCGAAATCATGCGGACGCACGGATATCACTGGATCGATCTCGCTCGCCTGCGGGACGACCCCCACCCGAGCCCGATCCGGCGCGTTCCGCTGCTCTACAACATCTTCAATACGCGGACCGAAGGCTTTGCCACCGCGATGGAAGAGCTGATGATGGAGGAAGGAATGTGCGACGCCCGGCCGCGGTCGCGCGAGCTCATCTATGTGCTGCTCGCGCAGCGCGGCGCGCGGGCGCTGGGCGATCTGCGGATGCACGCCAATCAGCGCTCGCTGGAGGAAGCAGCGCGGGAGACCTCCGCCTTGACGCCGCGTGGCTGGCTGCGGCTGTCGGGCTCGACGCTGTGGTTCGAGCAGCATCTGTTCCTGCAGCAGCCCGGATATGGGACGAGCTATGTGCTGGGAAAGCAGGAGATCGACAAGCTCATCGCCGCGCGGGCCGCGCAGCTCGGCAAGCAGTTCACGCTGCGCCGCTTCATGGACGAGAAGGACGCGGCGGGGCTGATCCCGGTGTCGCTTCTGCGCTGGGAGCTGACCGGCAACAGCGACGACGTCCCGGGTGTCGGCTGGCCGCGGCGGCGCTAGCGTCAGGGGAGGCGGTACGAAACCGAAGCGGAGATCGGCATGAGGCGAAATCCCGCCCCCGACGAAACCTGGAAATAGACGAAGTATGAATATCGCCCCGCGTCGATCTTTCTGTACTGGATCGTGTCGGTCGTGCGGCTGCGGACGCGCTCCTCGGCGCCGCTGCTCGGAAGCGAGGCCAGCGGCTGGTCGTCGGACCGGTAGAGAAACGCGCCGGTGTCGGCGTCGGCCGAGTTGTCGAAGAACGTATAGGAGAAGGAGGTGATCATCGCGCCGTCGGGCAGCGCGATCGGGGCGACGAGGTAATCATCGGGTCCCCCGGACTGATATCGTCCGGCCCCGCCGGGCACGCTCGCGGCTTCGGTGCTGGTGGTGGACAGCCGCGGGATGGCCGTGAGCGCCGAGACCGAAACGACGCCCTTCGGGAGCGCCTGGCAGCGCACGGTGCCGTCATCGCCGATGACGCGGATGGCGGACCCCGGCGCGCAGGTTCCCGTGATTCGCGCCTGCCGCGTCGACAGCCCCTCTGCGTTGCGGACGATCTCATCGGAGAACATCTCGAGGGAGCTGCCGACTTCCTTCGGCAGGCGCTCCATCGCGAGCCGGCCCGACGAGATCTGCGCGGCATCGACGGGCGGCCCGTGCGGTACCGCATCGAGCTGCGCGGTGCCGGCGGGCTGCCCCTGCGGCACGGCCGCGGCGGCGGGCGGGGGCTCTTCGGACCGCCTCGCAATCAACATCGTCGCGCCCACCGAGGCGACGATGGCTCCAACAAGCAGCATCGAAAGGCGCCAGCGGCTCACGCTGCAAATGTTATCACGACCGCTGCTCCTCTTTAGTCGAACGAATGCTTGTGCCGGTGGTGCGCGTCCGAGACGTGAGGGTGCTCGTGGGTCAGCGGTTCGTGCTGGTGCAGGTGCGAGTGGGGCTGGTCGGAGCCGTGCGCGTGCTGGTGGTGCTCGTCGTGGAAGTGCAGGTGCTCGTGCTCGATCGGTGCGTGCTTGTGCAGGTGCCCGTGGCGGGCGCGGACGAGCGCAGCGACGCCCGCGAGCATGAGCGCTCCGGCCGCGACATCCAGCGAGCCCAGGCGCTCTTTGAGCAGCGGGACGGCGACGAGCGCCCCGACGAACGGCGCGGTGGCGAAGAGCGCCGACTGCCGCGCCGCGCCCAGCGCCCGCTGCGCGCGGAGATGGAAGACGAGGCTCGCGCCGTAGCTCACCGCGCCGAGCGCGAGCGCCGCCGCCAGCACGCGCGGTCCCGGCAGCGCGGCGCCGGCAGCGAGCCCGAGCGTCAGGTTCACCGCGCCGGCCGCCAGCGACTTGATGCGCACCACCTGCAGCGGATCTTTGAGCGACAGCTTCTGGATCAGGTTGTTGTCCACCGCCCAGCAGGCGCACGCGAGCGCGATGGCGAGCGCGCCCGCGGCCGACGGCTGGGCAGGCTCGAACCCGAGCAGGGCGCCGCCGCCGACGATGAGGAGCGCTCCCAGCACCTCGAGCCGTCCGAGGTGCTCGCCAAAGAGCGCGACCGCGAGCGCGATGGTGAGCGGCGCCTCGAGGTTGAGCAGCAGCGACGCCGACACCGCGGTCAACCGCGCGAGGCCCCAGAGGAGCAGCACCGGCCCCGCGACGCCGCCGAAGAGGATCACGCCGATGAGCGCGGGCGCGTCGCTGCGGGCGAGCTTCGCCTCGCCACGCGAGCGCAGCGGCAGGAGACCCGCGCCCGCGCCCAGGTAGAGCAGCCCCGCGAGCAGCACCGGCCCCGCGCCCGGCAACAGCAGCTTCGCCAGCGGCGCGCCCGCTCCGAAGAGCGCCGCCGCCAGCAGGCCAAGGATCGTCGCCGTCGTCTGGCTTGCCATCGCTCTTGCCGATCCGGGCTTTCAGGGGACTGCCGCACGCCGGGCGCGAGCATAAGATGCAGGGCCTGGCGACGGCCAACATCATTGATCGAGTGGACGCTCTTCACGCCGCGCGCTTGCGAGGGCGGCCTATTTCGGCGGCGCCGCTTCGACCACCACGTCCACCTGGTCGCCGATGGACGCGCGCGCCGCGTCGAGCGTCTTCGCGTCGAGCAGCAGAAAATATTTCGCCGCGCGCGCGACGATGGCGCTCTCGAACGCGCAGCCGTTCACGCTGCCGCGGACCGTATGGCCACGGCGGCCGGGAAAGAGTGGCACGGAGCGCGAACCCAGGGTCTCTTCCGGATTGAACGGGACCTGCACGGCGCAGCCCTTGTGGCCGCTGAGCACTTCAGTGCTGAATCGTCGCGTCTTCACGGCCGCGGCTGGAGCGGGCGGATGCCGGCGCTCTCGAACAGCGCCAGGTCCTGCTGGTATTCGGGATTGCCGGTGGTCAGGAGCTTCTCGCCAAAGAAGACGGAATTCGCGCCCGCCATCATGCAGAGCAATTGTGCTTCTCCGCTCATCTGCAGGCGACCCGCGCTCAGGCGCACCATCGCGCGCGGCATCAGGATGCGCGCGGTCGCGATCATGCGGACCATCTCCAGCGTCGAGACCGGCGCCGCCTGCGCGAGCGGCGTCCCCTGCACGCGCACCAGCATGTTGATGGGCACCGATTCGGGGTGCGGGTCCTGCTCGGCGAGGGCCATCAGAAGCTGGCAGCGATCGTCCACCGATTCGCCGAGCCCGATGATACCGCCCGAGCAGATGGTAATGCCGGCCTCGCGCACGCGGCGCAGCGTCTCGAGGCGATCGTCATAAGTGCGGGTGGTAATGACGTCGCCATAAGCCTCACGGCTGGTATCGAGGTTATGGTTATAAGCGGAGCAGCCGGCTTCTTTCAGCCGCGCCGCCTGGTCGGCGGTGAGCATGCCCAGCGTGCAGCACGCCTCGAGGCCCAGCGCGCGCACGCCGCGCACCATCTCGAGCACGCGGTCGAACTGCGGGCCGTCCTTGATCTCGCGCCACGCCGCGCCCATGCAGAACCGCGTCGCGCCGGCCTCGCGCGCCTGCGCCGCCGACGAGAGCACTTCGTCCACCGGCAGCAGCGCCTCGGCCTTCACGCCGGTCTGGTGGCGCGCCGCTTGCGGGCAGTAGGCGCAGTCCTCGGGGCACCCGCCGGTCTTGACCGACAGCAGCGAGCAGAGCTGAACCTCATGGGCGGTGAAGACCTCGCGGTGTACGCCCTGCGCGCGATAGACGAGGTCGAGCAGCGGCAGGTCGTGCAGCGCGCGCACTTCGGGCAGCGTCCAGTCGTGGCGGAGGTCCATGGCGGCCGGAGTAGCACGGGCTCCTGGAGTATCAAAGCAGATCTCCAGGCAGATCGAACGCGCACGCCGGGGGCTGGAGAACCAATGCAGCCAGGGCTCGGGGACTCCCGGCGGCGGCCTAGTCAGGGCGGTCCACAACGGCGACGATCTCGCCGATGCAAACTCGTAGCGCGTCACGCCCCAGACGCCGTGCCGGCGCACGAGAAAGCCGAGGCCATCCCGGCTCAGCGATGATGGGCGACCACGCGGTTCCGGCCGGCCTGCTTTGCCTCGTAGAGCGCGGCGTCGGCGCGCTTGAGCAGCGCGGCGAGGTCCACCGTGTCCGCGTCCACCTCGGCGACGCCCAGACTGATGGTGACCTCCACTGGCCCCGCGTCGGTGGCGATGGGCTCCTCGGCCACCGCGCGTCGGATGCGCTCGGCCAGAACCGACGCCGCGTTGGCGCGCGCGGTGCCTGGCAGCAGGATGGCGAACTCCTCGCCGCCGTAGCGCCCGAGCACGTCGATGGAGCGCAGCGCCGAGCGGCAGCGATCGGCCACCACGCGCAGCACGCGATCACCGATGGCGTGGCCGTAGCGATCGTTCACGCTCTTGAAGTGATCGACGTCGATCATCAGCGCGGAGAGAGGCAGCGAGAAGCGACGAGCGCTGTCCAGCTGCAGCTGCGCCAGCTCCATGAAGTGCCGCCGGTTGAAGCTGTTGGTCAGGCCGTCCAGAGTGGCGAGCCGCTGCACCTCTTCAAACAAGCGCGCGTTCTCGACCGCCATCGCCGCGGGCTGCGCGAGCGAGAAGGCGAGCCGCGCGGTGGCCTCGTCGTACCCGTCCCGGCTCTCGAGGCAGACCACGCCGATGACCTGCCCGCGCGAGAGGAGCGGCACCGCTGCGAGCTGTCCGCTGTCCGAGGTCGCGGGCTCGTGCGACGAGATGGCGAGGTCCACCTGCGCCGAGCCCATCAGCACCTGCCGCGACTCCTCGCGGCCGCGAGGCCCGCGCGAGACCACCACGTCCATTCCGTCGCGCGTCTTGATCAGCGCCGCGGCCTGGTCGAAATGGATCGCGCGCGCCATGCTGTCGAGGAGCCGGTCGAGCACCTGGTCGAGCTCGAGCGTCTCGGACAGCTCGAGCTTGAGCTTCATGCTCTCGCGTTCGCGCAGCCCGCGGGTCATGGCATTGAACGCCGCCGCGAGCTGCGCCATCTCGTCCTGGCCCGGCACCTCGACCGTGGTCTCCAAGGCGCCGCCGGTCACCGCCAGCGCCGCGTCGCGCAGCCGGTCGAGCGGCTGGGTCACCGTGCGGACGCCGGTAAAGCCGAGCCCGATGGCGACGAGCAGGCCGAGGAAGAGCCAGATCACCGCGTCGCGCGCCAGCGAGCGCAGCGGCTCCAGCGCCTCCCGAGCCGGCTCCTGCACCACCGCCTTCCAGCCCAGGAGCGGCACGGTCGCGTTCGCGCCCAGCCATTCGCTCGAGGGTGTGCCGCGGATCAAAGGGTGCTGACTCAGGTTCGCCTGCGAAACCATCAAATCTTTTTCGGGGTGGAGGATGACGCGGCCGTCCTGATCGACCAGGAACGCCGCGCCGTGCTCGCCGGGGCGGAAGCGCTCGAACGACTCGGCGAGCCGCCGCAGCGAGATCTCCACGGCGAGAACCCACTTCTGCCCTTTCAAACCCGCGACGCCGACGCCGAGCACCAGCCGCGGCATTCCGCGACCCCGGGCGTCGGGCAGGATGTACGGCGGCCCCACCGCGAGCCCCGCCTGCAGCGCGCCCTGCAGCGGCACCTTGGTGGCGTAGGTGGCGAGCGCGCTGTCGTCGACGGGCTCGTGCTCGGCCGACAGGTCGCCGGAGAGCTTTGCGAAGCGAATGGCCGGCGCCACCTCCTCGGCGTCGGCGTCGAAGAGCCCGACCACGTCGGCGCCGCGCGTCTCCTTGTAGATGAGCAGCAGGGCCTGCTCGCGCGCCTCGGGATCCAGCTCGCCGAGCCGCAGCGTGCTGGCTGCGAGCGTGAGCGAGTCGAGCTTGTCCACCAGCGTACGATGGACCTCTTCGGCGAGCGCGCGCGCTTCCTGCGCGTAGAGCCGGTCGAGCTGGCTGCGCACCGCTTCCGTCCCGCGCGGGAAGGTGACGGCGGTGGCGAGCAGCAGCGGGAATGTCGTCGCCCCTGCAAGCAGAAGCGACAGCTTCACCGGTAATCGCATCCGCCCCCTGACGGACGCGACAGTAGCAGCTCGCCGCGCTCGCCGCCGGAGCGGGGTGCGAGCACCCGCGGCTACCAGGGCCGCGCTCGGGACTAGAGCCGGGCGCGCGCTCGGGAGAGCGCCTCGTCGAGCCGCGCTGGATCGCCGCTGCCCTGTGCGAGCTCCTTGCTGCCGCCGCCCTTGCCCGCGAGCGGCTGCAGCGCTTCCTGGAGCAGCTCGTTCATGGCGGGGCCCTCACCTCTGGGCCGCGCGAAGCAGAGGTGGGCGCGGCCTTCGTCCACCGACGCGATCAGCGCGACCCTGCCCTGGCCGGCGAGCGCGGTGGCGACGGCGCGCGCCATGGTCGGGCCGCGCTCCACCCTGGCGACGATCGGGCCTGTCTGCGCTTTTCCGAGCCGTTCCGCCTCGTGCTGCGCGAGCTCGTGCAGCAGCGCCTCGACCGCCTTGCGACGCGCCTGGGACTCGGCAGCGACGCGCTTCGCCGCCTCGGGCAAATCCTGCGCTGCGCACTTGAGCGCCTCGCTCGCCTGCGCGATGGCCGCCTCGCCGGCCGCGAGCCGCTGCATGATGCGCCCTCCGCAGATGAACTCGATGCGCGCCTGCCCCTGTCCCCACCGCTGCGCTTTGAGGATGGCGACGCCGCCGACCTCGCCGGTGCGCGAGGGATGCGTGCCGCCGCAGGGAGACGCGTCCACGCCCTCGACCACCACCACCCGGTCGCCCTTGACCGCCTCCTTGCGCAGGTCGAGCCTCGCGCGGTCCTCGGCGGAGTAGCTCCTCGCGGTGACGGGAAGGTTGCGCCAGATGAGCTCGTTGGTGGCTTGTTCGACCTTGCGGAGCGCGGCCGCCCCGAGCTTCGAGATCGAGGCATCGAGGTCGATGGTGCACGCGGTCTCGCCGAGGTGGAACGAGACGGTCGGAGCGCTGGTGACCCGGTCGAAGGTCGCCGAGAGCAGGTGCTGGCCGTGGTGCTGCTGCATATGATCCCGGCGGCGGGACCAATCGATTTCGCCCTCGACCTCGGCGCCTTGATCGAGCGGCCGATCGAGCACGTGCAGCACCGCGCCGTCGTGCTCGCGCGTGTCGAGGACGGCCGCTCCGCCGAGCGTGCCGCGGTCCCCGGGCTGGCCGCCGCCTTCGGGATAGAAGGCGCTGCGGTCGAGCACCGCGGCGGGCTTGCCGTCGAGCTCGCGCGCCTCGGTGACGCGCGCGCGGAAGCGGTGGAGATAAGGATCTTGCAGGTAGAGGCGCTCCGTCATGCGCGCAGTTGTAGATCACTCGGCGGCGCGGTGGGGCCTCGCGCGGTCGTCGCCACCATCACGCCGGCGAACCTTCCACGCCAGACCAGCCAGCACGGACAGCTCGTGCTGGCTGGTCCGGCACCGCCGGGAGCGGCAACACCTACTGCCTGGACCTGACGCTCCAGTCGATCCTCAACGTCCTCGGCGGCGACCGCACGCTGCTCTACAACGCGACGTACACTGTCTCGATCTCCAGCTCGGAAAACCTCTCGCCATCAATCTCGTGGTCGGGCACGTCGTTCAGCTTCACCACCAAACTCCGCCGCGGCTCGACGCCGTCGCGCCCGCCACTCACTCGAACCTGTGCGTCCCGGCGCGCGCCCTTGGCGTCGTGAGCGACGTCGCGACAAGCTGGATCGCGGCAGCGTGACCGCCGGCAGCACGGTCTCGAGCAGCTCGCGTCGCGGAGCACCAACGGGGAGCGATGGCCGCCGGACGGCACCCAGGCCTCCGGAGGCTCCCGCGCCTTAGCTGCGCGGGGCGCGCGCGAGTTTCCAGCCGGTGTTGAGCAGCCAGGTCTCGGGCGCCGCGACGAGCGGGCCGTCCTGTCCGTGAGGAAGCGCGCCGTCGATCAGCGCCGCCGACGAGTATTCGTCCGCCGCTTCGGCGATGGGATCGCCTCTGCGCGCCGCGTGCACCCCGAAGTTGCCGCGCACGTAGCGCAGCGCATTCGCGACCTCCGCAGGAGTCCGCAGGACGTGCGCGTGGTAGCGATCGGCAAAGACGGCGCCGTGCCGTTTCATCAGCTTGTTGAGGCCTTTGGCGACGCGAATCTCGAGTGACTGCAGCCCGCGCGCAAGGTCGCGCTCGTCCTGCGCTTCGACGAGCAGGTGCAGGTGATTCCCGAGGACGGCGTACTCCACCAACCGGAACGCGCGGCGCCCGTGGACGCCCCTGAACGCAGCGGCGATTTTCCGGAAGGCTCTCCGGCTGCGCAGGTTCCAGACGTGCTCGTGCACACGAAGGGTGACGTGCACCGGGTAGCGGGCCTTCAGCGCGGCTCGCGACCGATGCGGCATTCCCGCGTTCAGGCCCTTGGGCTTCCGCCCCGCGCCGCGACGCTTGATTGAGCATATATTGTATCCGGCCGGGTTTGCCGTGTCAGGAGGGGGGCAGACGCAAGCCAGCCCCAGCACCGGAATCCCTGCAGACTTCGAGCCGGGTTCTTCGTTGCTTCCGCCTGCGTCCAGCTGGCGCGGTCGTCCGTTCGTTGCCCGCGTTCATCAGCGCAGACACGCCCATCAGGTTGCCGACGCGCGGCGATATCAAACCCGCCATTTGCGGCGGCACTGTCGAAAGCGGGCGGAGGGCGCGTCGCATCCCGCTCGCAAGGCAGTGCTCAGGTCGAACACCTCAACGCGGCGGCGGAAGACTTCCTGGCGCGCCAACAGTCAGTGATCTCCGTCGACACCAGGGTGCTGACTTCGGGTAACGCCGTCGGCAAAGCGATCGCCTGTAACGTTGACGATAGGGTCCGCAGCGAGGTGTGGCATCAGCTTCGGCCGCGATTACGACACGCGCTCGCCAAGAAGGCGGGCCTTGGCCCACTTTCGCCGCCGGACGATCAGTTGCTACCCCGGCGAGATTGATTGGATCAGTTTGATCCGGCGCATTGAGCGCGCAAGAAGGCACCAGGACTTGCCCTGGTCACATTGGCAGAGAGGGAAGCCGCCCACTGCAGTATGATCCAGCCGGTATGAGCACGCGAGCCGAGCAGCGGCACACCGCCATGATGGCGCGCGGTAGCGGTCGGCCGGTGGTGCTGATCGCGGACGCCAGCCGGGCGGCCGGCGAGGTCCGCTTCCAGAGCTGGGACCGGCGCGCGCGGCTGGGGCGTGCCGCTTTGGCGTGGGCCGCGTTCTGGGGCGTGGCCCTGGTCTCCGTGGTCATTCCGGTGTTGCATTTCCTCCTGGTGCCAGGGTTCCTCATCGCAGGGCCCATCGCCGCCTTTCGGCGCTGGCGGCAGCAGAGCGGCATCCTCGGCGGCGAAGGAAAGTGCCCCAAGTGCGGCGTGCGGATGTTCATCGAGGCCCACCCCGACGAGTGGCCCCTCTTCGACATTTGCGGAGCGTGTCGGGCCTCGGTGCGCATAGAGGCCGAGGGCGCCCAGAAATGATCAGCGCGCCCCCCAGCACCGCGCCCGCCCTCAGGGGAGCTTGGCGCTGCCGGTGCGGGTATCCGCACGGAGGTTCCGTCAATCCGGTCATCGGGTATTGTCGGCGGCATGAACGTGAACGGCGTGGAGCTCGAGGTCGAGGACACCGGCGGCAGCGGCCCGGCGGTGTTCTTTGTGCACGGCCTTCTCTGGAGCGGGCGCATGTTCGCGCCACAGATCGCCGCGCTGCGTGGCAGCTTCCGCTGCGTCGCCGTCGATCTGCGCGGGCAAGGCAAGAGCCAGGTCACCCGCGGCGGCTACGACATGGACACGCTCGCGAGTGACGTCGCGGGAATCATCGAGCAGCTCGCGCTCGCGCCGGTCCATTACGTCGGCCTCTCGATGGGCGGCTTCATCGGCATGCGGCTCGCGGCGCGGCGGCCGGAGCTGATCCGCTCGCTCACGCTGATCGACACCGCGGCCGATCGCGAGCCGCGCCTCAACGTGCCCAAGTATCTGGCCATGGGCATGGTCGGCCGCGCGCTCGGTTTCGGCCCGCTGATTGGCTCGGTGATGGAGGTGATGTTCGGCCATTCGTTCCTGCAGGATCCGGCGCGCGCCGAGGAGCGCGCCGCACTGCGCGCCGTGCTGCTTCGCAACCAGCCCAGGGCCACGCAGCGCGCCACCACCGGCGTCATCTTTCGCCACCCCGTCGAGGGAGAGCTGCATCAGATCCGCGCGCCCACGCTGGTGGTCTCGGGTGCGGAGGACAAGGCCATCGTTCCCGCGCGTTCCAAGCGCACCGCGGCCCTGATTCCGGGCGCGCGCTTCGTCTCGATCCCGCGTGCGGGTCACTCCTCGACGCTCGAGGAGCCCGAGGCCGTGACCGCGGCGCTGCGCGAGTTCCTGGCGAGCCTTCGGGTCCGGGCGAGGTAGCGGGCTACAACCGCGCGCGCCGGTCCAGCCGCCGCGCGTGGCCGAGGCGCACCAGCCCGCCCTTGCGCGGGGCAGGCTCGCCGATGGGATCGGGACAGTGCCCGCGCACCTTGCACGCCGCGCACTCGGCGCCGCTCCACACGGCCTGGTACAGCGCCGAGACGCGGTCGATGGTGTCGAAGTCCTCGGTGCAGAAGCCAAGCTCGAAGTTGCGCTTGCCTTCGCCCCTGGCGCCGAGCCCCGCGCCGGTCAGGTTGGCGCTGCCCAGGTACGCCCACGCGCCATCGACGATCACCGCCTTGAAATGCACGCGCGGGCAGATCTTGAGGTCGAGTCCACCGCTCACCAGCCGCCGCCGCTTGTCGAACGAGGCGCGAAACGGCCGCGACGGGAGCTCGGCGTGCAGCACGCGCAGCTCGACGTTGCGCGCGGCGAGCTCGCCGAAGAGCACCGTGATCGATCGACCCTCGACGTGCATGTCCTTCACGTTGGCCGTCGAGATCCAGACCGACTCGCGCGCATGGGCGAGCTTGTCGAGCACCACGGTGCGGTAGAGCTCGCTGCCAAAGAGAAGATCGGCTTCGATGGCGCGCATGAAGGCACGCGTAGCACGGCGGGGCGCCCGCGCCAGTTATCGGAGCGGGCGGAACGAGTCGAGGAACCGCTGCGTCTCGAGCTCGGCGCGCGGCGTCGTCACAAGGATCGCCTCGCTTACTGCGTGCACGCGCCGCCCGCCTGGGGCGGGTTTGACGTGGTGCGGATGCCGTACTTCGGCGCCCCCGCGTTGGCGGTGTTGCGCGAGTCGCGGCGGTAGCTCGGCCAAGGGGTGTCGGCGAGGCCGTGATCGTCGGTGACGAACGCGTAGACCATGTTGTTCGCGGCGGCGAAGAGGCGGCCCGAGCAGTCCATCGCAGCGGCGCGCCAGATGGCGGAGGTGCTGCCCGGCGGGACGAACCGCCAGGACAGCATCGCGCCCTGGTAGGCGAGCAGGACCCGCACGCTGCGCGGATAGTAGGTGTGGCCGTCTGAGCCCTGCAGGGGCACGAGCGCGAACTTCGTCGCAGGCAGAGGGAAGAGCGTGGTGAAGAGGCCCGTCTTCACGTCGCCCCCCAGCACGTTCGAGCTGGTGTCGCCGAGATTGAGCTTGCCGGCGAGGTCGATGGTGGGCTCGCCGCTCGCGGAGAGCGTGTCGATCCAGACCTGCGCGGGCGTCTGGTTGACCGCGATCAGCCTGTTGGAGTTGGCGGCGAAGACGCGCTCGCCGTCGGTGGCGAGGCTCAGGAACGGCCCGGCGTTGGTGGTGTCGGTGCTTGCGGCGCCCGGCGTCCCGTCGGCCTGCAGCGGGTAGCGGGAGAGGCCGGCGCTGCTGCCGACGAACACGCCGCCGTCGAGAACGAGGGGAGACGAGGTGCCGTCGGGACCGAGGGTCGCGACCGAGGCGGAGCCAAACGCTGACGCGACCCACAACGTCGCGGAGTCGCTCGCGGGGACGACGACCGTGCCTCCGTCGGTGACGGCGGGTCCGGTCGAGAACACGCCGAGGCCGTCCTGGTGCCAGACCGCCACCAGGCCCGCATCGGAGAGCGCGAGCGCGTAGATGCTCTGGCTTTCGCCCGCCACGAAGATGTTCGGGTTGTTGCCTTCGTCGATGGCTGGCGGGCCGAAGATGGCGCCCATGCCGGTGCCGCCGGCGACGCCCGCGTCGGCGCCCCAGCTCGAGAGCACCACGGGACGATCGGGCGCGAGCGCGTACACCGTGTCGGTGCCGCCGTCGGTGGTGGCGATGATCTCGCCGCTCGGGTGGACGGCGAGGCCGGTGACCGCGCCGCCCAGCGCCGTCTGGAAGAGCAGCCGCGTGGCGCGCGCGGCGAGCGGAGCGCTGGTGCGGTTGGACGCTGGCGAGCCGTCGCCGCCGCGAGCGCGATCGCTCGCGTCCACCGTGACCCGCAATAGCCCGCTCGGGATGCTGCTCCCGGCGCTCGCCACCGCGCCGAGGCCGGTGTGGAACGCGCCGTTGCCGGCGGCGTTGAGCGCCACCATCACGTCGAAGTCGCAGCTGGTGGCTCCGGCGGCGCAGCCGAGCGCGCGGGGCACACCGGCGCTGACGCCGCCATCGAGCTCGATGCCGTCGATGTGCACCACCGCGCTCGACAGGCCTCCCTGGTCGGAGACGTTGCCCTTCACGTGCACCGTGTCGGAGTAGATGAAGCTGGTGCCGGTGTAGCCGGTGTTGACCACCGCCGCAGGGTAGCTGACGCCGCCATCGGGCTCCTGGTCCTTGAACACCTTCACCAGGATCGCGGGCGGCAAGTCGTCGATGAAGCGCGACCCGTTCACGGTGGCGGTGTGGTTCAGGTGGTCACTCGCCTGCACGGTGAAGGTGTAGGAGGCCTCGGCGCCCAAGGGCGCGTCGGCGGCGTTGAGCTGGAAGACGAACACGCCGCCGTCCGCGCTGGTCGGCGAGATCGGCGCGCCATTCCAGACGAGCTGCGGCGTCGCGGAGAGGCCGGTCGGGTCCGCGATGGTGGCCGAGATGGTGAGGAGGCTGGTGCCGCCATCGAGCTGCAGGCGCGCGTAGGGCTGCGGGTCCGTGGCGATGACGACCGACGGCGGCGCGTTGTCGAAATAGACGTGCTGGGCGGCGCTCACCGCGTGGTGTTCTGCCATGAAGATGCCGATGGCTGTGGCGGCGAGCGCGTCGTCGGCCGAGAGCGTGAAATCCACCGGCGTGGTGCCGTCGCTGGTCGCGTTGCGCGGCATCGAGAAGCGGTACGCGCCTCCGGTGCCCGCGGTGCCCGGGTGCGCGCAGGCGCCCGTCTCGCCCGAGAGACGCAGGCAGATGCTGGAGCCGTCGAGGCCGGCGCCGTCGCTGATCTGCGCCGTCACCGTGAGCGGCGGGGCCCCGCCGATAAAGAAGGCGCGGCCAGAAGGGGCAAGGTAATCGGGCGGGGTGGTGATAGCGATGGAGGAGATCTGCGGCGCGTCGCGATCGAGGTGGAGCACTTGCTTCGGGCTGCCCGCGAGCGTGCCGACGTTGCCGGCCAAATCTTTCGCGGTGATCGAGTACGCGACCGCGGTGGTGGCGCCCGCGGGCGCGACCGAGTCGTCGAGCAGCAGCGCGAAGCTGAACTGGCCACCCCCGCCCGGAGCGCCTGCGCGCGGCGTGCCCGCGACGATCAGCTGCACCGATGCGGGATCGACTCCAGCGCCGGCGCCGTCGTTCACGGTCGCCACCACGTCCGCGGTCGCGCCGCCGGCGAAGAGGCTCGCGCTGGTGTCGGTGACGAGCGCGATGGTGGGCGCGTGCTGATCGACCAGCAGCGAGATGGGCACGCTCGTCGCCGGGCCGGCGATGGCGAAGAGCTGCGCGGCGCCGTCGTCCACGCCCGCGAGTGAAAGCGAGGCCGCCCAGTTGCCGGGATCGGCGGCGGTCGGCACGGCCCGGCCATCGGCAACGGCGACGACGCCCATCCCGCGGCGCAGCTCGAAGCGGACAGCGGCGACGCCGCCGGGGGCGCGCGCGGTCGCGGTTGCCTGCAGCGTGCCCCTGGCGTACCCGCCGGACGGGCTGGTGATCATTACCTGCGCGCTGGTCACCGGCACGCAGGTCGCGGTGCTGGTGTCGCAGGCGTGCTCGGCATCGCACGCCGGCGTGCAGCCGGGGCTGACGCAGACCGCGCCCTGGCAGATGGTGCCGCCGGCGCAGGCGGGGAAGCAGCCGCTCTGCGAGACCACGCAGACCGGCAGGTCCTGAGTGAGGTCGCAGCGGCTGCCGGCGGCGCAGTCGCTGTCGCGGCCGCACTTGCCGACCTCCGAGGTGCGGCAGGCGGCGAGGACAAGGATCAATGGCAGTAGGCGGCGCATGGGCAGGTTCAGAAGGGCTTTCAGAAGGCGAAGATCAAAAGGGCGCCAGCGCCCGCGAGCACGGCCGAGGCGGCGAAGAGGAGGTTGGCCTTGCGCGCCGACGAGTTGCCGGCGCTCAGCGTCGCGACGTCGCCGGTGCGATAGGCGGAGCCGTTGCTGCGGTAGGCCGCTTCCGCGGTGCCGAGATCGGAGCGGCTGCGCGCGCCAAAGTAGACGCCGAGGCCGGCAGCCACCGCGCCCGCGCTCGCCACCGCGATACCGGCCGGCTTGTTCCAGCTGCGGCCCCGGGCCGGCGGCGCGTCGGCGGGGGGCGTCTCGGCGATCACGGCGAGGGGCGCCGCGCGCGGAGACTCTCCGTCTTCAGGTAGCAAGAGCGAGAGCGGAGTCTCGTGCACGATGGCGATGGTGCGCGCCGTCGAGCGCGAGCCGCTGCGGGTCACCAGCGCGTGCAGGCCGACGGGCAGCCGCGCGCCGGTCGGCGGGACCGCGGTGCCGTCCACCTCGACGCGGACCCCTGGCGCGACGGTGAGCTTGAGCTCGCCGGTGCAGCCTGCCGGGACCAGCACGCGGCACGCCATCGCCTCGGCAGCGGCCGGCGCTTCGGCTTCCTTGACCCCGGCCTGCTGCGGATCGCCTACGCGCTGGCGGGTGGCGATCTCGAGCACCCGCAGGCGCAGCTGGCCGGCCTGCAGCGAGGCGACGATGAGCTCGTCGAGTGACTTGCCCAGCTCGATGGCGCAGGCGTCGTCGCCGCAGCGCTGCGCGGGGCGGGGCACGAGGCGCGGGCGCTGCGAGAGCGGGGCGAGCGCGGCGATGGCTTGCAATCCCGACTCGAGCGCGGCCTGGGCCGCGTCGGCCTGGACGAGCACGCCGATCTGGTTGCTCAGCTTGAGCAGTGGGGGCGGCGGGAGCGCGGTGGAGGACGGGCTCGCCGGCGAAGGAGCGGCGACTGCGGCCGGTGCGGCAGGGCCGAGCGGGACCAGCGGCGGCAGCTCGAGCGCGGGCTCCTGCGCCGCGACACCCGGCCGCTTCGTTTTGGATTTTCTCCGGGCGACGCCGGACTTCGCGGCGCCCGGAGGCGCATCTGTCTTCTTCTTCGAGAGCCGCGGTGCCTTGGGGGGCACGAGCGGCGCGAGCTCCAACGGCGGATCCGCCGCGAGGGCCGGCAGCGCCAGCGCGAGGGCCGGCAGAGTTAGCGCGAGGGCCAGTGCGATCGATGTCCGCGAGCGCCGCATGAGGGCAAACATGCTACCGCTCTCGGGGGGGTCCCGTCGTGCCCCGATGGCTTTTTTCGCGACCACGGGCTACACGCCTCGTCCGCATGAAGACCACGGCCTTCCTGCCCGATCTCTTGTTCTCCGCCGGCCAGGTGCTGGAGGGCGCGGCGCTTGTGGTGCGGGACGGCACGGTCGAGTCGGTGGGCGCGCCGCCTGCGGGCGCCGAGGTGGTGCGTCTCGCCGGCCGCGCCATCGCGCCGGGGCTGGTGTCGGCGCACAGCCACGCCTTCCAGCGCGCCATCCGCGGCCGCACCGAGCACCGCACGCAGGGCCGCGACGACTTCTGGTCGTGGCGCGAGGCGATGTACGCGGCCGCCGAGCGGCTCTCGCCCGACGATCTCTACGCCGTGAGCCGCTTCTGCTTCGCCGAGATGGCCGCGTCGGGGATCACCGCGGTGGGGGAGTTCCACTACCTGCACCGGGACCCGCAGGGCCGGCCGTACCAAGACCCGAACGAGCTCGATCTCGCGGTGGCGCGCGCCGCACGCGAGGTGGGCCTGCGCCTCGTGCTGCTGCGGGTCGCCTATGCGCGCGCGGGCTTCGGCGTGCCCGACAACCCGCGGCAGCGGCGCTTCATCGAAGGCTCGGCCGACGAGTACCTGCGCAACCTCGATGCGCTCGCGCGTTCTCTCTCGGGCGACCCGCTCGCCAGCGTGGGCGCGGCGCCGCACAGCGTCCGCGCCTGCCCGGCGGATTGGATCGAGGCCATCGCCCGTGAGGCCGCCCGGCGCGGCTGGCCGCTCCACCTGCACGTCTCGGAGCAGCCGGGCGAGGTGTTGCAGTGCCGCGCCGAGCACGGAGTCTCTCCGCCGCTGTTGCTCGAGCGCCTGGGAGCGCTGACGGCCGCGACCACCGCGGTCCACGCCGTGCATCTTGATTCGGCAGATATCGCAGCGCTCGGCCGCGCGCGCGCCACGGTCTGCGCCTGCCCCACCACCGAGCGCAACCTGGGCGACGGCGTGGTGCGCGCCGACCGGCTGCTCGCGGCGGGCGCCTCGCTGTCGCTCGGCACCGACTCAAACGTGCAGCTCGCGCTGCTGGAGGACGCGCGCGAGCTCGAGTACCACCTGCGCCTCGTCGAGCTGCGCCGCGCCGTGCTCGACACCGGCGAGGGGCTGGGCGTGCCGCTCTACGGCATCGCCTCCGAGGGCGGGATGCGATCGCTCGGCCTGCCGGGCGGCGCGCTGCGGCCGGGCGAGCCGGCGGACTTCCTCGTCGTCGATCTGGACGATCCGTCGATCGCCTCCGCTTCGGCGCAGGACTTGGCGGCGCTGCTGGTCTTCTCGATGGAGCGCACGGCCATCCGCGCGGTGCATGTCGCCGGGCGGCCGCTGGCGCTGGATTGCGCGGTCGCGCTGCCCGGCTTCCGCGCGGCGCTGCGGAGGCTCTGGTCATGAATTCGATTCAGATGCTGCAAAAGCTGGTGGCGATTGACAGCACATCATCGAGGTCGAATTTACCGATCGTTGAGCTGCTCGAGCGCGAGGTGCGCGCGCTCGGCTTCGAGACGCGGCGGCTGTCGTGGACCGATGAGGCCGGCGCGCCGAAGGCGAACCTGATCGCGCAGCGCGGACCGCCCGGCGGGCTTGCGCTGGTGGGTCACACCGACTGCGTGCCGTACGATCCGGCCTGGTCCTTTGCGCTCGCCGGCGAGGAGCGCGACGGCCGCGTGATTGGCCGCGGCGCCGCCGACACCAAGGGCTTCATCGCGGCGGCGCTCGCGGCAGCGTCGCGCTCGTCGCGGCCGCTCACGCTGGTCTTCACCGCCGACGAGGAGGTGGGCTGCCTCGGCGCGCACCGGTTGGAGGAGGAGGGCGCGCTGCGGCCGGCCTTCGCCATCGTCGGCGAGCCGACGCGGATGACGCCGGTGCTGGGTCACAAAGGCTATTGCCTGGCCGAGATCGTCGTCACCGGCTCCGAGGGCCACAGCGCCTATCCCGAGACGGGCGCGTCGGCCATCTTCGCCGCCGGCCGCCTGCTGCACGAGCTGGAGCAGGTCGGCGCTGTTCTCCAGCAATTCGCGGACCCGCTCTTCGCTCCGCCGTGGACGACGCTGAACGTGGGGCTGATCGCGGGCGGCAAGGCGAAGAACGTGATCCCGGGCTCGTGCACGCTGACGCTGGAGTGGCGTCCGCTCCCGTCGCAGGACGTGCGCCGGGCACTTTTGCTGGTCGAGGAGGCGTGCGCGCGCGTGTCGGGCGGAGGCATCCGCGTCGAGGTGCGGCCTTCGCGGCTCGATGCCGGCGTGGCGGTGTCGCGCTCGTCGCCGGTGGTGCAGTTCCTCGAGGCGGAGACGGGACGCGCAGCGGAGACCATCCCGTTCGGGACCGAGCTGCCCTACCTCGCCGCGCTGGGAGCGGACGCTTGCGTGTTCGGGCCCGGCGACATCCGCGTCGCGCACCGGACCGGGGAGTTCATCCCGGTCGCGGAGCTGCTGCGGGCCGAAGAGATCCTCGCGCGCGCCATCGAGCGGTTCGCGCCCGCGCGCTGAAGACCTGGCGCGGGGGGCCCGGCCGCACTCGTACGCAACGTACGACGGGCTCAGCCAAGGCGCATGGCGCTCTTCCAGGGCTCGACCTCACGGTGGATGGTGTCGGGGCTGCTGCCGGTCAATCGGGCGATCTCGGCGGCGAGGCGCTGGAGCGGCACCATAGCGACGAGGGGACGGACCAGCGGGTCGCAGACGGGAAAGCGCAGCTCCTCGCTGGCGCTGCCGCAAGTGACCGACTCCACTCCGAGCCCTGCGAACACGGCCCGCAGCGTCGCGGTGCGGCCGCCGTCGTCCTGCGCGGGCGTGAGCGAGATGGCTCCCATGCCGGCGCGCATCGCGGCCGGCGGCCCATGCAACGCGAGCTCGACCGAGATGCCCTCGGCCCAGAGATAGGTCGCTTCCTTGAGCTTGAGCGCGGCCTCCGAGGCGGTGATGGCGTCGAGGCCAAAGCCGGTCACCAGCACCGGCTCGCGGCCGACGAGCCTGCGCGCGGCCTCGACGGGCGCGAGAAGCGCGAGCGCTTCGCGCAGCAGCGCCGGCACAGACTGGAGCGCCGCGGTCAGGCTCCGGTCGCGCAGCAGCAGGCCCAGCGTCACGAGCGCGGTGAGATACGAGACGGTGTGCGTGCTCGCGCGCTCTTCCGGGCAGGTGCGGAGGACGTGATCGGCTGCGGGCTCGGGCGCGCCCTCGCCGACGACGGCGATGGTGAGCGCACCGGCCGCGCGGGCCTTCGCGAGAACCGCGGCGGCGAAGCGGCCACCCCCGTGGCTGACGGCGACGACCTGGTCTCCTTTTCGGATAGGCAGCGAGACCGCCAGTTCGTGCGCGTCAAGCGCCACCGCGGCACCGCCATTGGTCGCGGCGTGCCACGCGGCGGCCACGCGGCAGGCGTGCAGCGAGGTGCCGAGGCCGGCGAAGAGCACGGGCCTCCCGGCGTCGAGCGCAGGGACCGGAGGGCGGCGCAGGACGGCGGCGACGGCGTCCGGCTGCGTGGCGAGCTGATCCTCGTAGAGGAAGCGCATCGCGCCTGCGTACACGATGCGCGCGGCAGCCGCGAGGGGGAGCTTCTGAAGCTGCGCAGTGCAACGCGCAAGCGGCGCGCCGGCTACGCCCAAGGATCTTCCCGCGCGCTCGTGGCGGGGTGCTTCTCCAGCGCCCTCAGCTCCTTCCCCGAGAGCCGCACGAAGCGCGCCAGCAGCGCCGCCGCCACCGCGGTCAGCCCGACGCACAGCCCCCACCAGAGTCCAATGACCCCGCGCCCCGCGTACAGCCCGAGCCAGATCGCCACTGGCAGCCCGAGCAGGTAATGCCCCGCCACGTTTGCCGCGAACGCGAAATGCGTATCGCCCGCACCGCGCAGCACGCCGGCGCCGACGCCCTGAATGCCGTCCGAAATCTGGAACACCGCGCACACCGCGAGGAGCGGCACCGCAGCCGCGATCACGTCCGACTGGTCCGATAAAAGCCCCGCCAGCGGTCCCGGCGCGAGGAGGAAGCCGAGCGCCGACACCGCCATGATCGACGCGCCCGCCGCGAACGCCACGATTCCCGCCCGCCGCGCCGCGCGCGAGTCCCCGGCGCCGATGGCCCAGCCGACGCGCACCGAGCCCGCCTGACCGACGCCGATCGCCGCGCAGAAGGTGAAGCTCGCCAGCGCAAGCGCGATCTGGTGCGCCGCCATCGGCAGCGCGCCCATCCGTCCCGCGAGCAGCCCCACCAGCGCGAAGACAGAGACCTCCGCGCCCATCTGCAGGCCGACCGGCGCGCCCAGCCGCAGCGCGAGGCGCAGGTCCGCGCGCACCGGCCGGCGTCGCACACGCGGACCCGGCGTCGCCCGCGCCGCCGCCACCAGGATGAGCCACATCACCACCGAGCAGAGGCTGGTCGCGATGCCGGCTCCGGGCGCGCCGAACGCCGGTACGAAGCGCCAGCCGAAGACGAACAGCACGTCGAGCGCGAGGTTGCAGAGGTTGGCGACGGCGATGGCGATCAGCAGGGGCTTCAGCACTCCGCAAGCCTGCAGATACGAGCGCACGCCGACGAAGGCGAGCAGGGGAAAGAGCCCGGGCAGCCGCCAGAGCAAGAAGCCGCGCGCGTCGGCCACGAGCTCGGGCGCGATCCCCGCGGGCCGCAGCAACAGCGGCAGCAAAGCGATGGGCAGGGAAAGCACCGCGGTGGCCAGCGCCGCGAGCCACACGCTCTGCCAGAGCAGCTCGCGCGCGCGCCGATGGTCGCCTGCGCCCACCGCCTGCGAGAGGAGCGGATCGAGCCCGAGCATGACGCCGAGACCGACCACCGCGAGCCCGAAGAAGAGCCCGTTCGCGAGGCCGACCGCGCCGAGCGGCCCCGCGCCCAGCCGCCCCACCACTGCGGTGTCGATCAGGCCCATCAGCGCGATGCCCGCCTGCGACGCCGCGATGGGGACCGCCAGCCGCGCGAGCTCGCGCAGCTCAATGCGCAGGGGCAGGCTCAGCTTGGCTCTCCGGTCGCAGGCCGCGGCAGCCCGGGCGCCGCGACGGCGAACCCGCTCATCGAATCGCTCGGCTGCGCGGCGCGGGACGAGAGCTCCCTTCGCACCGGCCAGGGCGGCGGCACCATCACGTAGCCGCAGTAGGTGGCGACCCCGAGGAAGATGGTGCCGAGGGTGCCGCTGCGAAAGCTGCCGAAAGCATCCACCGCGCGGCCCGCGAGCTGCGTGGCGAAGAAGCTCACCACCCCGCCCACCAGGTAGAGCATGCCGAGCACGGAGCGCGGATAGCCGAGGTTCTCCTGCAGGTAGGTCGAGATGTTCGGGATCAGCAGGAAGCCGCCCATCATCACGATGAAGGTCATCGCCCAGGAGAGGAGCACGTTGGGCTTCTGGAAGAGCTGCGCGAAGGTCGGCTGCTCGCGGCGCGCGCCCAGGTGGCCGCGCATCGCGGGGAGCATGGCCGCGGTGTAAGCGCCGCCGATGAAGCCGAGGTTGGAGGCCGGGATGCCGAGCGCGTGCGCGAAGTCCGGCCCCATCGGCATGACCATGACGAAGTCGAGGAGGTTGATGAACTGCACCGCGGCGACCAGCAGGACGAGCGTGCGTTCGGAGACGGAGCGAGCCACGGACATGGGCGGCGCATCCTTACACGCGATACGCGGCCACCACCACCGCGGCCTTGCCCGAGATAGCCTCGAGCCGCGCGGCCGCCTCGTGGGTCGCATCGAGCCTGCGCATGGTGTCGTCCATCATCCGGGAGAGGTCGGTGACCGCGGAGAAGATCTGACCAATGCCTGCGTTCTGCTGGCTCACCGCCGCTGCGATCTGGCGCACCGAGGCCGAGCTCTCCCGCACGATGGTCGAGAGCTTCTGCAGCGATTCGCCCGAGGAGCGGATCTGCTCCAGCCCTGCCTCGATGCGCTGCGCTCCCTCCTGGGTGATGGCGACGACGCCGCGGATGCTGCCGGTGATGGTCTCGAGCACCTCGCGCACGCGGCGCGTGGCCGCGATCGACTGATCGGCGAGGCTGCGGATCTCTCTCGCTACCACCGCGAAGCCCTTGCCGTGCTCGCCGGAGCGGACCGCCTCGATGGCCGCGTTGAGCGCGAGCATGTTCGACTGGTCGGCGAGATCCTTCACCGTCTCGGTGATGCCGCCGATCTGGTTGGTGCGATCGGACAGCTCCTGGATGCGCGCGGCGATCTGCTCGACGTGTCCGCGGATGTCGGCGAGGCCCGAGAGCGATCGGACGATGGCCTCTTCACCGGAGCGGCTCACCACCTCCGCCTTCTCGCTCTGCTCCAGCACCGCGGAAGCCTTCTGGGCGGCGAGCATCGACGTCTGCTTGATCTCCTGCGCGGTCACCTGCGTCTGCTGCAGCGCCGTGGCCTGCTGGGTGATGGTGCGGGTCTGTTCAGAGCTGACGCTGCCGAGCTCGGCCATCGACTGCGAAAGGCCGTTGGACGAATCCTTCAAGCTGGTCAGCGCCTCGCGCAGCTTCTCGACCATCTCCTCGAATGAGCGCGCGAGCCCACCCAGTTCGTCGTCCGAGCGCACCGTGATCTTCTGCTTCAGGTCTCCGGTGCGGACGATGTCGCGGGTGGCGCGGGTCAGCTCCTGCACGGGCCGCAGCACCACGGCGACCGTGACCGCGGTGGCGAGCGCGATGCCGAGCAGCGCGACCACCAGGCTCCAGAGGAACATGCGGCGCCGCAGGGCACCGACCGCCGCGTGGATCTGCTGGCGGTCCAGGCCCACATGAACCACGCCGAGCGCACCGCCGGAGATGGGCGCGGCGACGTCGATGGCATCGATCCGGCCGGAAGGCGCGTCGAAGAGGATGTGCTGGTTCACCTTCACGCGCTGCTGCGCAGTGGACTCGCCCATCTCGAGCGGGTTCATCGCCTCGAGGCCGGCAGGGAACTGCGGCGAGAAAGTGTGGACCATCACCGTCTGGTCGGTGTCCTGGATGTAGATGTAGCGGACTCCAGCGATCACCTTGTTCGAATCGATCGAGCCTTGGAGCGTGGAGAGGTTGCCTCCGACGCTCTGCTCCGCGGCGGCTGCGAGGGAGAGCGCGATGGCCTCGCCGCGGGTCTCGAAGCTGGTTTCGAGCGAGCGGCCCAGCTGCGTGGAGGCGATCACCGAGAGCACGGCGCAGACGAGCAGCGTCACCAGCACGCTGGTGCCCACCAGCTTGAACGCGAGGCCCGCGGTCCGGAAGCGCCTCACTGCAGCACCAGCGCGGGATCCCGGGTCGCTTGCCAGCCGGTTCTGGTCGCGGCGACGAACCACACCGCCTCGAGCGCCTGGTGGCGCGTGGGGGAAAACTCAAGCGGAACGCCCAGGCCAAGATCGAATTTCCCCATCGCCTCGGCCGCCTGGTAGAAGCGGCGCCGCGTCAGGTCGCGGCCGGCGCGGCGCAGCACCTCGAGAAAGACGCGCGCGCTCAGGTAGCCCTCGAGCGAGCCGAAGCTCTCCTTGCCCGCCGGCGCATACGACGAGTCGCCGATGCCCTCGGGCCGCGTCGGCTGAAAGCGGTCCATGGCGGCCCGGTACTCGCGCACCAGCTTGACGCTGGCGTCGTCGTACGGCGGGACGACCTGGGTGAAGATCAGGTTCGCGGTGAGCGGCTCGCCTGGGTGCTCTTTCTCCTCGGCGCGGAGGAGCCGCAGCATCTGGTCGGCGCCGACGAAGGAGAGGTTGTGGATGGGTACCTTCCACCCCGCGCGCCGCGCGTCGCGCACCAGCGCCGCGCACGCCTGGTAGGAGCCGACGGCGATGATCGCTTCAACTTTCGCGTCACGCAGGATCTTGACCTGTTGCCCCGCCGGGACCTCGTAAGCCTGGCCGCGCGGATAGCTGGTGTCGGCGGCCAGCACCAGCGCGTGCTCCTTGAGGGCCCGGCGCACGCCGTCCCGTCCGCTGGCGCCGTAGGCATCGTCCTGCACGAAGATCCCGATGCGCTTCTTCCCCATCTTCACGAACGAGTCCACCATCGCCCGGGTCTCCTCGCGGTAGGAGGCGCGCACGTTGAACACCGCCCTGTCGTAGGGCGGCTCGCGCTGCGGCTGCGCGCCGGTGAAGTTGGCGAAGTAGAAGAGGCCGTCGGAAAGGTAATGCTTCAGCACCACCGGCAGCGCCTTGACCATGGTGGGCGTTCCGACGCCGCCGAAGAGGGCGAAGACGTGGTCGCGCGCGATCAGCCGGGCGACGGCGACCGCGGCTTTCTCCGCGTCGTACGCGTCGTCGTCCAGGGCGAGCCGCAGCTTGCGGCCGTTGACTCCGCCCGCGGCGTTGGCCTCCGCGAAGGCGGCGGTCGCGCCCCGCCACATCTCGATGCCGAGGCCGGCCGACGGGCCGCTGAAGGCGGCAGGCTGACCGATCACCAGCTCCTGGTCAGTGACGCCCGGGTCGGCTGCGTTCGCGGCGGCGGCAGTGAGCAGCAGCAGGAGAAGGATGGGCATGGCGGCGACGATAGCCCCGCCATTCGAGGGAAGCGAGATTGCCGCCTCGGCACCGGCCTGCGCAGCCGAGCGCGATTCGCGGTCGCGCCTCAGAGCACGATGGTGCGGCGGCCCTCGACCAGAATGCGTCGCTCGAGGTGCGCGCGGACGGCGCGCGCGAGCACCACCCGCTCGACGTCCCGGCCGACCCGCGCCAGCTCCTCGGCATCCATCTGGTGGGTCACGCGCGCGACGTCCTGCTCGATGATCGGTCCCTGATCGAGCTCGGCGGTGGCGTAGTGCGCGGTGGCGCCGATCATCTTCACGCCGCGCTCGAACGCCTGGAGATAGGGCCGCGCCCCCTGGAACGCGGGCAGGAAGGCGTGGTGGATGTTGATGACTTGGGGAAGCCTCCCGAGCAGTTCGGGCGAGAGCACCTGCATGTAGCGCGCGAGCACCACGAGGTCGATGCGGTGCTCGGCCGCGAGCTGGGCGATACGCGCCTCCTGCCCGGGCTTCGTCTCCCGCGTCACCGGCAGGTGGTGGAAGGGGATGCCGAAGCTCGCGGCCGCGGTGGCGAGGTCGGGCCGGTTGCCGGCGATGAAGGGGATCTCGCAGCGCAGCTCGCCTGCGCGCTGGCGCAGGACCAGGTCGTAGAGGCAGGCGGCCTCCCGGGTCACCAGGATGGCGACGCGGGGGAGGAGGTCGCTGTAGCCGACGGACCAGCGAGCGGCGAGCGCGGCGCAGACGGCGCCGAAGCCGCGATCGAGCGCGGTGCGATCGGTGTCTTCGGCGAGCTCGATGACGAGGCGCATGAAGAAGCTCTTCGGCTCGCGGTCGCTGTGCTGGCCGGCGTCGACGATGTTGAGGCCGCGCTGGTAAAAGAAGCCGGCGAGGCGGGCGACGAGTCCGGGCTGGTCGGGGGCGGCGATGAGGAAGGTGGCGGTGGCGCGGGTCATCGGAGATCCTCGCAGCTAAAGATCCTCGCAGCTAGAGATCGAAGCGCGCGACGAGCGGCATGTGATCCGACTTGCCGAAGAAGGGGCTTTGCTTGTCCCCGAACGGCGCGGTCAGGTCGAGGTCCAGCCAGTGCACCTTTCCGCCGGAGAACAGATGGTCGAGGTGCATGCGCAGGTTCATGAACCCCGCAGTGGGAAAGCCCCGCGGCGACCCGTCGATCTGCCCCAGCTCCTGCTGCACGCCGAGCAACCCGGCCTCCTCGGTCAGATGGCGGTACACCGGCGACCCCGGCGGCGAGTTGAAGTCGCCGCAGACGACGAAGGGCTCGGAGCCGGCGTGCTTGCGGATGAAGGTCGCGAGGGTGCGCGCCTCGTGCAGCTGGTTGATGCCGAAGCCCATTTTGTCGCGCGTGGTCCAGAAGTCGCGCGCGAACGGCGTCGGCAGGCTGAGGTGCGTGTTGAAGACGTGGAAGGCGCGACCGCCCGGGGCCTGCAGCCGCAGGTGCGCGCAGATGCGGGCCTGCTTGCGGTCCTTCCACCGTTTGACGTGGTGGTAGGTGATGTTCTCCGGCTCCTCGGCGTTGTGCAGGTCGATCTTGAGCCGAAAGCGGTTCACCAGCACCGCGAGGCCCATGGTCGAGAGCGGCGTCTTGCCCAGCCGAGTGGCGTGCGCGCGAAAATAGAAGGCGTCGTAGGGGAAGGGTGGCGGCCGCCCCTCGAACGCCTGCTCCAGCTCGGACATGAACGACTCGAGCTGCGTCTCGGCCTGGTGCGCGCGCCGGAACACCAGCGACGAGCGCAGCGAGATGGTCTCCACCTCCTGCAGGCAGATGATGTCGGCGATGGGATCGAGCGCCGCCAGCGCCGCCGCTACGCCCGTCTTTCCCCGGCGCGTGCTGGCGAGTCCGCGCAGCGCGTGCGCGAAGTAGCGGACGTTCCAGGTGACGATTCTCAGAGGAGCGGGCGGCACGCGGGCGGGAGTCTATCCAGATCGACTAGACTGCGCCCGCCATGCTCGCGCTCCGGCCGGCCGCTTCGTCCGATGTTCCGCTGATCCTCGAGCTCGTCCGCGAGCTCGCGGCGTACGAGCGCGCGCCCGAGCTGGCCGTGGCGACCGCCGCGGACCTGCTGCGCGACGGCTTCGAGGCGCCGCAGCCAAAGTTCCGGGTGCTGATCGCCGAGTGGTCCGGCAGGCCCGCGGGGTTTGCCTTCTTCTTCACCAACTACTCGACGTGGCAGGGTCGCCCCGGCCTCTATCTCGAGGATCTCTTCGTCCGCCCGGAGTTCCGCAAGCACGGCATCGGCCAGGCGCTCCTGGTCGAGCTGGCCCGCATCGCGGTGCGCGAAAATTGCGGCCGCTTTCAATGGCAAGTGCTCGACTGGAATACGCCCGCCATCGAGTTCTACCAAAGCCTGGGCGCGCAGGTGGAGAAGCAGTGGCTCACCATGCGCGTGACCGACGAGGCGCTGCGCAAGCTGGCGGAGGGAGCTCCATCGCCATGATGACCGAATCCGGGTTCGACAAGCTCGCGAGCGAGACGCTCGACAAGCTCGACAAGGCGGTGCGCGACCAGGTCGACGCCGACCTCTCCAATGGCATCCTCACGCTCGAGTTCGAGGACGGCACGAAGTACGTGATCAACAGCCATGCGGCCGCGCGCCAGATCTGGGCCGCCGCGAACCTCTCCGCCATGCACTTCAGCTGGGACGGCTCCCGCTGGCTCGACTCGAAGACGGGCCGGGAGCTGTTTGCAGAGCTTGGGCGGCTGGTGAGCGAGAAGCTGGCGGGAGGCTGAGGGACACCGCCCGGCCGGGGCCGGCTCACTCGGCGGCGGTGTTGATCTGCAGCTCCGACTCCTCGCAGAAGAACTTCACCGCGGCGGCGGCGGCGCGCGCCTCGTCGCAGCGGCCCTGGTAGCGGCGGGTGAGCACGTCGCCGGCCCAGTCTTCGACCGATTCAATTCCTTTCGATAATCCCAGCGCGGCGAGCTTTGGCCCCACCCGCTGGTCCAGCAGCGCGCGGCCGCGGGCGACGTCGCCGCGGACCTCATAATCGCCCAGCACCGAGCGCTCCGCGGACTTCACCCAGACCGGCATCTTGTTGAACCGCGCGCGGCCGGTGCGGCGCAGGATCTGGGCGCCGTCCTCGGCCAGACGATAGCGATCGCTCAAATGAGCAAACAACTCGCCCAGCCAGGGATCGGCCGCGAGGCGCGCGTCGGCCCACGGCGGCGGCGCTTTTGGCGCGCGCGTGAAGAGCTTGCGCAGGAAGCGGATCACCCCGGCACCGGCTTCGCGCGCCAGATCTCCTGGGCATATTCCGCGATGGTCCGGTCGGAGGAGAACTTGCCCATCCTGGCGATGTTGACGATGGCCATGCGAGTCCAGCGCTCCGGGTCGCGGAACGCCTCGCTCACCCGCGCCTGGCAATCGACATACGCCTGGAAATCGGCCAGCAGGAAATAAGGATCGGAGTCGAGCAGCGATTGAATCAGCGGCTTGAAGAGGTCAGGGTGGTCGGGCTCGAAGAAGCCGGAGTGGATGAGATCGAGCACCGCCTTCAATTCGGCATTCTGCTCGTAATGATCGCGCGGGCGATATCCCTGCCGCTGCTGCTCGGAGATCTCGCTCTCGGTCAGGCCGAAGAGGAAGAAGTTGTCGGCGCCGACCTCCTCGCGGATCTCGACGTTGGCGCCGTCGAGCGTGCCGATGGTCAGCGCGCCATTCAGGGCGAACTTCATGTTGCCGGTGCCGCTCGCCTCCTTGCCGGCGGTTGAGATCTGCTCGCTCAGGTCCGACGCGGGGAAGATGCGCTCGGCCAGCGAGACGCGATAGTTGGCGAGAAAGATTACTTTCAGCCGATCGTTCACCTGCGGGTCCGCGTTGATCACCTCGGCCACCGAGTTGATCAGCTTGATGATGGTCTTGGCCACGAAGTAGGCCGGCGCGGCCTTGCCGCTGAAGATGAACGTGCGCGGGACCATGGCGAGCGACGGGTCCTTCTTGATGCGCAGATATATCGCCACGATGTGCAGCACGTTGAGCAGTTGCCGCTTGTATTCGTGCAGCCGCTTCACCTGGACGTCGAAGAGCGAGCGGCGATCGATCGAAAGGTTGTGCTCTTTCTCGATATACGTCGCCAGCACGTCCTTGTTGGCAGCCTTGATCGCCTGCACCTCGGCGCGGAACTCGGCGTCGCCGGCGAAGGGCACCAGCTTCGCGAGCTCGTCGAGGTGCGTGGGCCAGGAGTCGCCGATGCGGCGCGAGATGGCGTCGGCGAGCGCGGGATTCGAGGCCAGCAGCCAGCGCCGGGGCGTGACGCCGTTGGTCTTGTTGTTGAAGCGCTCGGGCCACATCTGGTGGAAGTCGCGAAGCAGGGATTTCTTGAGCAGGTCGGTGTGCAGCGCGGCGACGCCATTGACCGAATGAGAGCCGACCACCGCCAGATAGGCCATGCGGATGCGGCCGTCGCCGACCAGCGACATGCGGCCGAGGCGCTGCTCGTCATAGGGAAAGCGGTTCTTCACCTGCCGCAGGAAGCGCCGGTTGATCTCGTAGATGATGGTCAGGTGCCGCGGCAGCAGCCGCTGGAACAGCTCCACCGACCAGGTCTCCAGCGCTTCGGAGAGCAGGGTATGGTTGGTATATCCAAAGCACGAGACCGTGAGCTCCCAGGCGCGGTCCCAGTGGATGGCATACTCGTCCACCAGGATGCGCATCAGCTCGGGAATGGCCACCGCCGGGTGCGTGTCGTTCAATTGGATCGCGACCTTCTCGGCGAGGTCGTCGAGCGTCTTGTGGGTCGAGAGGTGCCGGCGGACGATGTCGTGCAGCGAGCAGGCGACGAAGAAGTATTGCTGCCGGAGCCGCAGCTCCTTGCCAAACATCTTCAGGTCGCTGGGATAGAGTACCTTCGAGATCGTCTCGGAGCGGTTCTTGTCCAGCACCGCCTTCTCGTAATCGCCGTCGTTGAAGACGTGCAGGTCGAACTCGGAGCTGGCGCGGGCGCGCCACAGGCGCAGGGTATTGACGGTATTGTTGCCATATCCCGCGATCGGCGTGTCGTAGGGCATGCCGACCACCTGCTCGCCGCCGGTCCAGCGGACGTGCAGCCGGTGGTCGTCCATGAACTCTTCGACATGACCGCCGAAGCGCACCGGGATGGCATATTCCGGCCGCGGCATCTCCCACGGGTTGCCGAAGCGCAGCCACTCGTCGGGCTTCTCGACCTGGCAGCCGTCCTGGATGTCCTGCTCGAACATCCCGAACTCGTAGCGGATGCCATAGCCGTAGCCGGGCAGGTCGAGCGTGGCCATCGAGTCGAGGAAGCAGGCAGCGAGCCTCCCCAGGCCGCCGTTGCCCAGGCCAGCGTCCACCTCCTGCTCGAGCAGGTCGGGCAGCTCGAGCCCCAGCATCTTCATCGCCTCCTGAGCGACGTCGTGGAGACCGAGGTTGAGCAGGTTGTTGCCGAGCGCGCGGCCCATCAGGAACTCGGCGCTCAGGTAATAGATGCGCTTTGCATCCTTCTTGTAATAGCGCTGCTGCGTGGAGATCCACCGCTCGATCAGGCGGTCACGGACGGTGAGCGCGAGCGACATGAAGCGGTCGCGCGCCGTCGCCGAGTATTGATCCTTCGCCAGCGAGTAGAGGAGGTGGTTGGTGAACGAGTGCAGCAGTGCAGCCGCCTCGTTGGGAGCCGTCACGCGCAGGGGCCGGTTCATGGCGCGGCACTCTAGCGCGCCGCGAGCCGGCTAGTGGCCGTTCTTCTTGACTGGGTGTTTGGCGGACTCGGCATCGAGGTCATCGAACGCCTTGCTCGCCCGCCAGCGCACCGCCTCCGCGGGCGACAGCGTCCGGCCCGGCGGCTCGCTCGAGGTGTAGCCCGTTCTTGGAGAAGGCGGAGGAGCAGGGAGCGCTCTCGACGGTGAGTCCGCGTCTCGCTTGCGTGCCACCGCCGCGATCTGGTCGGTGGCCTGCTCGCCCGTCGCCGGCTCGGCCGCGAGCGGCGCCGGCTCGGCCGCGGCCACCTGCGCGGGCGGCGGCGCCGGCACGGGCTCGGCCTTGTCGAGCGAGGTCTTCACCTCGGCGAGTGCGGCGGCGAGCCACCGCCGCACCACCAAGCTCTTGATGGCGAAGTTGACGCCGGTGATCGCGAGCCCGTCCTCGGAGCGGCGCGCGATCGAAGTGTTGATGCCGACCATGTTGCCGTTGCCGTCGAGCAGCGGGCCGCCCGAGTTGCCACGGTTGACGCTGGTCTCCATCTGGTAGACGTCCTTGCCTTTCACTCCCTCGAAGTCGGTCCACTCGCCGCCGATGCGGCCGGTGGTGAGCGACCACTTGGCGCCGTGCTCGGGGTGGCCGATGGCCGCCGTCGCCTCGCCCACGCCCACGTCGCCCTCGGCGATGGCGACCACCGGGAGGCCCTCGGGCGCGTCGCGCATCGCCAGCAGCGCGAGGTCGAGCGATGGGTTGAAGGAGAGCCACTGCGCCGCGTACGGGCGCTTGAGATCTACCTGGTTCTGGCCGGTCACGCGGTCGGGTTTGAGGAAGATGAAGAGCTTCTCGAACGGCTTGCCGGTGGCGTGGTTCAGGATGACGTGCGCGTTCGTCACCACCAGGCCGTTCTTGTGAATGATGGAGCCGGTGCCGATGGAGCCTGTCTCTCCCTGCTCGCCGTAGACGAGCACCACCGCGGGCGACACCGAGGTGTAGAGCTTCTTGTAATCGATCTCGTCGGCGCGGGAGGCGGTGGCGACGAGCAGCACGGCAGCGAGAAGGCGGGTCATGGGGTTCCAGACTCCTGGGGTCAGGGAAGGTTCACGAGGTAGCCCGCATGCGCCTGCGCGCCGCCCAGGCTGCCGATGAGGCGCGCGAGCCCGCCGGGAGTCGAGTCGAGCTGCAGCTGCAGCAGCAGGCGGCCGGGGGCGGCGGCCAGGGTGACGCCGAGCGCCAGGGCTGCGCGGGGCCCGGTGGCGCCGAGGTTCAAGACCTGTTTGGACGGCAGCGTGGTCTGGACGAACTGATCCTGCAGGCCAAAGAGAAGCGCGGCGTGCGCGTCGAGGCCGCGGCGGAGCTGGTAGCCGGCGCGGGCCCCGAGATTGAAGGCGAAGAGCTTCGCTGCGGCGCGCTCGCCCACGCCCTGCGAGACGGTGGAGAAGATCGAGCCGCCAAGCTGCGCCACCGCTTCGATGGGCAGCACCTCGAGCCGCAACGCGAACTCGAGCAGGAGCGTGCCCGTGCCGGCGCCATCGAAGGTGGCGCCGCCGCCCGCGATCACGCCCAGCGAGCGCGCCCACGGCCGCCGCGTGGCGAGGTCGCTGGGCCAGAACGGCTGGGCGAGGATGACCTGCGGCGCACGCAGGGGCAGCGTCAGCCGCGCCAGCTGGCCGGATGCCTTGGCCTCGAGCACCAGCTCGCCCTGGCTCTCGCCCGCGGGCGCGAGGATGCGGGCGAGGTAGACGCCGGGCGCGATCATCTCCGCGGGCAGGACCTCGCCGCGGTCCGACGCGACGCTGACCGCGGCGTGGCGGTCGGGCCTGCCGTCGGACTGCACCACGAAGATCTCCACCTCGGTGGGCGAGGCGCTGGTGGCAACCCCGGCGCGGGCCGCGAGGCGCAGCCGCGAAAAGGGCGGCGGCTCCAGATCGAGCGGCTTGTCGGCGCGGTTGCCGAGCCGGTCGATGATGTGTAGCCTCGCCTCGCGCACGCCGGGCGGGACGATCACCGGCACGCTCGCATTGCCCTTGCGGTCGGCGACGACCGGGCCAAAGGTCTTGCCGGCGATCTCGACCTCGACCTTCGCCTGCGGCCGCGTCTCGAGCGGCAGAGTGTCGCTGCCGGAGAGCGGCAGCGAAAGCCACCACAGCGTGGAGCCGTCCACGACCGCGAGCAGGAGCGCGACGCTGGGCGCGTTGAGCGCGGGAGGCGTGTAGCGCGCGTGGAAGAGGCCGTCTTTGGACTCCACCTCCGAGACGAGGCCGACGCTGGCGGTGATGGCGACGCGCGCGGCGCCGGGGGCCCGCACCTCGAGATCGCAGCCGGCGTCCTTGCCGAGCACGAGCGCATCCGGCGTGGCGGTGAAGGCAGCGGCGGCGAGGAGCGCGATTAATGCCATTGCCAGAGCTTCTTCTTGACCTTCACGTCGGGCAAGGAATCGTCTCGCAGCACGAAGCTCTCGGAGGCTTTGCGGCGGCCGAGCGCGTCCACGGTGACGACGGCGATCTTCTGCCTGCCCTGCCGCAGCCGGACGTCGGTGCGGAAGACGCCGCCGGGCTCGACCGGCACCGGCTGTCCCTGCACGAAGACGCGGCTCCCCGAGGCCACGCGGCCCGAGACGGGCAGCCGTTCCTGGTTGGTCTCCTTGTCCTTCGGCCACTCGACCGAGAGGAGCACGCGGCGCAGCGCCTCCATCGGCCTGCCGGGCGCTGCAGCGGCGACGATGCGGCTCACCTCGCCCTTCTGCACCTCCACCGACTTGCCGGCCGAGGTGAGGTGGACGGTCCCCGTGACCGCGGCCACCGCGACTACGCCGCGGCCGTCGGCGGTGACGTAGAAATGGCCGCCGTCGCTGTGCGCGACCGCGTCGCTTTCCTCGACCTCGACGTCGAGCTTGCCGCGGCCCGGCTCGACGTCGGACTCGATGCTGCCGCGCACGCGGGCGCGCAGGCCGTGCGGCTCGACCGCGCGCAGCTGCACGCCGGAGCTCTCGTGCAGGCGCAGACGCACGCCATCCACGGCGAGGTCCGCCTCACCCGCGCCGGTGCGCAGCGCGTCGCTCGAGCCCAGACGGTCACCGGCGTGGACCGACGCCCAGGGTCCCGCGGGGCCGCGCTGCAACTCGACCTTCCCGCGGCTGGCGGTGACCGTGGCCCGCGCGACGGCGGCGGCGGCGGGCGGCGGCGGCTTGGCGGCGCGGCTGGGCAGGGCGACGCGCGCGGGCGGGGCAGCCGGAGAAGGTGCGGCGGGATCCGGCGCGCGCAGGCAGCCGGCGGCGAGGGAGACGATCAGCGTGATGCGCACGATGGCGCGCCCGTCCCCCATGGACAGCATCGTAGGCTCAAGCCGCGCGGCGGGTCCAGACCCGGCTGGGAGGTCGATCGATGCGGCCGCTAGATGGACCAGCGGCGGCGGTGTGCGGTGTGGATCTGCGCCATGGCGGCGGCGGCGGCCGGGCGCGCGCGCGGTCGCAGCGGAGGCGGCGTGCTGCCCGCGAGCACCTCGACGCAGGCGCGGACGCTGGCGGTGAGCGCTTCGAGATCGTAGCCGCCCTCGAGCGTGAGCACGAGCTTGCCGGGGCAGTGCTTGTCGGCGATGGCCTTCACCGCGCCGCAGATCGCCGCGAACCCTTCGGTCGAGACCGACATGCCGGCGAGCGGATCGTGCTTGTGCGCGTCGAAGCCCGCCGAGACGAGGACGAGCTGCGGCGCGTAGGCGTCGGCGATCGGCAAGAGCGCGTCGGCGAACACCGTGGCGTAGTCGCCGTCGTCGCAGCCGGCGGCGAGCGGCGCGTTGACGGTAAAGCCTTCGCCTTCGCCGTGCCCCGTCTCGGTCGCATCGCCGGTGCCGGGATAGAAGGGAAACTGGTGCGTGTTGACGACGAGCACGTCGCGGCGCGAATAGAAGCTGCGCTGGGTGCCGTTGCCGTGGTGGACGTCCCAGTCCACGATCAGCACCCGCTCGACGCCGCGCGCGATCGCCTCGGCGGCGGCGACCGCGACGTTGTTGAAGAGGCAGAAGCCCATCGCGCGCGTGGCTTCGGCGTGGTGGCCGGGTGGCCGCACCAGCGCGAAGGCGCCGCTGCTTTGGCCGTCGAGGACGCGCTTGACGCCTTCGACGGCCGCGCCAGCCGCGAGCAGCGCGGCGTCCAGCGAGTGGGGCGAGATGGCGGTATCGTCGTCGAGATATCCCGAGCGGCCCGAGAGCGAGAGCAGCTTCCGCACATGTTCGGCGCCGTGGACGCGCTCGAGCTGCGCCTCGGTCGCGCGCGGCGGCGAAACCACCTCGGTGCCGGCGACCGGGCGCGCGCTCAGGTTGCGCCAGATCGCCTCCAGGCGTTGCGGCGACTCGGGATGGTCGGGGCCGGGATCGTGCGCGATGCAGAGGGAATCGAAGAGGAGCGCGACGGACATGGACGGATTGTAATCCGCATTGGCGTCCCGTCTCTAGATCAGCGGCAACTGGTGGCCGCGGCCGGGTCGGGTGAAGGTTTCTCGCGCGCCGCTGCCGATGCACTCGCGGTCGAGCCCCAGCCTGCGCGCCGTGGCGTCGAACAGCGCACGCGCGGCCTCGGCATAGTTGCCCTGGCCCTGCCCGCGCACGCCGAAGCGCGCGTCGTACAGCTTGCCGCCGCGCGCGTCGCGCACGCGATTCAGGATGCGGTCGGCGCGCAGCGGCAGCGTCTCGCGCAGCCGCTCCTCGAACACCTTGGCCACCGCCCCCGGGAGGCGCAGGAAGACGAAGCCCGCCCGGCGCGCGCCCGCCTGCGCCGCGGCCTCGAGGATGGCAGGGATATCGGAATCGCCCAGTCCGGGAATCATCGGCGCGACATTGACGCCGACATCGAGCCCCGCCTGCGCCAGCCGCTCGATGGTCTTCATCCGCCGCTGCGGCGTGGCGACGTAGGGCTCGAGGGCGTGAGAGTGCGCGCGGTCCCAGAGCGGGATGCTGACGGTCACACCGACGCGGGCCACCGCATTCAGCGCCACCAGCAAGTCGAGATCGCGCTCGATCAATGGCGCCTTGGTGATGATACCGACCGGATTGCGATATTCGACGCACACCTCGAGGCAACCGCGGGTGAGCCGATAAGAGGCCTCCAGGGGCTGATAACAATCGGTGACGCCGCTGAAGACGATCAGCTCGCCTTTCCAGCTCCGGCGCTCGAACGCCTCGCGCAGCAGGCGCGGCGCCTCGGGCTTGACGGTGATCTTGCGATCGAAGTCGGTCCCCGCGCCGAGCCCGAGGTATTCGTGCGACGGCCGCGCGTAGCAATAGGCGCAGCCGTGAAAGCAGCCGCGATAGGGATTGACGCTCCAATTGAAGCCCACGTCGGGGCTGTCATTCGAGGCCAGGATCTCGCGGGTGTGATCTTCATAGACCTCGAGCCGCGCGCCGGGCGGTTCGCCTTCGAGATATTCGACCTCGGCGCTGAGCCAGGGATTGGGCGGATTGGAGACGGCGCGGAGGGTGGACACCCGGCAGATCTGGACCTGAACGCGCGTACAGTCAAGCGGCAGTCAACGGATCGCCCGGTGCCTGGTTGCGCCTCGGGGCCCCCCTGGTTAGGAGGTGCCCTTCACATTCCACAAAGGAGCTTCCAATGGCCGAGAGCAAGGCGAGCGCATTCTGGGAAGGCGATTTGATGTCGGGCAAGGGCAAGACCAGCACCGCGAGCGGCATCCTCAAGGACGCGATGCTGAGCTGGAAGGCGCGCGCTGAAGGCTCGTCGACGAACACGACGCCGGAGGAGCTGCTCGCCTCCGCGCACGCGAGCTGCTTCTCGATGGCCCTCGCGCACGGGCTCGCGCAGGGCGGCCACAAGCCAACGCGGCTCGAGACCAGCTGCGTGGTGACCTTCGGCCCCAAGCCCGGCGGCTTCGAGATCAAGAGCTCGGCGCTGACCGTCAAAGGGACGGTGCCGGGCATTGACGAGGCGGCGTTCAAGAAGGCAGCCGAGGAGGCGAAGGCCGGCTGCCCGGTGTCGGCCGCGCTCAAGATTCAGATGAGCGTGAGCGCCTCGCTGGCGAAGTAGCTAATCGTTCCAGAGCGCGAGCCCGCCGAGCAGGCCCGCCTCGTTGGGCGTCACCTTGACGTGCGGCGGCAGGTCGATGCGCAGGTGCTTCGAGTTGCCGCCGCCGAGGTAGATTCGGTCGGGGTTGAAGACCGGAATGACCTGCTTGAGCACCTTCGCCACGTGCTTGTTCCACTTCTTGTTGCCGACCTTCTCGCGCTCCTGCGCGGAGACGTAATCCTCGTAGGTCTTGCGGCCCTTGAACGGATGGTGGGCGAGCTCGAGGTTCGGCACGTAGCGGCCTTCCACGAAGAGCGCGCAGCCCATGCCGGTGCCGAGCGTCAGCACCAGCTCGACGCCCTTGCCCTCGATGACGCCGAAGCCCTGGACGCCCGCGTCGTTGAGGACGCGCGCGGGCCTGCCGGTGATGGCGGCGAGCTTCTCCGCGAGGTGGAAGTTGCCCCAGTCGCCGTCGAGGTTGGGCGCGGTCCGCGTGACGCCCTTGGTGACCACGCCGGGGAAGCCGACCGAGATGCGTTCGTACTTGCCAAGCGGCTCGATCATCGCGCCCAGCGCGGCCAGCACGGCCTCCGGAGTCGCCGGACGCGGAGTGACCACGCGGACGCGCGGGCCCTGCGGCCTGCACCGGTCGTCGACGATGAGCGCCTTGAGCCCCGTGCCGCCGACGTCGATGCAGAGCGTGCGGACGCCGGGCTGCGCGGCGACGGCCTCGACGGGGACCGGGATTGCGACCCTGGCTTTCTCCGCGCGCGGTACGCCGGCGAAAGCTGGGGGCGCCTTTTCCTCCGGCGCGGTTTTGGCCGCCTCG
This sequence comes from Deltaproteobacteria bacterium, assembly GCA_043781235.1. GTDB lineage: Bacteria > Myxococcota > Myxococcia > Myxococcales > 40CM-4-68-19 > JANYKT01. The sequence goes on from JAYWBT010000072.1 coordinate 44,035, forward strand.
GGCGCGCGGCGCTGCTCCTCAACATCCGTCATCGGTCCCTCCGCGCTCTCACTGCGCATCGAGCCGACGTTGGCGCCGAACGAGCATTGCGAGCATGAACCGAACCCTACACCAGCGCCCGACGCCGGGGCGGCAAGCTGGCCGTCCCGGCGTCTGCGAGCGCGGTTCTGGATTAATGAACCTTCTTGTCGTCTTCCATGTCCCGGCTGTCGAGCCGGTCCCAAGCGTCGCGCGCCGCCGGGCGGGCGTCGTTCCAGCCCAGAGTCGACGAGCCGCGAGCCGAGCTCCAGTTGCGCTCGAGGTCGGACTCGACGTCCGTCCACTTCTTCCCGCCGTGCATCAGGCGCGACTCCCAGCCGTACTTATACGCGGGCTGGTAGGTATCGTAAGTCGCGTCCTTCCGGGCATAGGAACGAGTGTTGTAGTTGTCCCGCCAGTAGGCGTCCTCGACAGTGGGGTTCACCGACTCGGCCGCGGCCTTGCCGCCGAGTCCGCCCGCCACCGCGCCAATGGCCGCGCCGACCACCGCGCCGATCGGGCCACCGATCACTCCGCCCATCGCCGCGCCCGCGGCGCCCGCTCCTGCAGAGCCCGCGCCGACGCCGATCGGATGCGCGCCCGGAGCGCCGGTGATCGGATC
>JAYWBT010000073.1:0-17431 GCA_043781235.1 Deltaproteobacteria bacterium
TTCGTGGCACAGGTCACCGTCGTGCCGCTCGTGGGCGAACTGCGTTCCGACGTGATCCGCGTCGAGATCGAGCGCTGCGCGGCGACCAAGCCGGGAATCTTCACGGGTGCGCCCCAGGACTCCGCTCTGCGATCCGTCCTTGCCTCCGAGCCCATGCGACTCGTCCAGGATCCGGCAGGCTTCCTCGTCGTGTATCCGGAGCGCGATGGCAAGCGACTCGTCGTGGAGCACTACACCAACCAGGGCGTTCTCGACGCGGTGATCGAGGGCGCGAGCTCTGCGGCAGTGTACGCCACGATCATCGAGCGAGGTTTGATCAGCCGCCTCGATCACGCTGCGTATCTCGGCCGAGAGCTGGCGCGAGCGGAGCGCTCGTTGGAGACCGGCGAGCCCTACGTGCAGGACCGCGCCGCAGGTGAGGAACAAGCATTGGAACAAGGCTGCGGCTGTGCAGCGGCGTGCGGAACGGGAGCAAGGGCATGACGAAGAGAATTGGGTTGGCTGCAGGGACGCTAGCCGTGTTGTCGATGGTTGCGTGCGAGGTTCGGGCTTCAGAGCCAGGAGCCAGTGGAGCCAAGGCTGCGTCCGTCCTGCTCGTCGCAGATCCGCGCGAGGCTGGAAACGATTGCCCGTGCGGCGAGATCATCAAGGCGGTGCGCGACGCCAAGGCGAAGGGCGTCCGCGTGCGGGAGGTGTCGCCGAGCGATACCCTGGTCACCCGCCAGTACAAGGTCACGGTCGCTCCCACGGTGTTGATCCTGAATCCCGATGGGACGGAGAAGGCTCGCCACGAGGGCGAATCCGAGGAAACTCTCGCAGCGATCAAGGCCGCACTCGCTCGACTCGCACCGGGCGGAGCATGACTCAGATTTCGACCATTCTGCGCGAGGCCATTGCGCAGGGTGGGCTGCTCGCGCTTCCACTTGCTCTGGTCGGCGGCGTGATCACCGGTCTTAATCCCTGCTGTCTGCCGATGTATCCGGCAGCAGCAGCGACTTGCTGCGCTGCTCGAGGCGAAGTCGTCAGGGTCAGCCTGCGGAATGCGGCTTCATTCATCTTGGGCATCGCGGTGACGACAGCGCTGCTCGGGCTCCTGGCCGCGCTGGCGGGTCGCACGATGGCTGCCCTTGGAGGATGGCCCGCGTACCTGATCGCGCTCGTCCCCATCGTCATGGGGCTCCACATTCTCGGCTGGCCCAAGTTGCCGCTGCCCAAGTTCTCGACGCCTCGCAATGGGCTTGGCGGCTCTTTCATCGCTGGGCTACTTTTGTCTCTCGTCGTCGCACCCTGCGGGACGCCGGTGCTCGCATCGGTGCTGTCGTTCGCCGCGTATCGGCACAGCGCGGTCTACGGAGCCTTACTTCTCTTCATTTACGGTCTCGGCGCGGGGATTCCCATCATGCTCGTCGGGACGGCGGCGGGCGGCATCGCGCAGAAGTTAGACGAGCATGGGTTGCGCAGATGGGTGGATGCCATCGCCGGGGCGGGGCTCATTTGCTTCGGCCTCTACCTGCTCTGGACGGCCTAGACAGGTAGGCTGCGATGCGTCTACAGCACGCGAAAGGTCGCGGTCGGCACCACGAAGCCGGGGTTTCATTGTTTACCGAACGGCCGCCGCCCCCCACGCGGGCCCGCAGACTCTGCGCCGATCACACTCCGGCCCCGCAACATTTGCCTCCGTGCAAAAGCTCGACTGGGGCCCAGTGTTGCATTGCCTCGGGTGCGCCGAGGCGAGATGCTCGCCGTCCAATCTGGCAGGCTTTCCTACTGCACCCTACGGGGCAGTTCCATTGGCCGAGGTCACGCCCGCGGGCCTCCGCCTTCCGACCACGCCAGGCTTCTCTGGATAAGGCGGAGGATAATCGAGACAGGCGCGCGTCAAGTCGTCGTCGCGCAGGAGCGACTTCTGTCGCGAGTTGTGCGGGTCGTGGCAGGAGCTGCAGAAGGACTGTTCAGGCGGATGGCCGCGTGGAGCAGCGCGGAACAGCTCCCGGTGACACGAGACGCAGTGTTCATTGACGGGGCGGATCAAGCGCATGTGGAGACGCGCTTCCTCCGCGGACTGGCCGGGCACGGGCGCGTCCGCAACGTGGCACGCGGAGCAATCCCCGGCGATGAACGGTGCGTGCGCCGATCTCTCTATGGCCTTCGAGGTGGACGGACCTAGCACCCTGGGCGTCCGGAAAGGGTCGCATCTGCTGGTGCGCAGATCGGAATGACACGACGCCGTTAAGACCACGAGCACCGACAGGAGCAGGGTAGGTCTGCGAAGCATAGGTGAACGGTTCGTTTGCAAGTCCCAGGCCCCATCCGCCCTCGGCCCAATTCTTGCGGAGTCTAGGGAGCATGGAGATCGCGCTCCGTACCCTGGTCGCCCTTGCACTGCTGGTGCCCCTCGTCGCAGGGCCCGTCGTCGCTGCGGCCCCGATCGCTGCGGCCCCGATCGCTGCGGACCAGCGGCCCAGATCGGCGACCGTTTCGCGCGCGAAGCCGCTGTCGCTCGCGCCGCTCAAGTCGGGAGCAGCCTTCAGCCACAGCCCGTACCAAGTGGGTGATTGTTCCCTCTGCCACCAGCGCAAGAACCCTCGGAACCCCGGTCCGGTGACCATCGCCGGCGACAAGGGCTGCTACGTCTGCCACGAGGACTTCCAGGAGCTCGCGACGTCGCGGCGATTCAAGCACGCGCCCGGGGAGGTCCGGTGCACCAGCTGCCACAACCCGCACAACTCGGCGCTGAAGAATCTTCTGCTCGAGCCGGCGCCCGCCCTCTGTCTCGACTGCCACTCGGGTATCGCGACGCTGATCAGCCAAAAGGTAAAGCATGTGGCCGTCACCGAGGGGGCGGGCTGCATGAACTGCCACAACCCGCATGCCTCCAACGTCGAGCACCTCTTGACGCGCCTTCCGTTCGACCTGTGCTTGCAGTGCCACGGCAAGGACGGGCTCACCGACGCGGCTGGGGCAAGGTTGACCAACATGAAAACGCTGCTCGACCAGAACAAGGTTCACCACGGGCCGGTGGCGCAGAAGGACTGCTCGGCCTGCCACCAGCCACACGGCTCGCAGATCTTCCGGCTGCTCACGGCCGCCTACCCGGCGAGCTTCTACGCGCCGTTCGACGTGAAGACCTACGAGCTGTGCTTCAGCTGCCACGACGAGCAGCTGGTCACGACGGAGAGGACGACGACGGCGACGCGCTTCCGCGACGGCGACCGCAACCTCCACTTCCTGCATGTGAACAAGCCCGACCGCGGGCGAACCTGCCGCGCCTGCCACGAGGTGCACGCGGCGCAGAAGGTGTACCAAATTCGCGAGAGCGTCCCGTTCGGCTCCAAGGGCTACCTGCTCAAGGTGAATTTCGAGAGGCGCGCAGACGGCGGCAACTGCACCCAGACCTGTCACACCGCGGGCGCCTACATCAACAACGCAGCGTTGCCCCAGGCGAAGGCGAAGTGAGGTCCGGGATGCGATGCCCGGTGACGCTGGCGATGATCGGGGCCTTCATGATCTGCGCGGGACCGACCGACGCCGCCGCTGGCGCCAGTACGCCGATGGGCGCGGTGATCGGCGACGTCGAGCTCGCCTCGGTCGCGGGCGGCAAGGTGTCGATCGCCGGAAACGCAACCGCGAACGTGCTGGTCTTCTTTCGGCCCGACCAGCGCGACTTCGCGGGCACGCTCAATCTGCTTGTGGCGTGCGAGAAGGAGCTGGCCGGAAAGTCGATCCACTGGGTGGCGTTGGTGCCGGCGCGGTTTACCGCAGAGGAGGCGAAGGCTGTGGCCGACGCGGCCGGCATGCAGATGCCGGTGGTGATCGACGCCGGCGACGCGGTCCACAACCTGTTCGGCGTCGTGATGCACCCGACGGTGACGGTGCTCGACAGGCAGCATCGGCTGGTGCAGTTTCAGCCCTTCAGGAAGCTGAACTTCTGCGAGGCAGTGATGGCGCGGATCCGCCGCGTGCTCGGCGAACTGGACGACGCCGGTCTCGCCCGCGCGCTCGATCCCCCAGCCGAGCAGCCCAGTGGTCGCACCGCGGCGGCGCGGCGGGATTTGAAGCTGGCGGAGATGCTGCTCAAATCCGGGAACATGGAGAAGGCGCTGGAGGTGGCGAAGACGGGCGCGGTGAACGACCCCAGGAGCGCGGCCGCGCAGGCGCTGATCGGACGGATCCTCGCCGCAAAGGGCGACTGCCGCGCGGCCACCGGTGCGTTCGACGCTTCGCTGACGCTCGACGCCAACGAGGCCCAGGCGCGAGCCGGCAAGAATGCCTGCGCAGGGAAGAAGTAGCCATGCCAGAGGCCTCCGCGACCGACGTCTGCTCGCCTGCGGATCCGTTGATCGGATGCACTCTCGGAGGCCAGTACCGGATCACCGCCCTGCTGGGGCGCGGCGGGATGAGCCGCGTCTACCAGGCGGTGCAGGAGCCGCTCCAGCGCGCCGTGGCGCTCAAGGTGCTCAGGGACGATCCCGCCGATCCGACCCTGCAGCGCCGCTTCCTGCTCGAGGCCTCGAGCACTTCGCAGCTCACGCACCCGAACACGATCACCATCTTCGACTACGGAGCGGACCAGGGCCTGCTCTTCTTTGCCATGGAGCGGCTCCGCGGCTGCAATCTGTCGCAGGCGCTCAGGCGCGACGGCCCGCTCCCCGAGGCGCGCACGCTGCACATCGCGCGGCAGATCGCTCGCAGCCTGCGCGAGGCGCACGCGAGGGGCCTGGTCCACCGCGACCTCAAGCCTTCGAATCTTTTCCTCGTCGAACATGCTGACGAGGCGGACTTCGTCAAGGTGCTCGACTTCGGGCTCGTCAAGGTGTTCGGCGTGGAGGACCTGTCGGGGCAACTCACCGCCGGGGGCCTGGTCCTCGGAACTCCACACTACATGGCGCCGGAGCAGGCCCGCGGGCTGGCGTGCGATCAGCGCAGCGACATCTATTCGCTCGGCGTGGTGCTCTTCCAGATGCTCGCCGGGCGCGTTCCATTCGACGGACCCTCCACCCTCGACGTGCTCCTACGCCATGCGACCGAGCCGGTGCCGCGCTTGCGCGATGCGTGCCCCGGCCTCCAGGTTTCGGAGGGGCTGGAAGCGGTGGTGGCGAAGTGCCTGGCCAAGAAGCCCGAGCAGCGCTTCCAGGACATGGAGGAGCTTCTCTTGGCGTTGCCGGGTGACCGCCCCAACGGGGCCCGTCCGCCGCCGCTGCCCCTGGACTTCGGCATCGACGAGATCGATGCCGCGCCGGTGTCGTCCCGGTCCGAGACCGCCAGGATGAGGGTCGGCGGCGACATGCGGGAGAGCCTCAAGACACCGCGCGTCGCGTGCGAAGCCGCGGCGGGGACGGCCCCACCGCAGGCCACCCAGCGCAACGAAGAGGCGCCTCGCTTCATCGACCGCCGCGGCGTGCTCGTGGGCGTCGTGGTGGCAATCGCGCTGATCGCGGGCGCTGCGGTGGGGCTGCGACCGTGGGCAAGGGGAGGGTACGCCAGAGCGCCTGCACCCATGCATGGAGTTCCCGTTGCGGTGCCAGGCGCGCCGCCGGCGCCCGCAGTTTCGGCTCCCCCGGCATCGCCCGCGAAGCCCGAACCGACCCCGCTCAGCCCCGCTTCGGCGCCAGCCGGCACAGGTGTCGCCCAGCCGGCGTCCTTGGTCGCGTCGAGTCTGGCTCCCAAAGCGTCCAATTTCCCAACTCCCTTGGCACCCACGCCGGCGAACGAGGCTGGCACTGCTGCGCCGGCAGAGCCGCGGAAGCAGCCCGCAAAGCGCGCCGACCGTCAGTCCGCGTCGGCCAGGCGCAGCATGATGGCGCCGGAGGCCGCTTCGCCCGAGGTGATCGAGGCGCTCAAGGAGCGGCTGGCGCGTGCGGTCTCCGGCATCCGCCAGTGCGCGATGCTCGACAGCCACCGCGGCGGGCGCGGCTTGGGCGCGGGAGAGCTGGAGCTGAGCGTCACCGTCGCCCCGTCCGGCCAGGTCAACGGCATCGGACTCGCCGGCATAGGCCTCGGCGAGAAGTTGGAGACCTGCATCCGCGCCGCTGTGCAGCGGGTCACCATCGAGCCCTTCGAGGGACCGCCGCTCACGCTGAAGCGTTCGGTCTCGCTGGTGCCCCGCTAAACCGGGATCACCGGGCGGCACTATTCGCTACGCGGACGGCCGCTTCTTCGCGTCGATCATCACCGGCAGAGGCTTCGCGCCCACCGCCCGCGGCGCCGCGCAGCCCTTGGGCACGCATTGCACGAGCCCGCCGTGCTTGCGGTACTCCTCGAGCCGGCAGCTCCAAACCATCTGGCCCTCGTGGATGGTCACGTCGGGGCAGCCGTCGCACATATTCTGCCGGCCATCGGGCAGCAGGTCGATAGGCTGAATCACCATGATCGATTGGTAATGGAGCGGCTTGAGCAGGTCGAGCGGGCGGCGCAGCAGATTCGAGAAGTAGCTCTTCGCGGTGGCGCGCACGCCCGGCTCGATCAGGCCCAGCGCGAGCGCGGAGCGGCCGGCCTCCATCGAGCCCTTGGGCGCGTAGGCGAGGTAGCGGCCGGTGAGCGCGTGGTGCACGGTCTGCACGTATTCCATGAACCTGGGGCCCACGTAGCCCATCGTCTTCGAGGGCGCGCCGTCGCGCGCGGGGAAGCCGAAGCGGCCGGTGAGGAGCCACTTGAACGAGTCGGCCTGCTCGGTCCCGCCCAGGAACGCGCTCGGGTTGAAGTCAGGGAAGCGCTCGCGGATCTTGCGCACCACCTCGCGAGCGTTGAGGTCCAGTCTCTGCTTGGCCTGGTCGACGCTGTACACGAGCGGCGCCATGCTGACCTTGCGGCCGTCCCGGTAGAAGTCGAACTCGCCCTCGTTGACGGCCGCGCGGTAGAGGATGAAGACCATGACGTCGACCAAATCGATATGATCCTGCGCGAACTGCACCAGCGCGGGCACATACTGGAGCGTGTCCTCGTAAACGGTGGAGTTGAAGGCGCAGCTCAAGCCGCCCACGCGCCGTACCATCTCGGCCATCTCGAGGCGCAGCTCGTTGAGCTCGAGCTCGTTCTTGTCCTTCCAGCCCGGCCGGTTCTGCTTGGAATCGATATGGAACGTCAGGCCCACCAGGCCCGCGTCTTTGAGCTGGCGCAGCAGCGGCTCGGTGAGCGCGAGGCCGTTGGTGTTGATGACCGGCTTATGCTTGTCCTTGGCCACCATGCGCACGATGTCGAGGATCTCCGGGTGCAGAAGCGGCTCGCCGCCCGCGATGGACACGCTGTCGTGGGTGCGCTGCGCGTTGAAAATGTCCAGCTCGGAGCGAATCTCGCCGAGCGACTTGTGCTCGTCCACGTTCTCCCGGTAGCAGCCCTCGCAGGCGAGGTTGCATTTGGCGGTGGGCTCGAGCCAGGAGAGGACGTTGTCGGCGTCGGACCAGGGGAGGCGGTACAGCTGGCGGTGATCGAGAGTCGGGTTCGGCGAGATCATGTGCGGCTCCTGTGATTGGAATCGATTCTTTCAAAACTGGATGGTGCGCTCCTGGTGGCTCGCGGCGAGGAAGTGGCGCTTGTCGGCGTAGAACTCGCGCCACAGGCGCAGGTATCCCTGCGTGACCTGCGCGCGGTCGAGCTGCGCGGGGCGATAGACGCAATTGGCGTCATTAAAGAGACCCCAGTCGCGCGTGAGGATGCGATCCTCGGCGACCAGGCGCGTCCACGACGGCGTGCCCGGATAGGGCGTGAAGATGGCGAACTCGGCCTTCTTGATTCCGGCGGCCGCCGCGAACTCGAGCATGCGATCCACCGTGCCCTCGTCGTCCTGGTCCTGGCCGTAGAGGAACGAGGTGTAGGGCTCGATGCCGGCCTCGCGGCACTTGGCGATGGCGGCGTGCGCGCGCGCCAGGGCCTTGGGATCCTGGCCCGTGAAAGCCCGCTGGGTGACGGGATCGAAGCCGCCCACCAGGTAGAACATGTCGATGCCCGCGCGCCGCGCCTTCTCCATCAGCGAGAGCGGCGTGGCGAGGATCATGGTCATGGAGATGCCGACATAGCTGACGCACGCCGCCTGGCCCTTGGCGATGAGGTGGTCGAAGAGCGAGGAGAGGAGACGGTTGCCTTTGCCGGGCAGCCAGGAAGTGTCCTCGGTGAGGCAGGCCCGTTTGCCCTTCGCCGCGAGCTGATCGAGCTGGCCGATCACGTGCTCGAGCGGGAACTCGTGCAGCGTCTTGGTCATCGACACCGGCAGGATGCAGGAGTGGCACGAGAGCGGACAGCCGCGCGAGAGCTGCACCGGGTAGTCGTCGGGAGAGAAGCCGGGGCCCTCGCGATCGATATAGAGGGACACCTTGGGCAGGGGCAACGCGGCGAGCGTGCAGGGCACCGGGTCGTAGCGGGGCTTGAGCTGCTTCGCCTCCGCATCGCGTAAGAGCTGCCCCCAGACGCCCTCGCCCTCGCCGATCACCACGCTGTCGAAGTGCGGCTGCGTCTCGTTCGGCATTGCGGTGGGGAAGATGCCGCCGGCCACGGTGGGCTTGCCCTGCGCGCGGAAGTAGTCCCCAAGCGCGAAGGCGCGAGAGGCGGCGGCGGTGAAGAACGAGAAGGCGACCAGATCGGCGTCGGTGGGCGTGTCCGCGGGCGCGAGGCGGTCGTCGCGGAACTCGACCTCCCAGTGCGCGGGGGTCATGGCGGCGAGGCAGGCGAAGCCCAGCGACGGCGAGCCCAGGTATTCATTCATGGGCACGTAATCGAGCAGCTCCGGGTGCGCCTGCGAGTGGCGCTGGAAGCCCGGATAAACGAAGAGAACCTTCATGAGCGGACCTCCGGCGGCGGGAGCTTTTCGCGCAGGCACAGCTCGATCAGGTCGCGCGCGGGAGGCTCGGCCGAGAGCGCCCTCACCTCGGCGCGCGCCTCTTGCGTGAGCAAGGACACCTGCGCCACCTCGTCGGCTCGGGCCGACGTGCGCGCCCGGCGCAACGCCGCGTCGATGGCCTCGCGCCACATGCACGCTGCGCCCAGCCGGTGCAGCCAGCGCGGCTGGCGGAAGACGCCGATGCGGAAGCGCGCGTGCAGCGATTGGCGCAGGGCGTCCACTTGCAGGGCGAGCGCATCGGCCTCCGCGGACACGCTTGCCAGCGCGGTATCGGGGACGGAGGCGGGGTCGGTCGCGAGCGGCGCGCGCAGCGGGGCCTTCAAGAGCTCGCTCGCGCCCAGGTGGGCGAGGAGCACGTCGTTGGCGCCCTCGAAGATGCGCGTGACGCGCACGTCGCGCAGCATCAGGGCGAGCCCGGTGTCCTCGATGAAGCCGAGCCCCCCGTGCAGCTGGATGGCGCCATCTACGATGGCCCAGGCGCTCTCGCTGGCGAAGATCTTGGCCGCGAGCGAGCGCAGCTGCAGCGCCTCGGCGTCCTGGCGCGAGGCCTCGTCCACCAGGGCCTCCATCGCGAAGGCCCGCGCCGTCAGCAGGGCCACTTGCTCGCGCACCACCTCGAGCGCGGCGAGCGGCCGGCCGAACTGGCGCCGGTTGGCCAGGTGCAGGGCCAGCTTGTCGAGGGCGGCCCGCGCGGCGCCGCAGCAGCCCGCCGACATCAGCGTGCGACCCCACGAGAGGATGATCCCGAGCGCACGCGCGCCGCCACCCGCCTCGCCGAGCACGCGCCCGTAAGGCAAAAGCATCGAGTCCAGGACGAGACCCGTGGTCGAGGAGCCTTTGAGGCCGAGCTTGTGCTCCTCGGGCTCCACGTGCAGGCCCGCGTCTCCGCGCTCGATGAGGAGCAAGCTCTGTCCGCGCGCGCTCCCGCCCAGGCCGGGGGTGGAGACGGCGAGCGTGTAAAGGCCCGCGAGGCCGCCGTTGGTGACGTAGATCTTCTGCCCGTTCAGCAGCAGCGCGGAGCCGGTGTCCTTCGCGTGCGTCTGCAGCGTGGACAGGTCGCTGCCCGCGCCGGGCTCGGTGGTGGCGAAGGCCGCGAGGCACGCCCCCGAGGCGAGCTCGGGCAGATAGCGCTCATGCTGCGCCGGCGTGCCGAAGGCCACCAGGCCCCGCGTGCCGAGGCCCAGGTGAAGGCCCAGCGTGACGGCCACCGACCGATCGACGCGCGCCAGCTCCGCGACCACGCTGCAGGCGGTGGCGAGCGAGCAGCCCGACCCGCCAAACTCCTCGGGCAGCGTGAGCCCGAACAGGCCGAGCTCCGCGAGCCCCGAGAGCACCTCGCGCGGGATGGCCGCGGCCCGATCGATTTTGCGCGCGTCGATGGCTCGGGCGGCGAAGCGGCCTACCTGTGCGACCAGCGGGCCGGTGACCTCGTCGCCTGCGTGCGGCAGCAAGGGTCAGCCTACCTTCCTGGCCAGAAAAGTCTTGGCGAGCGCGATGGTCGCGCCCACCGTGTGCACCTCGGTGATGTCCTCCACGCCGATGTCGAGATCGAGCTCTTCGGCGAGCATGGAGAGGAGCTCCATCGAGCCCACCGAGTCCATGCCGAGGTCCTCCCGCAGGCGTTGCTCGACGCGGATCTGGTCAGGTCGCACCGGGACGAGCTGGGAGATGATGTAGAGGACGCGGTCATCGACGGTGGCGGTGGGATCGGGGCGCATCAGCTAAGCCTCCAGGGGCCTCGACGTTGGGAGGATGCGGACACGGCGCGCCCATTCGTCGAAGGCGTCGAGTGTCTGGTCCAGCGGGCGGAAGGTGAGGCCGAGCGTGCGGCGGGCCAGCGCGGCGTCGAGCGGCACGCCGTGGATGATGAGGTCGGCGAGCTCGCGGGCGAGCGCGGGGCGGCCACCGTCGCGGGCCGCGCGCCACTCTTCGGCGTCGCAGAATGCCAGCGCCTCTGCGTCGGTCAGCGCCTCCGACGGGGCGGGCGCGCCATAGCGGCGGGCGAGGTCGGCCAGGAGCGGCTGCAGGCGCGGGCTCTCCGCGGAGAGGAGCACGCGGCGCGGGGGCGCGGAATGCAGCCCCAGACGCAGGAGGCCCACGGCCACGTCGCGCGCATCGACCCAGCTCACCACCCCGTCGGGGTGCGGAACCCGGAGGCCGCGCGCCGTCGCCACCAGGAGCGCCGAGGTGCCCACGCGCAGGTCCCAGGGCCCCAGGCACGCGGAGGGGCAGGCGACGATGACCTCCAGCCGATCCTCGCGCAGGACGCGCGCCTCCATCTCCCACTTGAGCGCGTGGTAGGTGCCGAAGGCCGGGGCCTGAGCGAACACGTCGGCCTCTGTCGAGGAGCCACCCGATGCGTGCGGCGCCACGGTGGCGGTGCTCGACACGTAGACCACGCGTCGCACGCCCGCAGCGGCCGCCGCGTCGAGCACGTGGTCGAGCTGGCGCAGGCCTTTCTCGAGCGCGCCGGGGAGGTCGAGCGACAGGCGCGGATAGTGACCGGCGAGGTGGAAGACGACATCGACGCCCGCGCAGGCTTCCGCCAGCTGTGCCGGGGAGTCGAGCTCCGCCTGCACCATCGGCACTTTGCGCTGCCGCAAAGCCAGCACGTTGGTGCGAACGCGACGCCCGCAGCGCGGCGTGATCCCCTCGGCCACGAGCGCGTCCACGAGGTTCAGGCCCAGGAAGCCCGCGGCGCCGAGAACGAGCGGCGTCAGGCGAGTCCCCCGAAGCGCGCGATGCACTCCGCGCGGCGCAGCTTTCCACTCGTGGTGCGGGGCAGGTCACCGGCGCCCACCAGCTCGATGCGGTCGGCCATCACGCCCAGCACCTCCGACAGGCGGCCGCGGATGCGCGAGGCCACGTCTCCGATCGGCCGGCGGCGCAGCTCCACCACCACCACCAGCTCTTCTCCACCCGACGCCTCGCGCAGCACGGAGAAGGCGGCGACGCCGTTGGGCGGGGCGTCCACCAGGGTCGCGACCACCTGCTCGATGTCGGCCGGATGGAACTTGCGGCCCGCCTTGATGACGAGATCCTTCTCGCGGCCGGTGAGGTGCAGCCGCCCCTGCGCCACCAAGCCCCGGTCTCCCGTCCACAGCCAGCCGTCGCGCAGCGCCCGCGCCGTGCCCTCCGCGTCGCCGAGGTAGCCGTCCATGAGCGAAGGCCCGCGCACGGTCACCTCGCCCTGTTCGCCTTCGCTGGCCAGGGCGCCGTCGGGCCTGCGAATCGCCACCTCCATGCCGGGCAGCGGCACGCCCACCGAGGGGACCTGCCGCTCGTCCACGCGCCGGTCGAGGTCGGGCGAGCCCTCGGACTGGAAGGTCACTCCGAGCGCGTTCTCGGCGAGGCCATACACGGGGAGCACCGCGCCGCGCCGTAGCCCAGCCTCCGCGCCCGCGGCCTCGAAGGCGTCCAAGGTCGCGCGCAGCACCGGCTCGGAGCCGTTGAGCGCGAAGCGCAAGGCCGAGAGATCGATCGTCGGGAAGACCGCTCGGGCGCGGCGCAGCGCGAGATCGAAGGCGAAGTTGGGCGCGACGGTGATGGTGGCGCGCGTCGCCGACAAGAGCTCGAGCCAGCGCCTCGGTCGCAGCAGAAACTCGGCGGGCGTGAGCACGTGCACCGGGAAGCCCGCGAGCAGCGACGCGAGCACCACGCCCACCAGGCCCATATCGTGGAAGAAGGGCAGCCACGAGACGCCCACGTCCGCGGAAGTGAGCCCCAGCGCCTGCGCCATGGCACTCGCGCTGTGCACGGCGGCGCGCTGCGAGACAATGACGCCCCGCGGCCGGCCGGTGCTCCCCGAGGTGAACTGGATGAAGGCGGGCCCGGGCGCCTGCGCAAGCGAGGCCTCTTCCTCGCCGGCTCGCTGCGGCTCGCGGCCCAGCGCCACCGCGGTGACCACGGGCACCGGACACGCCTCTACGGGACCGGGCGCGACCAGGACGCGCGGGGACGCCACCGCGAGGATGGCTTCGGCGCCGCGGGGCAACGCGAGCGGTCCCATCGCCACCACCGGCCAAGGGAGCGGCACGGGTGTCGCGCCCAGCTGCTGCGCGCCGAAGAAGGCTCCGATGAAGTCTGGCCCGTTGGGCAAGAGCAGAGCGACCCGGTCGCCCGCTCCGACGCCGGATAAGCGGAGCACCCGGGCCCAGCGGAGCGCCAGCGCATCGGCGGCGGCGAAGGTCAGAACCTCCGGGGCGGCGGTCCCGCGCTGGAACGCGAGCCAGGGGCGCTGGTCGTGTCCTCGCGCAGCCAACGCTCCGCGCAAGGTGTGGATTGGGAGCGGCCCCAAGGGTCCTCCCATAAGGTGTGCAACCATGCTGGGGTTCCAATCTGTCTGCTTGCGTGAAGCAAGCCGCCCCCTCTCAGGAACGGCGCGAATTGTTCACGGCGTATCCAAGGGCGCAACGGACCATCTGCCGCGCGGCACGAGGTCGCAGTCAACGCAACCGTTGCGCGCGCGGGCGCTAAGCCAAAACCTTCCGGAACGCGACCCGCTGCGAGGGCGCGAAGCCGGAGTGCTGCAGGAATCGCTGCAGCTCGAACGCATCGGGCGCGACCTCCGTCTCCAGCCGCTCCACGTGCAGCGCGGCCAGGTTCTCGATCATCTGCGCGAGGAGCGCGCCGGCGAATCCGTGCCGCGCGAAGCGCGGGTCCACGCCGATGGTGTCCAGCGACGCGCCGGCGCCGAGGTGGCCGAAGTCGCCGAAGTCCACCCGGGCCATGGCAAACCCCACCGGGAAGCCGTCGTCCTCCGCCACCAGCGATACCTGAATGGCCGATTCGTGCAGCACCTCGTCCACCTTGCGCCGCAGGTAGTCAGCGCGGTCCTGCCCAGTGATGCGCTCATCGATGCGCACCAGCGCCTCCAGGTCGGCGGCGCGCAGGTTGCGCACCAATGGCGGAGCTTTGTCGGTGTCGTCCACCGGGAGCCGCTGCACCGGCCGCTCCAGGATGCGCCGCGGCGCCAACTCGAAGCGCGCCGCGTCGAGGAAGCGGAGGATGCCGTGCTCGCGCCAGTGGGCCTGCGTGACCAGGGCGGAGAGGTTCCGCTCGCGCGCCAGCTCCTCCAGCCGCGCCAGCATGCGCCGCCCCGCGCCCCGGCGCCGCGCGGCCGGATCGACGCCGAAAGCCTCCAGCACCACGGCGCCCTCCGGCTCGCCGTACTCGCCGCCCGCCTTCCGAGCCAGAACGAAGCCGGTGAGCGCCCCATCCTCGACCGCAGCCAGCTGCAGGTGCCGCCGCGGCTGCCGCAGCGCCGCCTGCAGACGCTTCTCGAAGTACCCGCGCCGCGCGTCGCCGCCGATGCGTGCGTCCAGCGCCACCACCGTCTCAAAGTCTGCCGCCGTCAGCGGCCGCACCGTCGCATCCATCAAGTCCTCCTTAAAGCAGCTCGCGTAAAAGCCGCGTCACGGCGCCTTCCTGCTGCGTCCTCCGAGCCGCGGACGCGTTCTCGAAGGTGTCGAAATCCTGATCCACTCGCCGTTGGGCATCGCCTTCAAGGACCTTGTCGGCCATGGGGAAGAGGATTTGATTCTCCTTGTCGATGTGCGCGGACAGCAGCGACGTATAGGCGCGCGCCGTGTCAGCGAACCGCGCCCGCGCAGCGGTATCTCCGCTCGCCTGGGGCGCCGCCTCGCGCAGGGCCCTGATCAGCCCGCGGCCCTGAATGTGCTCGTGCAGCATCACGCCCACCGGACCGCCGTCGCGCGGATAGCCGGCCTCCTCCAGCGCCGGGAAAAGGATCTCCTCCTCTTTGTGGTGGTGATGGACGTCCGCAAATTCAGTCAGGAAGTCCAGCGCATCGCCGACCGCCTTGGCCGGCACCTCCACGCCGCGCGCGGCCCGGTCGGCCAGCGCCTCCAGCACGCGCAGGCCGCGCAGGATGATCTCGTGCTCTTCCATCAATAGTTGCGTCGCTCGCATTTGAGCTCCAGTCAAAAGGCCGAAGAGCCGGTCAGCGCCCGGCCGATGGTCAGCGTGTGGATCTGATCGGTGCCTTCGTAGGTGAAGGTCGACTCGAGATTTGCGGCGTGGCGCAGGACATGAAAATCGCCGGCGACGCCGTTGGCGCCCAACACCGCGCGGCAGCGGCGGGCCGCGTCGAGCGCGATGCGGCAGTTGTTGCGCTTGAGCAGGCTGGTCTGGGCCGGATGCAGCTTGCCGGCTTCCTTGAGACGCGCGTAATGGACCGACAGCAGCGAGGCTTTGACGATCTCGGTCGCTACGTCGGCAAGCTCCAGCTGCACCAGCTGCTTGGCGGCGATGGGCTCGCCGAACTGCTTTCGCTCCTTTGCGTACGTCAGCGCGATCTCCAGACATGCCCGCGCCGCGCCGAGGACTCCAAAGGCCACGCCGAAGCGCGCGTTGTCGAGGCAGCTCAAGGGCGCCTTCAGGCCCACCGCCTCCGGCAGCCGGTTCTCCTCCGGCACCTGCACGGCGTCCAGCACCAGGCCGCCGGTGACCGAGGCGCGCATGGAGAGCTTGTGGGGAATGTTCTCGGAGGCGAATCCGGGCCGCTCGCGCTCGACGATGAAGCCGCGCACGCCGTCTTTGGTGCGCGCCCAGACGATGGCCACGTGCGCCACCTGCGCGTTGGTGATCCACAGCTTGCGGCCATTGAGCACCCAGCCGGCGCCGTCGCGCTCGGCGTGGGTCTCCATGCCGCCCGGATCGGAGCCGTGGTTTGGCTCGGTGAGCCCGAAGCAGCCGAGCACGCGGCCCGCCGCCATCTCCGGCAGCCAGCGCTGCTTCTGCGCCTCGGACCCGAATCGATAAATCGCGTACATGGCGAGGCTGGTCTGCACCGAGACGAACGAGCGCAGGCCCGAGTCGCAGACCTCCAGCTCGTGGCAGGCGAGGCCGTAGGCGAGGGCGCCCATGCCGGCGCAGCCGTAGCCTTCCAGGTTCGCGCCCAGCAGGCCCAGCTTCGCCAGCTCGGGGACCAGCTCCATGGCGAATCGGCCCGCCTCGTAGTCCGCGACGATGCGCGGCATGAAGCGCTCCTTCACGATGCGCCGCACGCTCTGGCGCACCTGCCGCTCCTCGTCCTGAAACAATCCGTCCCAACCGATCAGCTGCTCCATATCCAAAGTGTCGTTTGCCATATTCTCCTCAGCCTGCCTTGGCGCGCTCGGCCAGCTGCCGGTGGCGCAATGCCCCGAGCAGCGCTGCACCGATGGCGCCTGCATACAGCGACATCGGGACCGGGCGCAGATCCACCGAAACCTTGCGTTTCTCTCCGCCGAACTCCACCGCGAGCGCGGCGACCAGCCCGACATCCAGCGCCAGTCCGCCGGTCAACGCAATGACCCCTTCGATCTTTGCAGAGCCCACCAGCCGCGCCAGCCGGCCGGCGATGCCCTGGTGAATTCCCATCAGGATGTCCGCGGCGGGGATGCCGCGCGACACCAGGTTGATCACGTCGGTCTCGGAGAGCACCGCGCAGACGCTCGACACCTGCTCCGGTGCGGTGGCGGTCTTCGACAGCGCGCCCACGTCTTCGAGCGGCACGCCCAGATAGCGCGCGACGTTCTCGAGGAACTGGCCGGTTCCGCTCGCGCACTGGCTGGTCATGCGGACGTTCAGCACCCGCGCTCGGGAGTCCATGCGGATGGCGCGGGCGTGCAGCGCGCCCATGTCCAGCGTGCCGGCGGCGTCGGGGACGAGCAGCAGCGCGCCCCGGGCGTGCGCGGTCATGCTGTAGAAGTGGCCGGTGCGGAAAGGCACGCCATCGCCGTCGCCGGTCGAGGCCACATAGCGCAGCTGCGATGCGGTCACGCCCGCGTGGTCGCAAGCCTCCTTGAAGGCGGCGCGGGCCACCTCGATCACCGCCCGGCGGCGGATGCGCTGCACCACCGTGGTCAGCACCTTGCCCCCGGCACCGTCGCTCTCGACGATGGCAACTTTCACGGACGAGGCGCCGACGTCCACACCGGCGGTCAGCCCGCTGTCCCCTTGGGCGGGTACGGGAAGGTCGAACGACGCAGGCTGCTCCTCCTCGGGCTCCTCGTGCCGTTGCACCGGTGCCATCTTGAGCAGCGGCACCTTGGCCTTCACCGGCGCGCGCTTTGGCTGTGCAGCGGCGGCGGCGGTAGCCTCGAGGAAGCGGGGCTGCGGATATTTCTTGCCGGCGCGCAGGTCGTCGAGCGCGAACATCGAAGCGCCGAGCGCGCCCATGTAAATCGAGTCGGGGTGGATGTTGATGGTCAGATCCTTGCCGAAGCTCTCGCGCACCAGCTCGTCGAGCAGCTTGACCACCGCCGGGTTCTTGCAGACGCCGCCGGTGAAGGTGAATTCATTCTTCACCCCGCCCGCGCGCGAGAGCAGCGAGAGCGCGCGCAGCACGATGGCGCGGTGCAGGCCGAGCAGGATGTCCTCGCGTCGCTCCCCCAGCGCCAGGCGGTCGCGCAGCTCGGCGCCCGCGAAGACGGTGCAGGTGGAGTTGACCCGCACCGTGCGCTTCGCCTGCAGCGCCAACGGGCCCAGCTCGTGCAGCCCGAGGCCCAGCTCGTCGGCGATGTAGCCGAGATATCTCCCGCAGCCCGCCGCGCAGCGGTCGTTCATCTGGAAGGCGGTGACCACGCCGCCCTCGTC
>JAYWBT010000074.1:0-5964 GCA_043781235.1 Deltaproteobacteria bacterium
GCCATCTTGATCATATTGAACGTATGGACGAGGCGCCCGTCCATCAGCTCCTGCGGCCCGTTGAAGTAGAGCCCGATGATGGCGAGCAGCATCAAGACCGAGCCGGCCAGCGTGTAGAGGAAGAACTTGATGGCGGCGTACTCCTTGCGCGCGCCGCCCCAGATGCCGATGAGGAAGTACATCGGCAGGAGCATCACTTCCCAGAAGACGTAGAAGAGGAACATGTCCATCGAGACGAAGACGCCGATCATGCCCGTCTGGAGGATGAGCAGCATGCCCATGTAGCCGGGCACGCCATGCTGGGTGAAGTGGTGCTCGTCCAGGTGCGTGTTGCCCGGCCACCACGGCATCGAGGCGATGGTGGCGATGAAGCTGACCAGCGCGGTCAGCATCACCAGCGTGATGGAGAGCCCGTCGACGCCGAGGAAGTATTCGATGTTGTAGGCGGGGATCCAGCCGCCGTGGTGGACGAATTGCACGTTCGGGTTCTGCGGATCGAAGGCGCGCCAGAGGAAGAACGCCAGCACCAGCACGGCGCCGCTGGCAACGAAGGCGATGACCCGGGACGCCTGATCGGCGGCCTCGCGGGTGAGCACGCCCATGGCCTTGAGGCCGACGACGCCGAGCACGGCCGCGGCGCCGAGGAGCGGCAGGAACGTCATCCAGCTGAGCAGCATCGAGGTGGTCGGGTGGTCCATGGGGGACATTGCGAGGATCCTTTACCGAATCACGTACTGGATGATGACGAAGGCGATGGCGCCGCCCAGCGCGCCGAAGAGATAGGACTGGATGTGGCCAGTCTGCAGGCGCCTCATCGAGCGGCCGCCGCTGATGGTCAGGTTGGCGATGCCGTTGACCGCGCCATCGACGAGGTACGTGTCGATGGCCGAGTCGAGGTAGGCGACCGACTTGCCCAGCACCGCCATGAAGTTCACCAGGCCGTCGATGAGATTCTGGTCGATCCAGTAATAGATGGCGGCGAGCGCAAGCACCGGCCGGACCACCACCCGGTCGTAGGCCTCGTCGACCCGGTACTTGTCGAAGACGAGCGCCCAGATCTTCGGAAAGCGCTTCAGCAGGCGCGCCGGGACCGGGCTGCGGTTGTCGGCGTAGAGCACCCAGGCCGCGACGAATCCGGCGCCGGCGATGACGATGCCGCCGAGGAACTGGAAGAAGAACTCGGTGCCGCGAGATTCCTGACTGAACTTGATCAGCTCGGCGGAGGGCAGGCTGGGCGAAAGCCAGCGCTCGAGCACCGGCCCGTGGCCGGTCCACGCCTGCGGGAGGCCGAAGATGAAGCCGGCCACCACCGCGGCGATGGCGAGGATCTGCAGGACCACCGTCATCGAGGCGGGCGACTCGCGCGGGACCGCGCCGTGGCCGTGCTCGTCGTGCGCGCCGGTGTCGGGCGTCGGGGCCGCGCCGTGCGAGGTGTCGTGCTGGTGCGCGACGCCCGCCGCCGTGTTCGCGACCGCGGCCAGGTCGGGCACGCCATGCAGGATGGCGTCCGCATGCACGTGCGCCGCCATCGCGTGCGGATCTTCCATCCGCTCCTTGTCCTCGTGCCCGCCGTGCCCGCGGTACTCGCCGGTGAAGGTCATGAAGTACGAGCGGAACATGTAATAGCTGGTCCCCAGCGCCGCGACGGCGCCGACGATATAGATCACGTGGCCAATCCAGGGCGCGGAGAGCGACTGCGCCGTCCAGGCCTTCCAGAGGATCTCGTCCTTGGAATAGAAGCCCGACGCGACCGGGAAACCGGCGATGGCGATGCAGGCCGCGAGATAGGTCCAGCGCGTGGTCGGGGTGAACTTCCGCAGCCCGCCCATCTTGCGCATGTCCTGCTCGTGGTGGCAGGCGAGGATGACCGAGCCGGATCCGAGGAAGAGGCAGGCCTTGAAGAACGCGTGCGTCATCAAATGGAAGATGCCGGCCCAGTAAGCGCCCACGCCGACGCCGATGAACATGAAGCCCAGCTGGGAGACGGTGCTATACGCCAATACCTTCTTGATATCGTATTGAAACAGGCCGATGGAGGCCGCGAACAGGGCGGTGAGCGCGCCCACGCAGGCCACCACGGTCATGGCGGCCGGGCTCAGGGCGAAGAGGAAATTCAATCGCGCGACCAGATAGACGCCGGCGGTCACCATCGTCGCCGCGTGGATCAGCGCGGACACCGGCGTGGGGCCGGCCATCGCGTCCGGCAGCCAGACGTAGAGCGGGATCTGCGCGCTCTTTCCCGCCGCGCCGACGAACATGAAGATGCAGATCAGCGCCAGCACGGGAAAGCCCCAGAGCGTGAGGCCCTTGAGCCGCTCGCTCATGCCCGAGCTCTCGTCCACCAGCTGGTTGCGCAGCTCGCGGAACTCGACCGTGGGACCGAGCGGAGTGCCCTCGGGAGAGACCCGCGGCTGCGGGGAGGCGACGCCGTGGATCGGCGCCGACAGGCCGCGCTCGGGAAGGTACTTGCTCCCCGACCAGACCCCGCTCAGCGACCAGAAGAGGATCAGGAGCCCGATGATGAAGCCGAAGTCGCCGAAGCGGTTGACGACGAAGGCCTTCATCGCCGCCCTGGCCTTCTCGATGTCCTGGTACCAGAAGCCGATCAGGCCGTAGCTGCAGAGCCCGACGCCCTCCCAGCCGAAGAACATCACCACGAAGTTGCTGCCCATGACCAGGAGCAGCATCGAGAAGACGAACAGGTTCATCCACATGAAGAAGCGCCAATAGGCCTTCTCGTCGGCCATATATCCGGTCGAATAGATATGAATCAGCGTCGCGACGTGGGTGACGATGAAGGTCATCACCATGCCGAGCGGGTCGATGCCGAAGGACAGATCGACATGGAGGAACCCGCTCTGCCACATGGTCCAGAGGCGATTCTCGAGGAAGCGCTGGTGCGGCGCGCGCGGCAACAGTTGCGTCCAGAAGACCAGCTCGCAGGCGATGCAGCTCAAAGCCATCGCGGCGAGGGCGATGGCGTGGTTTGCGCGCTTGCCGAACCGGCGCTGGATGCGCAGACCGAGGAAGGCGTTGATGGCGGCCCCGAGGAGCGGGAAGAAGGGGATCAGCCACAGCCAGCCGACCTCGACGGATCGTGCGATCGCCTCTCCTGCGTGCTGCGCGAGCTCGTGTTCGGGCATGGAGGTTTGCTACTCCCGGAGGAGATCCGTCTCCTGCACGTCGATGGTGCGGAAGGTCTGGAAGATGGCGAGCACGATGGCGAGGCCCACCGCGGCCTCGGCCGCCGCGAGCACGATGACGAAGATGGAGAACACCTGGCCGGTCAGCCGGCCGGGCGCGTCCACGTAATGGTTGAAGGCGACGAAGTTCACGTTCGCCGCATTCAGGATCAGCTCGACGCCCATCAGGATGCCCACCGCGTTGCGCCGGGTGACGACGGTGACGATGCCGAGTCCGAAGAGCGCGGCGCCGACGATGAGGAAGTGGGGCAGGCCGATGCTGGTCATGGTCAGAACCCGGAGTCCGTCGTTTCCTTGATCTCCTTGCGCGCGATCACCACCGAGCCGATCAGGGCGGCGAGCAGGACGACCGAGGCGACCTCGAAGGGGAGCAGGTATTCGGTGAGGAAGGCGATGCCGAGACCTTGCGCGGTGGAGACGTACTGTGGCTCGGCCACCACTTTCCACGGCGCCATCACCGCCATGTAGCTGAGCGTGCCGACAGTGACGAGCGCCAGCACCACGCCGGCGGGGAGCGCGAGGTGCGCGTTGGTCAGGTGCGGATCGCCGCCGATCTGCTTGGTCAGCATGATGGCGAAGAGGATCAGGACCAGGATCCCGCCCACGTAGATGAGCACCTGCGCGACGGCCGGGAAGTCGGCGCCGAGGAAGATGTAGAGGCCCGCCACGCCCATGAAGGCGAAGAGCAGTGACCACGCCGAGTAGATGATGTTGCGCGAGAAGGCGCAGCCCGCCGCGCCCCCGATGGTCATCACGGCGAAGAGGTAGAAGGCCAGGTCGGCGAGGTGGACGAGGCCGATGAAGCGGCTGGCGAAGTCGCCCACGAAGGGGAGCACGATCTCGGTGGCGAAGTAGCCGAGCAGGAAGAGCACGCTGAACACGGCCACGGAGAAGAGCACCAGCACGAAGCCGGAGAGCGGCAGCCGGCGGAAGAAGAAGCGGTTCAACCCCCAGAGGACGGCGGTGAGGCCAAGGAATTGTCCGGCGAGGACGACGGGCAGGCCGACGCCGAAGAGAAGCCGCGACAGCGGCGCGCCCGCGATCACGATGAGCCCGGCGAGGATGGCGAGGACGCGCTCTCTCCAGGGAGCCGCTGCCGGGCGTTGTGGAGCTACAGCCATTCTGTTCCCTCGCTAGCGGGTCGCGACCTCCCGATTTGCGGGTCGGGAGCGGATGCCTGGACCAAAATCGCGCGCACTCTACGTCGCAGGAGGCTTGGTGCCTAGCATGATGTTGTAGAGCTTTGCCTTGGTGTCCGCGCCGCCGGGCGCGCAGCGGTTCAGGTCGGTCTGGCCCTGGTAAACGATGCCTTTGGAATAGCCTTCGCAGTCGTCGTATTCGCAGTCGCCGCAGTCGGTGCCGGCCATCGCGTCGTAGACCACCTTGTAGAGCGCATCTTTCGAGAGCGTCTGCGCGAGCGGCGGGAGGTTCGAGGGAACCTGCGGCTCGCTGACGGCCGAACCCGTTGCGGCCGCGGGTCCTCCTCCCTCGGCGCCACTCCCCGGGGTTCCTGCGGGAGCCTCGGGGCCGCCGGGCAGCACGCCGGTCTTGAGGGTGATGATGATGGTCTCGAGCATCTGCTTCGATTCGGCGCCGCCCGGCGCGCACTTCTCGGCGCTCCAATCCGCGCCGGCCGCGATGGCGTCGGAGTAGCCCTTGCAATCGGCATATCCGCAATCGCCGCAGTCCGTGCCGGCCATCGCCTCTTCGATCACGCGCGCGAGCTTCGGCACGTCGGCCTTGACCAGCAGCGCGCGCGCCGCGATCTGCCGGCCCATCGCCGCCGCGTCGATTCCGGCCGGCTTGGGCTTGCCGTGCTCGCCCGCGGCCTTGTCGAGATTCGCGAGGTCGTCCTTCGAGGGGAACTGCGGCGGCGGCGCGTCCCACTTCTTCAGAAGATTGCGCGTGATCTCGCCGAGCGGCCGGCGCGGGAACGCCTCCGATCCCTTGGGCACCTTGTACGAGGGCCACGGCACCAGCGGGTCGGGCACGAAGCGCAGCGTGAGGTTGTTGAAGTTCATCACCGAGCCCTCGAACTCGCGCGTGTGCTGGATGGCGCCGGTGGGGCAGGGCTCGACGCAGAGCCCGCAGAACATGCACTTGCCGATGTCGATGTCGAAGCGCTCCATCGCGAGCTTGGGCTTGGTCTTTCCGTCGCCCTTGACGGTGTCGATGTTGATCACCGCGATGGGGCAGGCGCGCTCGCAGGCCTGGCAAGCGGTGCAGATGTCCATGTCGACTTCGAGGAAGCCGCGGTACCGCGCCGGCAGCGAATCGCGCACCGGGAACGGCACGCGGTCCGGATACTGCGTGGTCATCGGCTTGCGGAACATGTAGCTGAGCGTGACGCTCATGCCTTCCCAGAAGCTCTTCGCGGTATCGGCGATGTTCTTCGTGTAGCCGCCGAAGCCCCCGGGAGCTTGCGATCGAACCGGCGGCTTCAAATCTGCGAGGGTCTCGGCCATTTCTCTGATCACCAGTTGGAGGTGAAGTCGAACTTGTCGCCGGTGTCTTTGATGTTCTGCAGGGTCCGCAGCCAGAACAGGGTCACAAAGATGGCGCCGCCCGCCGTGAGCGCGATGCGCATGATCCAGTCGAGCGCGGGCACCGCGTGGATCACGAGCATCCAGCCCGCGACGAAGAGCACCGCCGCGAAGCTCACCGGCACCAGGTACTTCCAGCACATGTTCATCATCTGATCGACGCGGATGCGCGGCAGCGTCCAGCGCAGCCACATGACGACGAAGACGAAGAAGAGCGT
>JAYWBT010000075.1:0-17058 GCA_043781235.1 Deltaproteobacteria bacterium
GCGCTGGGCGCCCTCACGCTGCGGGACCCGCAGCTGATCGACGCGCGCACCGACGAGCAGCTGATCTTGCTCATCCTCAAGGGCGCGCCCGGCCATCCGGCCTTCGGCAACGCGCTCACGCTGCTCGACGCGGCCGACCTCGTCGCCTTCCTGCGCGGCGGGCTGCCGGCCATCGGCGACGTGTTTGGCGAAGCAGCGGCGTACACCGCGCGGCGGTACACGCTGACGGGGCCTGCGCTCTCGCGCGCAGAGGCGCTCGCCGGCGAAGACCTCGCGCCCGAGGAGAAGGCGCTGGTCGTCTTCGTCGTCTATGGCGGCAACCGCGCCGCTACCGGCGCCCGGGTCGTGCCGCAGGATCCGGTGCAGCTCGACGAGCTTTCGCCCAGGAGCAAGCGCGGGTATGTCGTCTTCGGCGCGGTGCCGGGAGGCACGGTCGCGATGGGCCTCGCGCCCGACTTCTCGGTGACGAAGCTCGTCTCCAGCAGCCCCGAGGTGGCCCGGGTCGCCCCGGCGGTGGTGGGCAAGGGAGGGCGCGAGCCCGGCAAGCGCAAGGCGTTCGTCTCGCGCGCAGCGCCCGAGACGGCTCATGCGCTCACGCGCCTGTACGCGCGCGCGGTGGAGGTCGCGGCGCAGGCCGCGAAGGAGGAGGCCGACCGTCACCTCTTCGACGTGGCCGAGACGGCGAAGGCGCCTTCCCCTTGAGAATGCTCGCCGGCTCGGGGCATTCTGAGCCCCGCGGAGGCTAACGGATTGAACGACGATCTGCTCATCGACGCCGAGGGCTCACCCTCCGCGCCCACCGACGACGCGAGGAAGCACCTCGCGCACAGCAGCGGCTCGTGGAAGCTTCTCGAGACGCCCTCCGAGCTGCTGCTCGCCCTGCGCGATCGGGCGGGCGGTCTGATGAGCGATCTGCAGCAGCTGCACCCGAGCGGCGCGGTGCTCGCCGGCGACCTCGCCGAGATGCAGCCCTCGGACCTGCTCAACTTCCTCCACCAGTGCCGGCGCACGGGCGTTCTGCTGACGCGCTCCGACGGCGTCGAGCGCGGGCTGGCGCTCATCGACGGCAACGTCGCCTGGGCCTGCTCCACCAGCGCGGGTGAGCGGCTCGGAGAGCTGCTGTGCCGCATGGGGCTCGCCGATCACGCCAAGGTGGACGCGGCGCTTTTGCTTCAAGGCGCGCGCGACCAGCACCGCAGGCTCGGACAGCTGCTCGTCGAGCAGCAGGTGCTCGCGGAGGACGAGGTCGCGCGGGGGCTGCGCCACCAGGTGGTGGAGATCTTCCTCGGCCTGCTGGTCACGCGCACGGGCAGTTTCGTCTTCCTGCGCGGGCTCGATCGCGCAGCGCTGCCGGTGTCGCTCGGCCTCGACACCCAGGCGCTGCTGCTCGACGGGCTGCGCCGGCTGGACGAGATGGAGCTCTACCGCATCCGCGTCTCTTCCCTGTACGAGAGGCCCCGGCCCACCGGCAAGCCGGTCCCGCCGCCCGACGGCGAGGAGATCACCAGCGAGATGTCGCTGGTGCACTCGCTCACCGACGGTACGAGCACCGTGGCCGACCTCGCCGCGAAGAGCGCGCTCGGTGAGTTCGAGGCGATCAAGGCGGTCTACAGGCTCCTCGGCGCCGGCTACCTTGCCCTCTGAGCTCTCTCCCCGGCCGATCCCGCTCTTGACGCAGGAGCTGCCCGGCACGGGCGGCTCGGTGCGCGTCTCCGAGGAGGACTTCCGCGTCGAGGAGCTGCCGCTCTACGAGCCGGCCGGTGAAGGCGAGCACCTCTACCTCACCGTCGAGAAGCGGGGCCGCACCACGCAGGACGTGGTGCGCGAGCTGGCGGCGGCGCTGCGCCTCAAGGACCGCGAGGTCGGCACCGCGGGCCTCAAGGACAAGCGCGCCGTCACCGTGCAGCGAATCAGCGTGCCTGCGCGCGCGGTCGCGGGCGATCCGTTGGAGCTCAAAGGATTGGGCTGGCGGGTGCTCGAGGCGCGCCGCCACGGCAACAAGCTGCGGGCCGGGCACCTGCGCGGCAACCGCTTCTCCATCGTGGTGCGTGGCTGCGACCCCGCGCGCGCCGGGCCTATCTGCGGCTGGCTCAGCCAGCATGGCGCCGCAAACCTCTTCGGCCCCCAGCGCTTCGGCCAGCGGCAGGACAACGCCGCCCTGGGCGCGGCCATCCTCGCGCGCGACCCCGCGGCGGCGCGCGCAGGGCGCGATCGCTTCCTGCGCAGGCTCGCGCTCTCTGCGCTGCAGTCGGAGCTGTTCAACCGCTGCCTCGCGGCGCGCCTGTCCGATGGGCTTTTCACCGAAGCGCTCGAGGGCGACGTGCTCAAGAAGCGCGCCACCGGTGGCCTCTTCGTCTGCGAGGACCCGCAGGGCGACGCAGCGCGGGTGCGCGCCGCCGAGATCGATCCGGCGGGCCCGCTCCCCGGCCACTCTCTCTTCGCGGCACGCGGCGCGGCGCTCGCGCGCGAGGAGGCCGTCATCGCCGAGGCCGGCATCGACGCGCGCTCGTTCGCGGCGGGCGGCGGCGAGATGGAAGGCGCCCGCCGTCCCTACCGCGTGCCGGTCGAGGAGCTGGCGGCGGCGGTCGCGGGTGACACGCTCACGCTCACCTTCTCGCTGCCCCGCGGCAGCTACGCCATCGCGGTCCTGCGCGAGGTGATGAAGGCCGACGCGGAAGCCCCCGAATGATCAGGCGCTCCGGCCGACGAACCCATCGTCACGCGCCCGCCGCTGCGATTGTTTGACCCCGCCTCCGAGTGGAGGTAGCAGGTACGCATGAGGATGAGGACGTGGATCTTTGCCGTGGTGATGGCGCTGGTGTTCGCCATCAACCTGGGCCTGGTGTCGCTGCGCATCGCGCAGACCGGCGAGGAGACCGTCCGGGCGCGGGTGGCGCTCGCGTCCACCGCCCTCAAAGGACAGCTCGAGTTGATCGACGCGCGGCTCTCTCCCCGCGCGGTCGCCACCAACCCTGACCTGATCGAGGCGACGCGGCCGCCGGTCGATCCCACCCAGCCGCTCGGCAAGCCCGACGAGCGCGCGCTGCGTGCCGCGGCCTCCGTGCTGCAGCCCGAGCCAGACCTGCTCATCGTCGCCACCGCCCAGGGCGCCATCGTCTCGCGGCGCGCCAAGGCGGCGCAGAGCCTCGACGACGCCAATGCCTTGCCGCTGGTGAAGTCCGGGCTCGAGGGTGCGCCCTCCGCTACCTTCGCCGCGATCGACGGC
Organism: Deltaproteobacteria bacterium; assembly: GCA_043781235.1. Lineage (GTDB taxonomy): Bacteria > Myxococcota > Myxococcia > Myxococcales > 40CM-4-68-19 > JANYKT01. The sequence continues at coordinate 3,227 of JAYWBT010000075.1, forward strand.
GCGCTCTACCGCGTCGCCGCCGCCCGCATTCCGGGCAACGCCGCGGTGGTGGTGCTCGGCATGCTCGTGGACGACCGGATGGCCGCGCAGCTGCGCAGCCAGGTCGACGCCGAGGTGACGTTGCTCCAGGGCGGGAAGCCGGTAGCGTCGTCGCTGCCCGCCGAGGAGCGCGCCCGCGTCGCGCGCTGGGCGGCCGCGCCCGCGCCGGGCTACGGGGTGCTGCCGGTAAGGCTGCCGGTGATCGGCACGGCGCTGTCGGGCCGGCTGCCGCGCGGCGCGACCCGCTACGCCGTGCGTGGGGCGCTGGTGCCCCTCGACGCCGGCGTGCAGGCCGCGTTGACCGTTTCCGCCTCGCCGTATCTCGGCTGGCTCGCGCGCTACCAAGCGTTTTACCTGCTCGCGCTGCTCGCGTTCGTGCTGCTTTCGTTCCTCTGGGGCCTGCTCGCGCGCACGCCCGCTCCTGAGGTCGCCCCGGCGCCGCAGCGCACTCCGCAGCCGCGGCAGACTCCCGCGCCCGCCGTCGAGACGCCGGGCCCGCAGCCTTCGCTGGACGTCGGCAATCCACTCGCTCCCGCCGCCCCGCGGGCGCCGCGCGACGTGCCGTGGCGCGAGGGCGAAGGTCCGTCGGGCGAGCACGCCAAGCTGCCGCCGACGCTCGAGTCACTCGATCCCGAGATCCTTCCCCTGGCGGTGACCGAGGAGCCTGCGGTCGGCTCGCTGCCGCACGCGGGCGACGGCAAGGAAGGGTCATCGTCACTCTGGACCGGCGACTTTTTCTCGCCCACGGCCGGCCAGTTCTCCGTCTCCGGAGCCGGCGCGGCGCTCGTGGCTGCGCCTGCAGAGGCGCCCACCGACGCGCCGTCGCTCTTTCTTTCCGCGCGCGGCGATGAGCCGGAGTCGTCCGCGGTCTTCGCCGCGCCCCACGCTCCGCTTCCGCCCGAGCGCGAGACGGGCACGAACGACTTCAGCTTCGCCGGCCTGCTCGACGAGGCGAACGGGTCGCCGGCGCCCGCAGAGCCGGAGGCCGGGGTGCGCCCTTCGCTCTCGCAGGACTTTCCGGACAACACCGCGCCGGGCCTTCCCAGCCACGAGCTGATCGCGCAGTCCAAGCCCGACTACCGCGGCCTTGGCCTCGCGGGGAGCTCGGAGCAGGACTACTTCCCGGGCGACGAGCCGACGCGCATCGAGCCGGTCAGCGCGGCGCTACTCGACAAGCTGCGCGAGAAGGACGAGCCGGAGGCGGGCGAGACCGAGGCGCTGCCCGAGAGCGCCATCGACGCCGCCGCGAGCCGGGCGATGCCATCCGCCGAGCAGACGATGCCGTCTGCAGACGCGTTCGCGATGCCACCGGCGGAAGACCGGTCGATGCCGGCCGCCGACGCGTTTGCGATGCCACCGCCCGAGGAGACGGCGTCCGAAGCGGTGGCTGCCTCCGGCGAGCACGGCCACGCAGCCGAGCACGCGCAGGACGCGCACGAGGCCGAGTTCGCGGAGCAGCCGGCGCAAGAGCCGCCTGCCGAAGCGCAGCCTGCACAGGAGGCAGCGGCGGCCAAAGACGTCACGCTCAGCGATTTCTCGCTCGAGGGCGAAGCCGATCGGGACCCCGACGAGCCGCACTGGCAGCAGACGTTCGACCAGTTCCGTGAGCTGAAGGAGCAGCTGGGCGAGCCCGCCGATCGCATCAGCTTTGAGAAGTTCTCCGCCAAGCTGCGCAAGAACCGCGCGGACCTGATGGCAAAGCACAGCTGCGAGGGCGTGCGCTTCGTCGTCTACGAGAAGGACGGCAGGGCAGCCATCAAGGCGAGCGCCATTCGCTGAGCTGCCCGCGGCTCACTGAGACAACGAGGGCCGTCGTCCGCGTGGGTCGTGACGATTCAGCTCCTGGGGCGCGGTCGCGAAACAGACGCGTTGCCGGCTTCGCAGAAGCGGAGAAGCTCGGTTGCCCAAAGGCCGCTGTAGTCGACCCCGACGCGCGGCGTGCGGACGAGCCGCGGCTTGTTGCGCTCGCTGCGGGGCGCGATGAAGAGAGGAGAGCTGGGGTCGCAGAGGTCGAGTCGGTTGTCCCGCAGGCCGATGCCGAGCGCCTTGGTGAGGTTGCCCGGCCCACTCCCGCTCGGGTGCAGCCACGGCGCGGAGCCGTCGGTGGGCTCGGCCGCGCGGATGAGCACCGCGTTCGCTGCCGCGCCCGGCCCGCAGACCGCGTTGAGCATCGGGTGGATCCCGTAGATCAGGTAGACGTAGGCGGTGCCGGGGTCGCCATACATCACCTCGGTGCGCGCGGTGCGGCCGGCGCGCGCGTGGCAGGCGAGATCGTGCTCGCCGAGGTAGGCTTCGGTCTCGACGATGCGCGCCACGCGGCCGCGGCAGACCACACGGCAGCCCACCAGCGCGGGCGCGACCTGGACGGCGTTGCGGTCGTAGAACTTCCTCGGCAGGGGCTTCACGCGCTGCAATCTAAGCTAGAGTCGCGCGCCTGGCAGCGCAGCTTTGCCTGGTCCCCGGAGGAGATCTCGCCGCAGGACGTCCTCAGCTTCCGCGCCGATGCGAGGCCTTCGCTCTGGAGCGCGGCCGTCTTCGCGCTTCTCTCGGGGGCCGCGGCGGGCCTCGCGTTCGCCGGCCGCGCGCCGCACCTCGGGTCGGCGGTGGCAGCGGCGCTCTTGCTCTTCATCGCGCTCTGGCTCCTCGTCAAAGGCGTCAGCCAGCGCGCCGTGCGCTACTCGCTGACCGCGACGCGCCTCGAGATCGAGCGGGGCCTGTTGGGCCGACGCCTCGAGAGCATGGAACTGTGGCGCGTGCGCGACGTCGTGTTCGATCAGTCGCTGCTCGAACGCATGCGCGGGGTGGGGCGACTGACACTTTATTCAACCGATCGGGTGGAGCCGGTGCTCACCATCGGGCCGGTCGCGGGCGCGCGTGCGCTGTTCGACCGCGTGCGAGACACGGTCGCCGCGGCCCGCAAGGACGCGCGGGTGGTGCCGGTCGACGGCTGAATGCGCATCGTCTCTCGCGGGAGGTTTCAGCGATGCCCAGAGGCGACAAAAGCAAATACACCGACAAGCAGAAGCGGATGGCCGGGCACATCGAGGAGGGCTACGAGAAGCGCGGCGCGTCCGCCAAGGAGGCCGAGCGGCGCGCATGGGCCACGGTCAATGCCGAAACGCACGGCGGGAAGAAGCCGGGCGGCTCGGGGCGCGGTTTGCGGACTCAGGAGTCTTCGGGAAACAGCTCCGGCTTGCCGAAGCGATCGTCGAGGAAGATCTCGTAGGTGATCGAGCTCTCCACGTACGGCAGCGCGTTGTTCATCTTCGCATGCTCCGGGTCGGCCTCGAGCTCGCGCTCCTCCTGCTCGAGGCGGCCCAGGTCGGGAAACGCAAAGCGGAGCAGCACCGTGTTCATCGCGCCCGACAGGCCATAGAGCACCTCGGGCACGCAGTAGGCGCGCTTGCGCCGGTGCTCCTGCAGCGCCCTCACGGCGCGGACGAACTCGTGGAGGTGCCCCTGCTTGACCACGCCGCGGCTGAAAAGATAGGCGGCCATCAGCTCTCCAGCGCCTGGGCGAGATCGGCTTTGAGATCGCCCGCGTTCTCGAGGCCCACGCTCATTCGCACCATTCCTTCGTCCACGCCCGCGCGCGAGAGCTCCGCGGGAGAGTAGCCGGTGTGGCTGAAGAGGATGGGCAGCGAGGTGAGCGTCTCGGGCCCGCCCAGGCTGGCGGCGCGCGCGCACAGCTTGAGCCGATCCCAGAAGCGGAAGGCTCGCTCGCGCGTCCCGACGCTGAAGGTCACCATGCCGCCGAAGCCGCGCTGCATCTGCCGCGCCGCGAGCGCATGGTCCGGGTGGCTTTTGAGCCCTGGGTACCAGACGCGCTGAACGCCGCGCTGCTGCTCGAGAAAGCCCGCCAGCTCGAGCGCATTTTGAGAGTGGCGCTCCATCCGGAGGGCGAAGGTCTTGAGGCCGCGCAGCAGATCGTAGGCGGCCTGCGGATCGAGCGCGGCGCCCAGCTTGTGCGAGAGCAGGCGGATGGGCTCGATGCGCTCGCGCGAGCCGACCAGCGCGCCGATGAGGTGGTCGGAGTGGCCATTCAGGTATTTGGTCGCGCTGTGCATCACTACGTCCACGCCGCTCTCGAGCGGGCGCTGGGTGTACGGCGTGCCGAAGGTCGAGTCGATGAGGGAGACGGTGCCGGCCTTGCGGCAGGCGCGCGCGATGGCCTCGATGTCGAGCACGCGCAGCGTCGGGTTGGTCGGCGACTCGAAGACGCAGAGCTTCGCGCCGCCCGACAGGCAGGCGTCGGCGAGCTTCTCTGGCTCGGCCAGGCGCGTGCGGACGCCAAAGCGGCTGAGCACGTCGCGCAGGAGCTTGTAGGTGCCGCCGTAGAGCGCGGCGGACGCGATCACCTCGTCCCCGGCAGAGACGTTTGCGAGGATGGCGCAGGTCATCGCGCCCATGCCGCTGCCGAAGAGCACGCAGGTCTCGCCGCCTTCGAGCGCGGCGACCGCCTCCTCGGCGGCGCGCACGGTGGGGTTCTCGTCGCGGCTGTACATGAAGAGCGGAGAGCCGCCCCGCGCGTACTCCTGCACCGCCGCTGCGCTGGCGAAACGGAAGGTCGTCGACTGGACGATAGGGACCGTCAGCGGCGCGTTGTCGCCCTGCGGTTCGCCGGAGTGGACAGCGTCAGTGTCGAAGTGGCCGCGGTGACCGGACATGGCGCGCGGTCTACCCGAGATTCAGGCAAATAAAAAGCCCCCGGGCAGGATGCCCGGGGGCCAGAAGAAATGAAGCGCGTCGCGGCCGAGATGGCGGGGGGGGACCAATTCCTCGACGATTGCGATGCGCCTCGGCAGGAAGTGTTGCGAATCGTGTGCCAGCCAGAAGACAATCGTGATTCAGAGGAGATGCGTCGTCGCCGCGCAATAGCTACACTTCCAAACCTTGCAGAACTGCAATTCAGCGTTGCAAGGCTGAAGTGCAAGGCGGGAGGTGGCGCCTACTGCAGCGAGAGCAGCGCCTTGAACTCGGGCTCGCCCTTGAGCCCCTCGAACATCGGGTCGGCCGCGATCCAGCCGCGCACCTTGGTGGCGTCCTTCTCGAGCGCCTTCTTCAGCGCCTCGTAGGCGCGGTCGTGCTTGTCCCAGAGCGCGTAGAGGGCAGCGACGTTGTAGTTCAGCAGCACGTCGTCGGGGTCCAGCTCGCGCGCGCGGCCGTAGCACTTCTCGGCCTCGTCGTAGAAGCCCTTCTGCGCGTAGCAGATGCCGAGATCGAGGTGGGCCTCGTAATTCTCCGGCTCGAGCCGGACCGCCTCCTTGAGCTGCCCGATGGCGGCGCGGTAGTCGCCTTCGTCCATCAGCAGCGCGGCGAGCTCGTGCCGCGCGAGAGGGTCCGCCGAGTCGAGCTCGATGGCCGCCTGGAACTCGACCTTTGCCTCCTCGCGCTGGTCGAGGTCGGCGTAGGTCATGCCGAGGTTCAGGTGCGCATCGGGGTACTCGGGGTCGAGCTCGATCGCCTCCTTGTACTCGTCGATGGCCATGTCCTGCCCATGAGTCGCGAGGAAGCAGGCCAGATTGTAGTGGGCGGTGGCGCTCTCGGGCTCGAGCTTGAGCGCCTCGAGGTATTCCTGCAGCGCTTCGCGATAGAGCTTCTTCTCGCTGTAAACGGTGGCGAGGTTGTCGTGCGCGTGCGCCGACTCCGGGTCGAGCTCGATGGCCTTCTTGAACTCCTTGATCGCCTCGTCGAGCCAGCCGCGGTCCGCCAGCTCGATGCCGCGAGAGTTGTGCTCATCGGACTTGGAAGCACGGTCCGTCTTGTCGCGAGCCATAGGAGGAGGAATAACACGTCCGCCCGGCGCCCTGCCTCCCGAAAAAGCAAAGGCGCCAGCGGCCAGCAGGGCCCCGGCGCCTTGGCAAGTGGCGTCGCTGCGAGACGGCTGGCTAGCCTGGAGCGTGTACGCCATCGCCGGCGAAGCTCCTCAAGTCGCAGCCAAGGCTCGCGGACGCCGGGGGCGGGTCTAGTCCCCCGAGGCGGCGGTGTACTTGCCGAAGGTCTTGAGGTTCTTGTTCGCCTTCACTCGCGCCTTCACCGCGGTATTGGACGCCTGGTTGCCGGCGAGGCTGTCGGTCGTCCCGCTGAAGAGCTGGCGGATGTCCTGGCCGAAGACGGTCACGACGCCGATGGCCGCAACTGCGATCAGGGCGACGATGATGAGGTACTCGGACATGCCCTGGCCGGACTGCGAGTTGAAGAGCTTGTTGAGGAAGCGACGCATCGTGGGTGCTCCTTTTTGGGCCCCGGGGGCTGGCCCCAAGTCAGTTCAGCGTACAGGTGGTTCCGAAGGTGGCCCATCGGTCGTAGATCCGACCCGTGCGACCAACGCAATCGAAGGCCGTCGAGGATGGATCCCCCTCGAGGGGGGAGTCAAGGGGCCCTTCCCGACTTCCCTTCCGGCAGGGTCGGCGCTACGGTGGCGCGCTCGGTTGGGGGTCTCGAAATGCGACGTCGGGTTCGCGCAGCGGTCGTGGTGGTCGGTCTCGCGGTGGCCCCTCAGGCCCGCGCCGCCGGCCGACGGCGCAAGCTCGCTCGAGGGCAGCGGGCAGGTGAGCCTCGCGGGCTCCTTCTAGAGCCGCGGTGAAATCGCCGCCTTCCTCGACGAAGACGAAGCAGATCTGCGAGGAGCTGACGCGCACGGTGGGCGCCGCCTCCGACTCGTGCGTGGTGGCGTGGGACGGCGGCCCCGAGCCGCGCGTGACCTTCGCCACGGGCAACGTGGAGGCGGTCTTCCACACCAAGGCGGGCGCTCTGGTTGGGTTGCCGGCCGGAGCGCTCTTCTTCGGCGGCGAGCGCGCGGCCAAGGATCTGGCGGCCGCGTGCGCGAAGGTCCCCGCCGCCGAGCAGCGGCCGCTCCTGCGCGGCGGCAAGCCCTTTCCGGCGCAGCTCCTCCTGCGCGGCAGCGCGGGTGGCGGAGCGGTGGCGCTGGTGCGCGATCTGGCGGTCGCGCAGCACCAAGCCGACGCGGCGCTGCGCGCGGAAGACCTGGCGCGGTTCGCTTCGCTGGTCGCGCACGAGGTGCGCAATCCGCTCAGCGCGGTGAAGATCGCGCTGCAGACGCTCGAGCGACACGGCTCGCTGGCCGCCAACGATCTGCGCCGCTCGTCGATCGCGCTGCGCGAGGTGCTCAACATCGAGCTGCTGCTCACCGAGGTGCTGGAGTTCGCGCGGCCGCCGTCGTTGTCGCTGGTGCCCGGCGATCCGCGCGCGCCCGTGGAGGAGGCCGTGGCGGGCGTCGAAACCGAGTGGGCCGCGCGCGGCGTCACCTTCCTGCGCAAGCTGCCCCAGCGGATGAGACCGGTGGCGCTCGACCCGGTGCGCATCAAGACGGCGGTCAAGATCCTCTGCCGCCAGGCCGCGATGGCCACCGAAGAGATCGGCGGGGGCGCGGTGGAGGTCGCGGTCCGCGAGCTCTCCGCGGGCTGGCAGCTCTTGGTGGTCGACCCTGGGCGGACGCTGCCTGCCGAGCTCCGCGTGGCCGCCTTCGTTCCCTTCACGCCGCAGCGCGCGCGCGGGTCGGGCCTGGGCCTCGCGGTGGTCGCCCGCATTGCCCGCGAGCACCGCGGCGAGGCGCGCATCGAGGAGCGTCAGGGCGGAGGGAACGTGATTGCGGTAAGCTTCGGCGGCTGAAGCCTGAGCTTGTCTCCTATGGACCGCATCCTCATCATCGACGACGAAGACCGGCTTCGCGAGCTGCTCGCGATGCACATGAAGGACCGCGGTTTCGCGGTGCTGTCGGCGGCCACCGGCGCCGAGGGCATGCGGATGGCGGGCGAGGGCAAGCCCTCCGCGATCATCCTCGACATCCGCCTGCCCGACGCCTCGGGCATCGACCTCATCCCCGAGCTGAAGAAGCGCGCGCCCGAGGCGCCGGTGCTGATGATCACCGCGCACCACGACATGGCCACCACCATCCAGGCCATGAAGGCGGGCGCCTTCGACTACATTCACAAGCCCATCGACATCGACACGCTCGACGTCGCGCTCGACCGCGCGCTCGAGGTGCGGCGGCTCTCGCGCGGCAGCGACTACCTCAGCGTCGAGGCGAACCGCACCTTCAAGATCGACGACATCGTCGGCGCGTCGGCGGCGATGCAGCAGATGTTCAAGGATGTGGGGCGCGTGGCGGCGTCGCGCGCGACGGTGCTCATCGCCGGCGAGAGCGGCACGGGCAAGGAGCTGATCGCCCGCGTCATCCACAGCTACTCGGCCCCGGAGAAGCCGTTCATCGCCATCAACTGCTCGGCCATCGTGGAAACGCTGCTCGAGAGCGAGCTGTTCGGCCACGAGAAGGGCGCCTTCACCGGCGCGGTGTCGGCGAAGGCAGGCAAGTTCGAGCTGGCCGCGGACGGGTCGATCTTCCTCGACGAGATCGGCGAGCTGTCGGGGAACTTGCAGGCGAAGCTGCTGCGCGTGCTGCAGGAGCGTGAGGTGGAGCGCGTGGGCGGGGTCAAGCCCATCCCGGTGCGGGCGCGCATCCTCGCGGCCACCCACCGCGACCTCGCCGAAGAGGTGCGGCACCACCGGTTCCGCGAGGATCTCTACCAGCGCCTGAAGGTCGTGACGCTGTCCCTGCCTCCGTTGCGCGAGCGGCCCGAGGACATCCCGCTCCTGGTTGAGCACCTGCTGGTGAAGATCAACCAGCGCCTGCACAAGAACCTGCGCCGGGTGCCGCGCGAGGTGATCGAGAAGCTGCAGAAGCGGCAGTGGCCGGGCAACGTGCGCGAGCTCGAGAACGTGCTCACGCGCGCGGCGGTGCTGTCGCAGGGCGACATGCTGCTCGAGGAGCACCTGGTCGAGACGCCCAAGGCGGGGCCGGGCAGCAAGCCGCCGGTGCCCGCCCTCGTGCTCAACGCCCCGATCCAGACGCTGGACGAGGTCGAGCGGGCGCACATCGCCCGGGTGTTCGCGGTCTCAAAGGGACACAAGGGCAAGACCTGCCAGCTGCTCGGGATCTCGCGACCGACGCTGGAGAGAAAGCTGCGCAAGTACGGACTCGGGCGGGACGACGAGCCATCGGACGGATCTTCCCACGCCTGAACGTTACGTTTAACCGTTTGACGTTTCGATAGGCCCCTTTCTGAACGTTTCATTCAAAGTCCACTCGCCAGCCTGCCCTTCGTCCAGTCAACTGCTTGATGCGACGGGATTTCCTTCCGGACGATTCGTTGGCACGGCTGGTGCTCTTACTGCCAGACGCAACCTCCCCACGGAGCAAAAAAATGCGGCCCTCGATTGACCCGCGGTACCAGCAGCAATTCCAGCCCCTCGCCTCCCCGAGCCTGCCGCCTGCTGATGTGGTGGACTTCCGGGGCTACTTCAAGGTCGAGACCTTCGGCCACAGCTCGGTCATCTACCGGCCGGGCATGCCGGCCGACAAGGTGTTCCTGCTCCGCAGCGGCCGGGTCCGCCTGCTCCGCCAGGGCAAGGGAAAGAGCCGCTCGGTGCTCGCCATCCTCAAGCCGGGCGACCTGTTCGGCGAGGTGCTCCGCCCCGAAGGCTCGCTGATGGAGGAACTGGCCGTGTCGTCGGGCAAGTGCGAGGTGTGGAGCATCGAAGGCCGCGACTTCCGCGCGCTGCTCGAGGCCCGCCCGGCGCTCGCGGTGGATGTCATCCGCGCCCTCAACGAGCGCGTCCGCCAGATGCGCCAGCGCGTGCTCGGCCTCACCCGCAAGGACGTGCCGGCCCGCCTCGCCGAGATGCTCATCTCGCTGGCGCAGGCGCACGGCGAGCGCATCGCCCCCGGAAACGAGCTCTGCCTGCACGGCGTCACGCAGCAGGATCTCGCGGATCTCGTCGGAGCCTCGCGCTCCTTCGTGAGCACGCTGATCAACAAGATGAAGCGCGACGGCCTGCTCGCGAACCAGGGACGGCTGCTCGTCCTGCGCGATGAGCAAGGCCTCAACACGGTCGCGGCGCGGGAGAAGTAGGCGCCGGTCGCAATGAATTGAACCTGTTTTCCGGGATCCGGATTTCCGCCCGGGTTCTTGAAAAAGAAGGGCCGCGTCCCTCCCCCGGGCAGCGGCCCTTCGTATTTTCCTCGCTCGCGCTGCTGCGGACTCGCGGGCGAAACGCGCGAGGCGCTTCAGGCCTGGGCTTTGGGCGGCTTCTCTGCGTCCGCCTTCTTCTCGCCGGCGACCTTCTCGGCCTTCGGCTTCTTGGGCTTGTCCGAGGCCTTCTTCTCGGCCTTGGGCGCTGCGGCCTGGGCCTTGGGCTTCTCGGGGGCGGTCTTGGGGGTGTTCGCATACCGCTTGTTGAAGCGGTCGATGCGGCCCTGCGTGTCCATCAGCTTCTGCTTGCCGGTGTAGAAGGGATGGCAGTTGGAGCAGATGTCGAGGTGCACGTCGCCGCTGGTCGAGCGAGTCTCCCAAGAGGCGCCGCAAGCGCACTTCACCTGGGCGTTGGGATAGGCGGGATGGATACTTTCGCGCATGGTTTCAGCTTCTCTCTTGAAATGCCCGGCCGTGCTCGCCGCGAGGGCGGCGGGGTCTGGACCCGGGAAAAGGGTGCAAGAAAATACCCGATCCCCTTGCCCAGGTCAACCCGAAGCGAGCGGCTCGTGGGCCCTGCTTGACTTTGCCCGCCAGCCAGACGAGCTTCCCGCCGCTTTCGACCCGCAGGGAGAAGCATGAAGCTGTCCGTCGTCATCCCGGTCTTCGACGAAGAGCGCCTCATCCTCGGCGTGCTCCGCCGCGTGGCCGCGGTGCCGCTGGAGAAGGAGCTGGTGGTCGTCAACGACTGCTCGCGCGACGGCACCAAAGGCGTCCTCGACGCCATCGAGAAGGATCCCGCGCTCGTCACCTCGGCCGACCCCTCGGGCCGCACCGAGCTGCGCTTTTTCCACCAGCCGGTCAACCGCGGCAAGGGCGCGGCGCTGCATCGCGGGTTTGCCGAGGCGCGCGGCGACGTGGTCGTGGTCCAGGACGCCGATCTGGAGTACGACCCCTCCGAGCTGCCGGCGCTGGTCGAGCCCATCGAGCGCAACGAGGCTGACGTGGTCTACGGCAGCCGCTTCCTCCAGGGCCACGGCGGCTTTCCCTTCTGGCATACGCTCGCGAACCGCCTGCTGACCTCGGCTTCGAACCTCTCCACCGGCTTCCGGCTCACCGACATGGAGACCTGCTACAAAGTCATGCGGGTCAGCATCGTCAAGGACCTGGCGCTTAGGGAGGAGCGGTTCGGCTTCGAGCCCGAGGTGACCGCGCTGCTCGGGCACCGCCATCGCCGCGAGCCACTGCGCCTGATCGAGCGGCCCATCTCGTATCACCCGCGCTCGGTCGAGGAGGGCAAGAAGATCCGCCTGAAGGACGCGTTTCGCGCGATCTACTGCATCGCGCGCTACGGTCTCGTCGCGCCGCCGCCGCGCGCCGAGGCGCTCGCGGCCCGGAACGCGCCGCGGCCGGGATGAGCTTTCGCAGCGCCTCGATCGCCGTCTGCGCGCTCGCGGCGGTGGGGCTCTGCCGCTCGGTCTGGTTCCACGCCGTCGTCGAAGCGCGCTCCCCACGCGAGCCGCGCAGCGACGCCCGCTACGAGCCCGCCAGGCGGTGGCTCGCGGGCAGCCCGGCCGCCGGCTACGTCTCGGACGAGCCGGTGGACACGGCGCCCGGCGAGGTCGCGCACCTGCCCGCAACCAAGCTGTACCAGCAGGCGCTCTACGCGCTCGCGCCCGTGGTGCTGCGCTATGGCGACGATCGCGCGCCGCTGGTGCTGGCGAACCTGCGCGACCCGGCCCGCCTCGATGCGGTGCTGCGCGAGCACCGCCTCCGGGCAATCGCGGTGGTGGGCCCGGGCCTCGCAGTGGCGACCCCCCTGCCGTGACGCTTGCGCTCGCCCTCGCGTCCGCCGCCGCGATCGGGTTTGGCGTCATCTCGCTTGCGTTCGGCGACCGCGCGACGAGCGCCTTCCGCGTCGTGCTCGGACTCGGCTTCGGCTGGGCCATCTCTTCGGCCGTCTGGGCCGCTGTGCTCCTGCTCGGATTCACCTCGGAGGGCGCGCGCATCGGCAAGGACGCGGCGCTGCTCACGCTCGGCGCCGCGCTGCTCTGGCGGCTGCCGCGCAGGCGCGAGACGGGGGCGGGCGCGCCGGACGGCAGCGACGCGCCTTCGAGCCCGCCGGACGCGAGCCGGCTTGGTGCGCCGCGCTGGCTCCAGATCGCGTTCGCGAGCGCCAGCGCGGTGGCCGCGGCGCTGGTCGTCGAGCACACCGCGCGCTTCCCCGACGGCGGGTGGGACGCCTGGATGATCTGGAACCTGCGCGCGCGCTTCCTCTATCGCGCGGGCCCCGCTTTCCGCGCTGCCTTCTCTCCCGACCTCGTGTTCTGGGCGCACCAGGACTATCCGTGGCTGGTCCCGGGCCTGGTCGCGCAGGGCTTCTTCGCGGCGGGCTCAGAGTCGCCCGCGATCCCCGCGCTGGTCGCGGTGGCGTTCGCCGCCCTCGCCGTCGCGCTGCTGGTGCTCACGCTGCGAGAGCTGCGCGGCCCCGAGTGGGGGCTGCTCGGCGGGCTGGTCCTGGTGAGCACGCCGTGCCTCGTCGCCTTTACTGCGAACCAGCAGTCCGACGTGCCGCTCGGCGCGATGTTGCTGCTCGGGACCTCGACGCTTGCGCTCGCCCTCGAGCGCGACGACGCCCGGCTGTTCGCGCTGGCGGGCGCCGGCGCCTCGATGGCGGCGTGGACCAAGAACGAGGGAGCGCTCTACATGCTCGCGCTCGTCGCTGCGCTGCTGCTGCACGGCGAGCGGCGGCGCGTGGGCCTCTTCCTCCTCGGCGCCGCGCCCATCGCCGCTCTCTTCGCTGGCTTCAAGCTCTTCGTCGCGCACGGGAACGATCTCACCCGTTCGAGCGACACTGCGCTGGCGCGTGCCACCGACCTGCACCGCTGGGCCGAGCTCGGGCTCGCGTCGCTGCGCCGGCTGGTCTACTTCCAGAACTGGGGGCTGTGGCTGCTCGCGGCCATCGCGGCGCTGTGGATTCTCCCGCGCCCGTGGCGGCCGGCGACGCGCGTGCTGCTCACCGCGCTCGCGCTCTGTTTCAGCGTACTCTTCCCGATCTTCATTCTTCAGCCACACCCGCTGCTGTGGTTCTTCCGGACGGCGATCGATCGCCTGCTGATCGAGCTGTGGCCGACGGCGATCCTCGCGGTGCTGCTGTCCCTAGCGCCAGCGCGAGCCACAGCGCGTACATGACCTTGGTGTCGTAGAAGACGTCGTGTGCCTGCGCGATGACGAGCAGCGCGGCGCCCGCCGCGAGCGCGCCGACGGCGAGCGGTGAGCGCGACCGCAGCAGTGCCCGCGCCGCCGCAACCACCACCCAGAGGAACGCCAGCAGTCCCAGCGGGCCCAGCTCCGCGAGCAGATCGAGCTCGCTGTTGTGCGCCCAGGTCCGCATCGGGAAGGACGGATCGACGCGGTCGTAGTAGGCGGGGCAGACGCGCGGATAGTTGGCAAACCCGATGCCCAAAAGCGGATGGTCGCGGATGATCTCTTGGGCGCGCTGCCAGATGAAGAGGCGATCGCCGTTGGCGCTGGCGTCGAAGGAGGAGCGGAAGCGGGTGCGCACGCCGGAGTTGAGCGCGCCCAGCAGCACGGCGGCCGCGAGCAGAGGCAACAGCAACTTCCGCGCGCGCGGGGCGAAGGCGATGAGGGTGAGCGCCGCCGCCAGCAGCGCGAGCCAGCCCGCGCGGTCGAAGGTGACCAGCACCGCCGCGAACGCGAGCGCCGCTGCGATGGCGATGGGCGCCCGCAGGCGGCGCGGCAGCGCGCCGGTCGAGAGCGCGCCCGCCAGCAGCGCGAGCA
>JAYWBT010000076.1:0-17004 GCA_043781235.1 Deltaproteobacteria bacterium
CCTGGCCGAGCAGCCGCCGGTCAAGGGCATGTGCTACGCGGCGCCCGGCATCATCTACCTGCTCGACCGCATGGGCGTGCCCTTCAACCGCACCAACGAGGGCCTGCTCGACTTCCGGCGCTTCGGCGGCACGCTGCACAACCGCACCGCTTTCGCGGGCGCCTCCACCGGCCAGCAGCTGCTCTACGCGCTCGACGAGCAGGTGCGGCGGTACGAGTCCGAGGGCCTGGTCCGCAAATTCGAATACTGGGAGTACCTGGGCTTCGTGAAGGACGAGCCGGGCGCCTGCCGCGGCATCGTGGCTTTGAATCTCCGCACCATGGAGATCGAATCGTTCGCCGCCGACGCGGTGTGCCTCGCCACCGGCGGCCCCGGAATCGTTTTTGGCCGCAGCACCAACAGCACCATCAATACCGGCACCGCCGCGGCGCGGGCCTATATCGACGGCGCGGTGTATTCGAATGCCGAGTTCATCCAGGTCCACCCCACCGCGATTCCGGGCGAGGACAAGCACCGCCTGATGAGCGAGTCGGCGCGCGGCGAAGGCGGCCGCATCTGGGTGTCGAAGCTGAAAAAGGACATGCGCAATCCCAAGGATATCCCCGCGGGCGAGCGCTGGTACTTCCTGGAAGAGCGGTATCCACTGTACGGCAACCTCGTCCCGCGCGACGTCGCCACCCGCGAGATCTTCGGCGTGGTGCGCGACATGGGGCTCGGCGTCGAGGGGACCGACGCGGTGTATCTCGACGTCTCGCACATCCCCGCCGCCACGCTGGAGAAGAAGCTCGGCGGCATCATGGATATCTACGAGAAGTTCGTCGGCGTCGATCCCAAGCACAACCCGATGAAGATCTTTCCCGCCGTCCATTACTCGATGGGCGGATTGTGGGTCGATTACGAGGCCGACGCGCGCGGCGACATGGTCAAGAACAGCCCGCGCCAGCAATCGACCAACATCCCCGGGTTGTATGCGGCCGGTGAATGCGATTACGCCTATCACGGCGCCAATCGCCTGGGCGCGAACTCGCTCTTGAGCTGCATCTATGCCGGCCAAATCACCGGCCCGGCGATGGTCAGCTATGCGAAGAACAAACTGGCCGCGAAGGGCGACGTGCCGGCCGCCACGCTCGCGTCGGCGAAGACGTTCTGGTCCGAGCGCTTCAACACCATCTACAAGATGTCGGGCAACGAGAACCCGTACGTCATCGGCCAGCAGATGGGCGAGCTGATGGTCAAGGCGTCCACCGTGGTGAAGCGCAACGACGAGCTCGACGCGGCCATGGTGGAGATCCAGCAAATGAAGGAGCGCTGGTCGAAGTGCAACGTGCTCGACACGGGCCGCACCTTGAACCAGAGCGCGTCGTACGTGAACCAGCTCTGGAACATGCTCGAGCTCGCGCACATCATCCTCAAGGCGGGTCGCATGCGCGACGAGAGCCGCGGCAGCCATTACAAGCCCGACTTCGTGCTGCCCAAGGCGAAGGCGAAGAACCCTCTGGACGACCCCGAGTTCATGACGGCCTGGCGCGCGCGGGACGAGAAGTGGCGCAAAGTTTCGATGGCGCGCTGGGCAACCGATCCGCAGATCACCTTCGATAAGCTCAAGAGCTTGCAGGTGGAGAACCCCATCCTCAAGCCGGAGCCGAGGCACTATGACTGAACGCATGCTGGTCGTTCGCATCGAGCGACAGGACGGGCCCGGCCTGGCGTCGCGCTGGGAAGAGTTTCACGTCCCGTGGCGAAAGAACGCGAACGTCATCTCGGTGTTGATGCAGATCCAGCGGGATCCGCGCACCGCCGACGGCAAGGCCACCACGCCGCCCGCCTGGGACGCCGCCTGCCTCGAGGAGGTGTGCGGTTCCTGCACCATGAACATCAACGGGCAGGTGCGGCAGGCCTGCTCGGCGCTGGTGGACCAGCTCGCGCAGCCGCTCACGCTGCAGCCGATGAAGAAGTTCCCGTTGATACGCGACCTCACCGTCGATCGGTCGCGTATGTTCGAGGCGCTCAAGCGCGTGAAAGCGTGGGTCCCGATCGACGGCACCTACGACCTGGGCCCGGGCCCCCGGCAGGCGCCCGAGGATCAGGAGCTCAATTATGCCCTGTCCACCTGCATGACCTGCGGCTGCTGCCTGGAAGTGTGCCCGCAGATCGGCGAGACCACCGCCTTCATCGGCGCCGCGGCCATCTCGCAGGCGCGGCTCTTCAACAACCATCCCACCGGCGAGATGAACGCCGACGAGCGCCTGCGCGGGCTGATGGGTCAGGGCGGCGTCAGCGACTGCGGCAAGGCCGGCCTCTGCGTGCAGGTCTGCCCCAAGGAGATCCCGCTCACCTCATCGATCGCCGAGATGAATCGCGATACCAACCGGCAGGCGCTGAAGGACTGGCTCTTCCGCGACGAGCGCAAGGGCGGCGCCGGCCCCGGCTGAGAAGCGCAGTCGCTCACTCGCCTGGGGGAAGCGCGGTTACTGCGGCGGACTGACGCAGGCGACGGCTCGCCTGCTCGTGCATCCTACGGGCATGGACTACTTCAGCCCGACCGACGACTTTCTCGTGCTCGTCCATGCGGCCACCCACTCGGCGCCGACGCTGACCGAGATCGAGCCGCCGGATCACTTCCACTTCCCGCCGGGTTTCGCCTCGCTGGTGGCCGCGGGCGCCGTCCTCGCCATCAGCGCGGGCGTGCAGTCCGAAGTGCAGACCGTGCAAGCGCGCCGCACCGGACATGCGCACGCCGTCGTCGCGCGCCACCACGGCCATCACCTGCACCCGCGACCGGAGCGCTGGAGCGCTGCCGACCCGTAGGCGCACGAGTGCGACTTGCGCTTGTGCCCGCCGCGTGATCGGATCGCGCCCATGGCAGAGCCGAAGCCGGTCCTGACGCTGGTCACCTACCAGGCGCGCCCGGGCAGCGAAGAGTTGCTCGCGGGCGTCCTCCGCACGCACGTTGCGCGGCTGCGCGAGCTGGGGCTCGTCGCCGACAAGCCGGCCTTCGTGGCCGCGCGCACGGACGAGCCGGGCACCTTCGTCGAATCGTTCTGGTGGGCGCACGAGGGCGCGAAGGCACTCGCGGCGGACCACACCGAGGTGCAGGAGCTGTGGATGCGCGTCGAGGACCTCTGCGCCGAGGGCGGCGTGCGGTCCGTCGCCCTGGCGCCGCTCGAATAGCCGCCCGTGATGATTCCAGGTGAGCGCGGGTGAGATCTGGCCTCGGCGGCGTTTGCCTGTAAAGTCGAATTGCAATGCCAACCGAAGAACCGTTTCCCTTCATCTTCGAGCAGTCGATCGCCGGTCTGGTCCTCATCCAGGGCGACCGGTTCGTCTACGCCAATGCGCGCTTCGCCGAGATGCTCGGCTACACCGTCGAGGAGCTCTCGCGCCTCTCGGTCGCCGACACCGTCCACCTCGAGGATCGCCCGCGCCATGCGGAGAACCTGCGCGGGCGTCTCGCGGGCAGCGCGCGCGGCCAGTGGCAGTTCCGCGCCGTCCGCAAGGACGAAAGCACCGCGCACCTCGAGGTCCACGGCAAGGCCGTGGTCCACGTCGGCAACCCCGCCCTCTCGGGCGTCATCCTCGACGTCAGCGATCGGGTGGCCGAGGAGCGCAAAGCCCGCCAGTCGGACGGCAAGCTGCGCGAGCTGCTCGAGAACATGGAGCTGCTCGCGGTGCTGCAGGACGTGGACGGCCGGGTCGAGTTCTGCAACGGGGCCATGCTGCGGCTCTGCGGCAAGGGACGCGACGAGGTGGTCGGCAAGGACTGGTTCGACACCTTCGTTCCGTTGGAGGAGCGGGCCGAGCGGCGCCGCGCCGACGAGGAGGACGGCCACCGCAAGGCGCAGGCCGAGAGCGAGATCACCACCCGCGAGGGCGAGCGACGGCTGATCTCCTGGAACGTGATCGCGCTGCGCGACGAGCAGGGCGTGGCCTCGGGCAGCGCCAGCATCGGCGTGGACATCACCGACAGCCGCCGCACCGCCGAGAAGCTGCTCCACGACGCCTTCCACGACTCGCTCACCGGCCTGCCCAACCGCGCGCTCTTCATGGAGCGGCTCTCGCACCGGCTGGCGCTGCAGAAGCGGCGGCAGGGTGCGGTCTTCTCGGTGCTCTTCCTCGACGTGGACCGCTTCAAGGTGGTGAACGACAGCCTCGGCCACGTGCGCGGCGACGAGCTGCTGGTCGCCATCGGCAGGCGGCTGTCGGAATGCCTGCGGCCGGGCGACACGGTGGCCCGCCTCGGCGGCGACGAGTTCACCATCCTTCTCGAGGACGTGGCCTCCCAGGCCGACGCCGTCAGGATCGCCGACCGCATCCAGGACGAGCTGCGGGCGCCGTTCCTGCTGGGCGGGCAGGAGGTGTTCAGCGGTGTCTCCATCGGCATCGCGCACGGAACCGCGCAGTACGAGGGGCCCGAGGACATCCTGCGCGACGCCGACACCGCGCTCTACCGCGCCAAGGCCCAGGGCCGCGCGCGCTCGATCGAGTTCGACGCCTCGATGCACGACCGCGCCGTCGCGCTGCTGTTGCTCGAGACCGACCTGCGCCGCGCGCTCGACCGCCGCGAGCTGCGCCTGCACTACCAGCCGGTGATCTCGCTCAAGACCGGACGCATCTCGGGGGCCGAGGCGCTGGTGCGTTGGTTGCATCCGGAGCGCGGGCTGGTGATGCCGGGCGAGTTCATCCCGCTCGCCGAGGAGACCGGCCTGATCGTGCCCATCGGCGCCTGGGTGCTGGTCGAGGCCTGCCGGCAGGCCCGGCAGTGGCAGGACCGGCTGGACATGCCGACGCTGGAGATGGGTGTTAATTTGAGCTCAAAGCAGTTCATGCAGCCTGATCTCGTCGCGCAGGTCGCGGGCGTGCTGCGCGAGACGGGGCTGTCGCCGAAGTGCCTGCGGCTCGAGGTGACCGAGAGCCTGCTGATGGAGAACGGAGCGCGCGTCGCCGACTCGATGAGCGAGCTGCGCGCGATGGGCATCCGCATCGACCTCGACGACTTCGGCACTGGCTACTCGTCCTTGAGCTACCTGCACCAGTTTCCCATCGATACTTTGAAGATCGATCGCAGCTTCGTCGCCCGCATGGGCACCACCGAGGACGGCACGGAGATCGTCAACACCATCATGTCGCTGGCGGCGTCGCTCGATCTCGAGGTGGTGGCCGAAGGCGTGGAGACCGCCGAACAGCTCGCGGCGCTGCGCCTGCTTCATTGCCCGTATGCGCAGGGCTATCACCTGAGCCGGCCGATCGAGAGCGCCTCGTTCGAGGCGCTGCTCGCGGGCGGCCGAACCTGGCCGTCTCCATAAGGCGATCGTTGCCTCGGGGAGGACTACTCGTCGAGCATGAACTCCAGCGGGCCGCGCACGCCCGTGGCCCGCCGCTCGCGCTCCAGCGCGCGCAGCTGCACGCGGCGGATCTTTCCCGAGATGGTCTTGGGCAGCTCCGCGAATTCCAGGATGCGGATGCGCTTGTACGGCGCGAGGCGCCCTTTGACGAACTGCAGGATCTCTCGCGCCAGCTCGGCCGAGGGCGTGTAGCCGGGTTTGACGACCACGAAGCACTTCGGCGACGAGGTCCGCACCGGATCGGGACTGGGCACCACCGCCGCTTCCGCCACTGCCGGGTGCTCGATCAGCGCGCTCTCCAGCTCGAAGGGGCTGATTCGATAATCGGAGGATTTGAAGACGTCGTCGCCGCGGCCGACGTAATGGTAATAGCCCGCCTCGTCGCGCGAGGCTTCGTCGCCGGTGCGGTAATACCCGCCCGCCGTGGCGGCCGCGCTGCGCTCCGGATCGTCGATATATCCGACCATCAATCCGATCGGCCGCTCGGGCGTGAGCTTGAGCGCGATCTCCCCCTCGACCGATTCGCGTCCCTCGGGATCGATCAAGGCGACGCGATAACCCGGCAATGGCCGCCCCATCGAGCCGAGCACGATCTTCTGGCCGGGGCTGTTGCCGATCTGCGCGGTGGTCTCGGTCTGCCCGTAGCCGTCGCGGATGGTGGTGCCCCAATCCTTCTGGACGTGCTCAATCACCTCGGGATTCAAAGGCTCGCCCGCGCTCACCAGCTCGCGCAGGTGCGCAGGCTTCGCGCCCAGCTTCTCCAACACCAGCATGCGCCACACCGTCGGCGGAGCGCAGAGCGTCTGCACCTTCTCGCTCGCGAGCAGCTCCAACGTCCGCTGCGCCTTGAACCGTGGAGCGTCGTGCACCAGCACCGTCGCGCCTGCGTTCCACGGCGCGAAGAAGCTGCTCCAGGCGTGCTTGGCCCAGCCCGGCGAGCTGATGTTCTGGTGGACATCGCCTTCCCGGAGCCCGATCCAATACATCGTCGAGAAATGCCCGACGGGATAGCTCACCTGCGTGTGCAGCACGAGCTTGGGCTTCGCCGTGGTGCCCGAGGTGAAATAGAGCAGCATCGGGTCGCCCGGCGCGGTGGGCGCGCGGTGCGGCGGATTGGCCTCGGCGGAGCGCGCCTCGTCGAACGCCGTGAACCCGCCGGCCGCAGCGCCCGCCACCAGCCGGACGCCGAGCTGCGCCGAGAATCCCTCGAACTTGTCGACGCAAGCCGGGTCGACGATGGCGTGCTTGGCGCCGCCGCGCTGGAGGCGGTCACGAACGTCATCGACGGTGAGCTGCGTGGTCGCAGGGATGACCACCGCGCCCAGCTTGATGGCCGCGAGCACGGTCTCCCAGAGCGGGAGCACGTTGTTGAGCATGACCAGGATCCGGTCGCCCTTTTTTACGCCGAGATCGTGCAGGTAGCGCGCGACGCGCGTGGAGCGATCGGAGAGGTCGCTGAAGGTGACCTCGGTGGTGCCGGCGCTCTCGCTGATGATGCGCAGCGCCGGCCGGGTGTTGCCGCGGGCGTACTCGTCGAACCAGTCGATTGCCCAGTTGAACCGCTCGAGCTCCCGCACGGGAAAGGAGAACTCGCGCACCGCCGCGTCGAGATCCTCGCGGTGCTTGAAGAGGGTCTCGCGCGCCTTCTGGAACGCTGCGGTCGGGTTCATGCGTCTTCTCCGTTGCTGCAGCGGCACTGGCCGCGGCGAGAAGGTCGCAGATGCCACGGGGGGCCGCAAGCCGCGGCGGGCGAACGGCGCGCTGCCCCCGGCGCCGTGGAAGCGAACGGCCTCGGCCGGCTGCGCGCGCTGACGCCTTGGACGCTGAGGGCAGGTGCGGCGCTCGGCCGCGCGGGATCCCGCGTGCTTGCGCCTCGGGGCGCAGCGGTGTATCTCGCGCCGTCCCTCGGCGAGGTAGAGCGCGCATGAAGATCCACGAGTACCAGGCCAAAGAGATCCTCCGCGGGTTCGGCGTCGCGGTCCCGCGCGGCAAGCTGGTCGGAAGCGCCGACGAGGCGGTGGCCGCGGCGAAGGTCCTGATGCAGAACAAGCCGATCGTCGTGGTCAAGGCGCAGATCCACGCCGGCGGCCGCGGCAAGGGCGGCGGCGTCAAGCTGGCGAAGAGCCCCGAGCAGGCCGGCGAGCTGACGAAGGCCATGCTCGGCATGCAGCTGGTCACGCACCAGACCGGCCCCGCGGGGCAGAAGGTCCGCAAGGTCTACCTCGAGGAGGGCATGGACATCGCGCGCGAGCTTTACCTTGGCATCACGCTCGACCGCGCCACCGGCCGCAACACCTTCATGGCCTCGAGCGAGGGCGGCGTCGAGATCGAGGAGGTGGCCGCGAAGCACCCCGAGAAGATCCTCCGCGCCTCGATCGATCCGACCGTCGGTCTGGCGGGATACCAGGCGCGCGACCTCGCCTTCGGGCTTGGATTGACCGGCCCGGCGGTGAACAGCTTCGTGAAGTTCGCCACCGCCATGTACAACGCCTACCTCGCGACCGACTCCAGCATCGTCGAGATCAACCCGCTGGTGGTGACGAAGCAGGGCGAGGTGATCGCGCTCGACGCGAAGATCAACTTCGACGACAACGCGCTCTTCCGGCACAAGGATCTGGCGGCGCTGCGCGACCCGGACGAGGAGGACCCGCGCGAGGCGCAGGCCAAGGAGTTCGACCTCGCCTATATCTCGCTCGACGGCAACATCGGCTGCATGGTGAACGGCGCCGGCCTCGCCATGGCGACGATGGACATGATCCAGAAGGCGGGCGGCATGCCGGCGAACTTCCTCGACGTGGGCGGCGGCGCCGACGAGGCCAAGGTCGCGGCGGCCTTCAAGCTGCTGCTCAGCGATCCCCAGGTCAAGGCCGTGCTGGTCAACATCTTCGGCGGCATCATGAAGTGCGACGTGATCGCGGCGGGCATCATCGCGGCCGCCAAGCAGGTGGACCTCAAGGTCCCGCTCGTGGTGCGGCTCGAGGGCACCAACGTCAACGAGGGCAGGGCGCTCCTGAAGGGCTCGGGCCTCGCGATCACGGCCGCCGACGATCTCGGCGACGCGGCCCGCAAGGCGGTCGCGGCAACGCGATGAGCTTCGTCTCCGCCATCTTCCGCAACTTTCTCGGCAAGCCGGGGGCGCCGGACTTCCGCGACTCGGCCGAGCATTTCGTCGCGGTGATGCGGGAGACCGGCATCGGCCTGACCTGGGGCAAGGACGAGCTGCTCTTCATCGATGACCTGGTCGAGCGCCTGCGCGGAGCGAACGAGTTCCGCGACGCCGTCGGCTGCTATTTCGGCGAACTGGTGGTGCGCAACTTCGGCGGCTCGTGGGCGCCGGCCCACGCGCTCGGCCCCGCCGTCCTCGTCAACGGGCGCCAGGTTTTTCCGCTCGGCTGGGTCTACCGGCGCGCCGACGGTGGCGCCGCCGAGAGCATCGCGAAGAAGTGCAAGAAGGAGATCGGCTATCCGCTCGACGCCGATCGGCTGGGCAGCTTCAACGACGCTGGCGAGCGCGTCTGGCCGAAGGAGGCCCTGCAGTGAGCATCCTCGTGAACAAGGACACGCGCGTCGTCTGCCAGGGCATCACCGGCAGCGCGGGCTCGTTCCACTCCAAGCAGATGCTCGCGTACGGGACGAAGCTCGTCGCGGGCGTGACGCCCGGCAAGGGCGGCAGCAAGTTCGAGGAGCGCGTCCCGGTCTACGACACGCTCGCCCAGGCGGTGCGCGAGACGCGCGCCAACGCGAGCGTCATCTTCGTGCCGCCGCCGTTCGCCGCCGACGCCATCCTCGAGGCCGCAGCGGCCGAGCTTCCGCTGGTGGTCTGCATCACCGAGGGCATCCCGGTGAACGACATGGTCCGCGTCAAGCAGGCGCTGCGCGGGTCCGCGACGGTGCTCATCGGCCCCAACTGCCCCGGCATCATCACGCCCGCCGAGTGCAAGATCGGCATCATGCCGGGGCATATCCACAAGAAGGGCCGCATCGGCATCGTCAGCCGCTCGGGCACGCTGACGTACGAGGCGGTGCACCAGGTGACGCAGATGGGCCTCGGCCAGAGCACGGCGGTGGGCATCGGCGGCGATCCCGTGCACGGGTTGAACTTCGTCGACTGCATGAAGCTGTTCGCGGCCGATCCGGAGACCGACGCCGTGATCCTGATCGGCGAGATCGGCGGCAGCGAGGAGGAAGACGCGGCGGCGTGGATCCACGCGAATTATAAAAAACCAGTGGTCGGCTTCATCGCCGGCGCCACCGCGCCTGCCGGCAAGCGGATGGGACACGCGGGCGCGATCATCTCGGGCGGGAAGGGCACCGCGGCCGACAAGTTCGCGGCGCTTCGCGAAGCCGGAGTGCACATCGCGGCGGGGCCGCACGAGCTGGGGCGGACGCTGGCGCAGGTGCTGGGCACCGCGTGATCCCTGCGCTCGAAGCGCAATCGATTACCAAAAAATACCGCAGCGCCGGCGGGTCTGAGGTCGTCGCCGTCGATGCGTTCAGCTTCACGGTCAATCCCGGCGAGATCGTCGGCCTGCTCGGGCCCAACGGCGCGGGCAAGACCACCAGCATGCAGCTCGCGCTGGGCCTGCTCGAGCGCGATTCGGGCGAGGTCAGGCTCTTCGGGGGCGATCCGGAAGATCTCGCCGCGCGCCGCCGCATCGGCTACGCGCCGGACGCGCCGCTGTTTCCAAAATCATTGACCGGATTGCAGATCCTCGAGCTGCACGCAAAGTTGCTGAAGATCCCGAAAGCGCGCGCGGCGCAGATGGTGGAGGAGCTCGGCTTCTCCGAGGCGGCTCGCCGGCCGTGCGGCACCTACTCGCGCGGACAGGCGCAGCGGCTGGGCCTGGCGCAGGCGCTTCTCGGCGAGCCCGATCTGCTGCTGCTCGACGAACCCACCGCGGGACTCGACCCGGCCGGCGTGCGCGCCATGCGCGAATTGTTGACCCAGCTCAAGGCCCGCGGCGCCGCGGTGCTGTTGAATTCGCACCTGCTCTCCGAGATCGAGCGCGTCTGCGATCGGGTGCTCTTCATCAAGGGCGGGCGGCTCCTGCGCACGCACGAGGTCCACGCGCAGGCCGGCCGCCGCGCCGAGGTGCGCCTCGCCAACGGCGCGCAGGTGCGCGAGCGGCTCCTGCAGAAGTTCCCCGACGGCGTGCTCGAGCGAGATGTTTTCCGCATCCCGGTCGCGGGCGAGGACGTGGTGCCCGCGCTGGTGCGGCAGCTGGTCGAGGCGGGCGCGGAGATCCTCGAGGTCTCGC
Source organism: Deltaproteobacteria bacterium (assembly GCA_043781235.1). Classification (GTDB taxonomy): domain Bacteria; phylum Myxococcota; class Myxococcia; order Myxococcales; family 40CM-4-68-19; genus JANYKT01. Next base: position 10,601 of record JAYWBT010000076.1, read on the forward strand.
TCGGCGGCGCGGAGCTCGAGGAGCTGTACGTGCAGATCGTCGAGTCGCGCTCATGACCCGCCGGACGGAGGCACGCTCATGATCTCCTGGCCGGTCGCGCGCGCCACCTTCCGCGAGCGCGGGCGCAGCGCGCTGACGCTGGTGCTCGGCGGCATGCTCGCGGTGTCCGCCCTGCGCTCGACGCCGGAGCAAGCGTTCTCGAACTTCAGCGAGGCGCTGCTGATCCTCTTCACCCTGCTGCTCGGGGCGGGGCTGCTCGCGGACGAGATCGAGAGCGGCCATGCGCAGCTCGTCCTGCTGCGGCCGCTGACGCGCGCGGACTGGTACGGCGGCCGCTTCGCCGGCGCCGCCCTGGTGCTGCTCGCCGGAGTCGCGCTGGCGTTCCTGGTCAGCCTCGCTTCGACCATCGCGCGCGGCGGCTTTGCCTGGGGGCAGCTCTGGGTGCTTCCCCTCGCCTTCCTCTGGGCCGTCGCCTGGCTTTCGGTGGTGGTGGCGGTGGGCGCGGTGGCGCGCGGCTGGACCAACGCCGGCCTGGTCGTCGTCGCCGGCATCGGCTGGGCGATGGTGATGGGCCTGACCAGGCTCGCCAGCCCCGAGTGGGGCGCGGTGACGACGACGGCGGGAAAGTACCTCGGCCCGCAGCAGCCGCTGCCGCTCGGCCAATGGGAGCCGGTGGCGTACGACCTGCTCTGGCTCCTCGGCGCCTGGCTCGCGGGCGTGCTGCTGCTCAACCGCCGCGAGCTGGCCAAGAGGCGCGTATGAAACAGCGCGACGTCCCTCCGCTGCTCTACGCGCTCACGGGCGCAGCGGCGCTGCTGTGGTTGCTGCTGCATCTGGCGGGAAAATAAGCGCATCGCGCGGCCCACCCGGGGAGCCGCGCGGGCAGCACGCTTCGGACCGGTAGGTCGAGCTAAAGCAAGACCGGGATTTCGCCGCGCAGCCGCATCCCGAGCAGGTGGGCCGAGCAGGCGAGGCCTTTCACCAGCACGCCCGCGCGTCGGGCGCGCGCGAGCGCATCGGCGAAAGCTGGGTCGATGCCGACGTCGGGCGCGATGGCCCGCACGTCGCCGCGCTGCGCGCAGAAGACCACCGCTGCGGGCAGGCCCTTGCGCGCGCGCGCCGCGAGCAGCGCGAGGTGCCGGGTGCCGCGCTCGGTGGGTGCGTCGGGAAAGAGCGCAATGCCGTCCCTCGCTGCGCCCACGCTCTTCACCTCGCAGAGCAGGTTTCCCGAGAGCAGCAGATCAATCCGGCTTCTGCCCTGTGGGATCTCGCGGGCGACCACGAAGCGGCCGGGAAAGAGGATCCCGGCTGCGACGGCGGCGGCGACCAGGCGAGGCGCGCCGGCCGGATCGATCGAGACCCAGGTGCGGGGCGCGCTCTTTGCCCGCGCCAGCAAGAGCGTGAAGTCGGTGGTCCGGAGCCGTCCCGAGGCGGCGACCAGCACGACGGGCTGGCCCGGCACCAGGAGATCGAGGCAGCGTCCCCGGTCGGGAACGTGCGCGCGAACCACCTGCGCCTCGCGGCCGCCGGTGCGCGCCGGGATCCGGCAGCGCGCGAGGAAGCGATTCTCCCTTTCGAGCAAGAGCGCGGGAATGGGGGCCCCCGGCCAGCGATGCGGGATGAGCACAAGGTTTAATAGCCGCGAACCCGCCCGCGTCGCTCGGCCTTGACTCCGAGCCCCGTTTCGGGTACTGACGCCAGCCTTTTCGAGGGTTTGCAGACAGACCCCAGAAGCAGGAGCGTTGCAATGGCCGTCAAGCTGCGCCTCGCCCGCCGTGGCGCGAAGAAGTCACCGTTTTATCACGTCGTGGCGACCGACTCGCGCAACCCGCGGGACGGCGAGTTCTCCGAGCAGATCGGGACCTACGACCCGAGCTTCACCCCGGCGAAAATCACCCTCGAGCAGGACCGGCTCGCGCACTGGCTCTCGGTGGGCGCCAAGCCCTCCGCCACCGTGGCGCAGCTGATCAAGCTGGCGGCCAAGGTCCAGAAGACCGCCGCGTCCGCGAAGTAGGCGCGCATGGATACCCTGCCGCCGCGGCTCGCGGTAGGGCGCGTGGCGAGGGCCCATGGCGTCCGCGGGCGCGTGCTGGTCGCGCCGTACAACCCGGAGTCGATGGGCCTCGAGAAGGTCCCGCGGCTCTGGCTGCAGTTCAAGGACGGCGCGCAGCGGCTCTATGAGGTCGCGGGCGCCGAGCGCGTGAACCTCGGGTATCTCGTCGCGCTCAAGGGCGTGGACGACAAGGATGTCGCCGACACGCTGCGCGGCACCGAGGTGCTGGTGGCGCGAGCCGAGCTGCCGGCGCTGGACGACGGCGAGATCTACGCCATCGACCTGATCGGGCTCAGGCTCACCGACGCGCAGGGCGTCGAGCGCGGCGTGGTGGAAGGAATCGAGCAGGCGGGGCCCAACGAGCTCCTCCGCCTCTCGACGGGAGCGCTGGTCCCGATGGCGTTCGTCCGCGAAGTTCTGCCCGAGAGCATCGTGGTCGATGCGCCGGAAGGCCTGTTCGAGCTGGGAGACTGAAAAGTGCTGTCGGTCGAGGTCCTCACACTGTTCCCGCGCCTGGTCGCGGCCCCGCTCGAAGAGAGCATCCTGGGCAAGGCCCAGGAGAAGGGGCTGCTGCGCGCGCGCGTGACGGACATCCGCGAGTTCGCCGAGGGCCGCCACCACGTCACCGACGACTCGCCCTACGGCGGCGGGGCCGGGATGGTGATGAAGCCCGAGCCGCTGGTCGCGGCCATCGAGGCTGCGCGCGCCCGGGCGCCGGCGGCCCGGGTGCTGCTGATGTCGCCGCAGGGCCCGCGCTTCGATCAGCGCAAGGCCGCCGAGCTGGTCGCGCGCGAGCAGCTCATCTTCGTCTGCGGGCGCTACGAAGGCGTCGATGAGCGCGTGCTCGGCTTCATCGACGAGGAGATCTCGCTCGGCGACTTCGTCCTGACCGGCGGCGAGCTGGCGGCGCTGGCGGTCATCGACGCGGTGGCGCGGCTGGTGCCCGGCGTGCTCGGCAACGACGAGAGCGCGGTGCACGAGAGCTTCACGCTCGACCTGCTCGAGGGCCCGCACTACACGCGCCCGCCCGAGTTTCGCGGTCTGAGAGTTCCCGACGCGCTCCTCTCCGGCGACCACGCTCGCATCGCGCGCTGGCGCCGCCAGCAGGCGCTCCTGCGCACGCGCGCACGGCGCCCGGACCTGTTCGGCAAGCTGGCCCTGACTCCACAAGACCGGGCCCTGCTGCAGGAAGATCTTGACGCAGTCCCCGTTTTAAGCGACCGGTAGGCGACTTTTTCAGGAGCACATATGCGTGTGAAGGCGATCGAGCTGGTTGAGCAGCGGAATGTGAAGGCGGAGGCCCGGGCCACCGTACCGGCGTTCCGCGTGGGCGACACCGTGCGAGTGCACTCCAAGATTTCGGAAGGCGACAAGGAGCGCATCCAGGTATTCGAAGGCATCGTCATCCGCCTGCAGCGCAAGCACGTCGCGACCACCTTCACCGTGCGCAAGATCAGCTACGGCGTCGGCGTCGAGCGCATCTTCCCGATGTACTCGCCCCGCATCGACAAGATCGAGATCATGTCGAGCGCCAAGGTGAAGCGCGCCCGGCTGTTCTATTTGCGCGACCTGCACGGCAAGGCCGGCCGCCTCAAGAACGCGGCCGAGAACGTAGCCCAGTAAGAGGGGGCCTTCTTGCAGCTCACGGAGCTGCTGTTCCAGAAGGTCCGGGAGCTGGGGGCGCAAGGCCAGCTGGCGTTGCGCCCCGGGTACGTTTCCGTCGTCTCGACGTCGCCCACGCTGCGCATCGCGCTGGTGGCGCCTCTCTTCCCGGGACCCGACGACGGCCGCCAACTGACGGACGGCGGCGGGCCCACGCGCGTCGGAGTCGGCACCTTAGGCGGCGACGGCACGCCGTACCGCATCCTGCGCGAGCTGGGCGGCGTGCGCACGCTGCAGAAGCTCGACCCCGCCACGCGCAAGTTCGTCTCTGTCTCCGACGACGCGCTCGAGATCGACTCGTTTTTGCGCGTCGAGTGCGGGCTGCCGCAGGCCGACGCGTACACCGGCTTCTTCGTGGTCGAGGTGAACGAGCTGCCCTCCCTGCGCGGCAAGGGCGCAGTGAGCGAGGCGTTAATCGATCAGCCGCGCGTGCAGGCGCTGCGCGACGAGCTCGAGATGACCAAGAAGTTCGAGGGGGCGCAGGACCGCCTCTTCAAGGTGCAGCAGCGGCTGCTCGAGCTGAAGGAGGTGGGCGACGAGGCGAGGGTAGCCGAGGAGAACCTCAGCGCCATCGACGGCGAGGCGGGCCGCGCGCGCTGGACCGTCGAGGAAATGAAGGACCTGGCCGAGCGGGCAGCGCGGGCCAAAGACGACCTGCGCAAGCGCGACGAGGCGCTCGCGGAGATCGCCGCCCGCAGGCAGCGCGCGGTGCGCGAGGTGCCGCCGCCGCCCGAGCCGTTCCTGCACAACCCGTGGTTCGGCGGCGGCATCGGGCTCGGGCTCGCGCTCGATGCGCTGGCGTTCGCGCTGCGGGCGCCATGGATTGCGCTCTTCGGGCTGGTGCCCTTCGCGGCGGCACTGGTGGCGGTGCTGCGCTGGATCGGCGACGACGAGGCCGACGTGGAAAGTGCTTCGTGGACGCGGGAGATCAAGGAGCGCGAGGCCACCGTGCGCCGCGCGTACGACGAGCAGCAGGCGCCGCTGCGCGCCGCCGTGAAAGCGGCCAAGGCCGGGTCACCGGACGAGCTGCTCGAGCTGTTCAAACATCGCGTGGACATTCAGGCGCGCCGCGAGGTCGCTGCCCGCCGGGTCGAGCAGGTGCGGCAACAGGATCTGCTGCCGCGCGTGGCTATCGAGACGCCGGTGCTGGAGGCGGAGCGCAAGAAGCTCGAGGACGAGGTCCACGCGATGGGCTTCACGCGCGCGGTGGGTGAGATCGAGCTCGACCTCAAGCACTCCATGGGCCTGGGCGACGCGCGCAAGGCCGGGGGCATGCCGGAGGTGGAGGTGCCCAGGAACCTGATCGACCGCGCCGCCGAGCTGATGAATCTTGGCACCGACGAGCTGTGGGCGGAGATGGCGCCGCGACTGTCGTCCTACCTGGGCGCGCTGACCGATCAGCGGGTGGTCTCGGCGAAGCCCGACGACAAGGGGCTGCTCACGCTGGCCGCGGGCGACGGGCGCAGCGGGCCGTACCTGTCGCTGCCGCCGCCGCTGCGCGACCTGGTCTATGCGGCGCTGCGGCTCACGCTGCTCGAGAAGGTAGCGTCGTACAAGCGCGTGCCGATCATCATCGACGACGCCTTTGGGACGCTCGAAGCGCCGCGTCGCGCGCTGATCGCGAAGATGCTCAAGGGTATCTCCTCGCAGACGCAGATCATCCACCGCTCGGTCGAGGCGCCGGCCGCGGGCATCGCCGACGCCGTGCTGCAGGCATGACCTCGCGGATGCGGCTGGGCGCGCTCGGCGAGGACGCCGCTGCGCGTCTGCTGGAGAAGGCCGGATACAAGATCGTGAAGCGCAACCATCGCTGCCGCCTGGGCGAGGTGGACCTGATCGCGGAGCAGGGCGAGCTGCTGGTCTTCATCGAGGTGCGGACGCGTGCGACCGCGGCGTTCGGCGCGCCGGCCGCGACGGTGACGCCGGCCAAGCAGCGCAAGGTCATCATCGCCGCCCGCGATTTTCTGGCGCGCTGGCGCGGGCCTGAGCGCGGCGTGCGCTTCGACGTCGTGGCTGTCATCGATGCCCCAGGTGGTCCCGTGCTGGAGCACTTTCCCGGCGCATTCGAAGGCTCCTGATGGCGCTCTATGTCGTCGCCACGCCCATCGGGAACCTGCGCGATCTGACCGAGCGTGCGCGCGCCGTCCTGGCCGAATGCGACGGCGTGATTGCCGAGGACACCCGCCATTCGGGCCAATTGCTCCATTACCTCGGGATCAAGAAGCCATTCCATTCCCTGCCGGCGTTCGACGAGGCGGCGCGCGTCGAGCCGCTCATTGGGCGGCTCGCAGCCGGCGAATCGCTGGCGCTGGTCACCGACGCGGGGACGCCGGCGATCTCCGATCCGGGCGCGCTGCTGGTGCGCCGCGCTGTAGAAGCGGGGATATCGGTGATACCGGTTCCCGGCCCCAGCGCCGTGATTGCCGCGGTGAGCGTCAGCGGTTTCCTCGAAGGGCGATTCCATTTCGCGGGGTTCCTGCCCCGCAAGGCGTCGCACCGCGCGAAGATGCTGGGCGAGATCGCGGCCCTCCGCGCGCAGCTCGTCTTCTATGAGTCGCCGCAGCGGGTGCGCAAGACGCTGCTCGAGCTGCGCGACGCGCTGGGCGACCGCGCCGCGCTGGTGGCGCGCGAGCTGACCAAGCTGCACGAGGAGCTTTTACGCGGAGCGCTGTCGCAGCTCGCGGAGCAC
>JAYWBT010000077.1:0-16929 GCA_043781235.1 Deltaproteobacteria bacterium
GTCCGCTGTTGGAGCGGAGAAGGCGAAGCCCGTCGATTTCGGGGAGATCGATCGCTACCTGGCGGGCCTCGCGAAGCCGTCGTGAGCCAGTTGAAGCCGCACCGCTCCTGACCACCGATGCTGAGCCGACTCCTCACCGCGATCGCTCTCGCCGCCCTCCTGGTGTCCGGCGGCGCGATCGCCTTCCTGCGGACCGACTTCGTCGCCAATCACCTGTGCGCCTACGCCGTCGCCACCATCGAGGAAGCCACCGCGGCGCAGGTGCGCGTGGCGCGATGCTCGGTTGATCCCGCGGGCGGCAAGCTGACGATCGAGGGCCTGCAGGTCGGCGATCCGGGCGGGCGTGTTGACCTCAAGGTCGCGCGCGTCTTCGTCCACGTGGTGCTGCGGCCTCTGTTGCAACGCGTGCGGCTGGAGCGACTGGAGGTCGATCACCCCGAGCTCCACCTCGCGCTCGACCAGGCGGGCTCGTCGCCGCCGAGCGGTGGGCAGTGCCTGCCCGCGGTGCTGGAGCGCTTCGAGCTCGGCCGGGTCAAGGTCCGCAAGGCCAGCATCGAGATCCGCGCCGGCGGTCTGCGCGTGGACGTCCCGCACGCCAGCATCGCCATCAAGGGCAACGGCGACCTGCTGCGCGTCTCGCTCGCCACGCGCGGCGGCAGCATCGAGGTGCCGGGCCGCCGCTTCGGCCTCATCTCCAGCCGCACCATCGGCGAGGTGGATCTCCACGGCGCGGGCGCGGTCGAGCTGGTCAAGGCCGACCTGATCGGCTCGGAGGCATCGGCCTTCGTCAGCGGCAAGCTGGAAGGTCTCTGCGATCCGCGCATCGAGGCGACCGCCAACGTGCGCATCGAGAATCTTGAAGTTGCCGCGGCCCGCCTGCTGCCGGGGATGCTCACCGGAGTGAAGGGCGCGCTCTCCGCCGACGCCAGTGTCAGCGTGGTGCAGGGCAGGCCGCGCGTGAAGGGCGACCTCAAGGTCAAGGGTCTCACGCTCGAGGGCTTCCTCCCCGGCGACTTGCGCACCCGCTTCGACCTGAGCCCGGCGCGCGTGCGCCTCGACAAGCTCGACCTTCCCATCGGCAAGGGCGCGGTGTCGGGCAGCATCGAGCTGGGCCTCGAGCAGGCCACGCTGCCCGTTGCCGCGGACCTGGTGCTGCGCGACGTCGAGCTCTCCGAGGTGCTGCGCAAGCTGGGCATCCCGCACAGCGTGGTGGTGCTGCGTTCGTCCGGGAAGGCACAGCTCAAGGGGACGCTGTCGCCGCTCTTGCTCGGCGGCGAGGTCGGGCTGGACGTGGCCGACTTCGCTGTGCTCGACCGGCCCTATGAAAAGCGCCCGCACGCGGTGCGGCTGTTCGAGATCCCGCGCGCCCACCTCGCGACCGCCATCGCCATCACGACGGAAAAGGTGGTGCTGCGCAAGACCGCGCTCGAGCTCGGAGCCGGGGGGCGCTCGCACGTGCAGCTCGAGAGCACTTTCTACACCGACCTCAAGAAGGGCATGCTGCTGCTCGGGCACACCGAGGCTCTCGACCTCGACGACTTCCGCGGGCACATCGGCCCGCTGCCCGCGCGCGGAACCTCTGCTTTTGCCGCTCGCGTCACCGGCCCCTACCACGACCTGCACATCGAGGGGCAGGCGTCGGCGCAAGGATTTCACCTGCTCGATCTTTCGCTCGGCGAGGTCGCGACCCAGGTGGACTTCCGCACCTCCAGCATGAAGCTCGCGCTCGGACAGATCCGCGGGCGCAAGGATCGCAGCAGCTACACGGGCCGCGTGGCGCTCGACCTGGGCGATCCGCTCAATGTCGTCGATGCGCACCTGGAGCTTCCCGACGCCTATCTGCACGACCTGATCGACCTCGCGGTGGGCCTGGTGCCGACGCTCGCGAGCGTGAATGATCGCGCGGACGTGGACGGCCGCGTCCGCGGCGTCATCGACGCGCACGGCCCGGTCACCAGCCCCGACGCCACCGTCCGGCTGGAGCTCGCCGATCTCTCGCTCTGGCAGGAGACCTTCGCTACCGGCCACGCGCGGATGACGCTGCACGGGCAGGAGCCGCGGCTGCAAATCGACGAAGTCGTGCTCGAGCACGGCGATGCCAAGGTGGCGCTCGCCGGCCGCTTCGGGCCCGACTGGAAGCTCGATTTGGACGGGCGCACCGAGAAGTTCACGCTCGCCGATCTTGACGCGGGCGCCACCGCGAAGCTCACCGGGCCGCTGGCGGCGTCGGTGCACGTGGGCGGCGTGGCGGACCATCCGCTCATCGACACCTCGGTGAAGTTCTTCGACGGCAAGGCGGGCAAGGCGGTGCTCGGCGATGGCGACCTCTCGATGAAGATCGACGGCAAAGAGATGAAGTGGCACGGGAAGGTCGGTACTCACACGCTCGCCGGCCAGGCTTCTCTGCTGGGCAATTTCCTCTACACCTCGACCCTCTCGCTGCGCGTCCCGGATCTGGTGACCTACCTCGACGTCTTCGCGCCGGGCTCGGAGATTCAGAGCGGCTCGGTGGCCGCCGACGTGCAACTGGCGGGCTCTCTGCTCAAGTGGCGCGACACCACTGCCACCGTGCAGCTCAACCAGCTGAAGGTCGTGCGCAACGACCTGGCTTTCGAGAACGACGGCGCCGGGCAGCTAAGCTTCGGGCCCGCGGGCCTCACCATCCAGCGGCTCGCGCTGCGCGCGCCGTACACCACGGCGCAGCTGTCGGGCAGCCGCGACCGCAGCGGCAGGCTCGAGCTGCGGCTCAACGCCAGCGTGGACGGGCGTTTGCTGCAGGGGCTGGTGCCCGACATGGAGCACGCCTCGGGGACCTACCTCATCCAGGCGGTGGTCGGCGGCACCGGCAAGGCGCCCACCGTGCTCGGCAACTTGCGCATCGAGGACGCCTCGGTGCAGCTGCGCGGCCTGCCGGTAGCGGCGCGCGCGCTCAACGGCAGCATCTCCTTCTCGCAGGACGCGCTGGTCATCGACGAGCTGTCCGGCAAGCTCAACAACGGCGAGGCCAAGCTCTCCGGCGGCCTCGAGCTGAGCCACCTGAGCCCGCGCCGCATCGACATGTCGGCGCACGTCAGCGACGTGAACGTCAAGCTCAACGAGAGCCTCGGCGCGACGCTCGACGGCGACCTCACGCTCTTCGGCCCGCCGCTCGAGCCCGTCCTGGGCGGGTCCTTGATCGTCTCGCGGATGAAGTACACGGAGGACCTCGACATCGAGAAGTCGCTGCTCGACTTCTCGCGCCGGCCGCCTGCGCCGCGCGTGCTCACCAGGAGCCCGGTGCTGGTGCACTTCGACCTCGACGTGCACCTGAGCCGCGGCGTGCGCGTCGAGAACAACCTCGCCCGCACCGACCTCAAGGGCGACCTCAAGGTCACCGGCACCTCGCGCGCGCTGGGCCTGCTCGGGTCGATCAACAGCGTGCACGGCACCGCGCAGTTCCGCGGCAACGAGTTCCAGATCGAGCAGGGCGTGCTGAACTTTACCGACCGCCAGCGCATCCGGCCGTCGTTCGACTTCCAGGCGTCGTCCCCGGTGAAGGAGTACAAGGTCAGGATGCACGCGTTCGGCACCCCGTCCGAGCCGCACCTCGCGCTCTCGTCAGACCCGGCGCTCGCCGAGGCGGATCTGGGCTTCCTGCTGACTTTTGGTTTCGTCTCCAGCAACCTGCAGCAGTCCAGCTTCAGCGCTGCAGACTCGGGGCTCGCCATCGGTGTGGAGGCGCTCAACAAGGTGACCGGCTTCTCCGAGGAGGTGCGCCGCTTCATCCCGAAGAACGCCATCCTGCGCGACCCCAACATCGATTTCGCCAGCGACTTCTCCTCGTACAGCAACAAGCTCGAGCCGATGGCGCGCTTCTCTTCGCACCTCGTCAACGACAAGCTCGACCTCAAGGTGCTCGAAGGCCTGACCACGCGACGCTACCGCGGCGTGGTCAGCTACCAGCTGTCCGACGCGCTCTCCACGCGGCTTCAGCTCGACAACGAGAAGCCGCAGGTCGGCACCGACTTCGGCGTCGACCTGCACCTCAAGTGGGAAGGCGAGTAGGTGCTTGCGCTCGTATTCGCGGCGCTGTTCTGCGCCGCGAGTCTGGGACCCGGCACCGGGGACGAGCTGCCCTCCGCGCCGCTCTGGGCGCAGCCGGCGGGCGTGCAGGGCGCGCCGCGCATCGGGCAGATCTCCTTCGAGGGAGCAGAGGTCTCGCAGGTGCGCGGCCTGATCGACCTGCAGGAGGGCGCCGTGCTCGACCCGCGCGACGTGCGCGACGCGATCCGCGCGCTGCACGCGAGCGCGCGCTTCTCGCGGGTGGCGGCGTACGTCGAGCCGCTTCTGCCCGGCGCGGTGCGGCTCATCTTCGTGCTGGCGCCGGTGCAGAAGCTTTTGTCGGTGAGCTTCCCCGGCCACGAGGCGCTGGCGGAGAGCATCCTGCACCAGACCGCGAATCTACAAGCCAACGCCGAGTACCAGCCCGAGCAGGTGCCGCGCGCCATCGAGGCCATCCGGGCTGCCTATTATCGAATCGGCTATCGGCACGCGCGCGTGACGCCTCTGCGCAACCCCGCTCCCGGAGGCGTCACGCTCGAGCTGCGCATCGACGAGGGTCCTGCTACCCGCGTGGTGGAGGTGCGCTTCGAGGGCGACCTCGGCCTCGCCGCCGAGGAGCTGACGGCCGCGTTCAAGCTCGAGGCGGGCGACGTGCTCAACCTGGGCGCGCTCGACGAGGGCGTGCGCGGGGTGCGCGAGCATTATCGAAAGGCGGGGCGGCTGCGGGCGCGCGTCGACCCGCCGGTGGTCGAGGAGATCGACCCGACGCGGGCGCGTCTGATGGTGCCGGTGCAGGCGGGCCCGCTGGTCCGCTTCCACCTCCGCGGCAACCGCTCGTTCAGCGACGCGCTGCTCTCCTCGCGGCTGGGCGCCGATCAGGAGGAACTGCTCGACGCGCAGGCCGCGCAGGAGATGGCGGCGCGGCTGCGGCGCTTCTACGTCACGGCGGGGTTCTTTCGCGCGCGCGTGGTCGAACGCGAGATGGTCGCGCGCGACGGCGCGGTCGAGATCGTCTTCAGCATCGACGAGGACACGCCGGTGCGGGTGGAGCAGATCCGCTTTTCGGGCAACCGCGGCATCGCCACCGCGCAGCTGCTCGAGCGGCTGCTGCTCCAGCTGCGCGACAACGTCCCGCGCGATCCCGCCGCCGGCACCGACCCCGGCGAAGTGGAGCGGTCGGGCGTGATGGGCGCGGTGCCCGACCCGCAGCCGCCGCGGCACAAGGTCGATCCGGACACCGTCTTCGAGCCGATCCTTTACGCGCGGGCTCTGAAACAAATCGAGGATCTCTACAAGTCGCAGGGATATCTCTCGGCGCGCGCGGGGCCGCCGCGGCTCGACCCCATCGGGGGCGACCCGCACTCGCTGCGGGTGTTGATTCCCGTCAGCGAAGGCGAGCAGACGCTGGTGGCGCGCATCGTGGTCGAGGGCGGAATTGAGGTGCCCGTGGCCGAGGTCGATCAGGCCATCGTGCTCCGGCAGGGGAAGCCCTTCAGCTACCTCTCCGCGGAGGAGGGCCGCGCCGCGCTCACCTCCCTCTTTACCCGTCGGGGCCACCTCTACGCCAAGGTCGAGGACGAGGAGTTCTTCCAGGACGTGCCCGAGGGCGCGAAGACGGGCCAGGTCGAGATCCGTTACCGCATCCAGCCCGGCCCCGTGGTCAAGGTCGGCTACGTCGAGGTGGTCGGCCAGCGGCGCACGGACGAAGGGCTGGTGCTCGATCTCGTCGGGCTGCGGCCGGGCGACGTGCTCACGCCCGATGTGCTCGATCGCGGCCAGCAGGCCCTGCTGCGCACCGGGCTCTTCTTCTCCGCCACGCTCACTCCCAGAAACCCCGAGGTGGCCGAGCCTGAGAAGACGGTGCAGGTGCAATTGCGCGAGCGGCCCACGCGCGACTTCCAGGCGAGCCTCGGCTTCTCGCTCGCCGACGGCCCGCGCACCACCGTGCAGTTCACGCAGGGCAACCTCTTCGGCCGCAACCTCACTTTCAGCGCTCTGGGCAAGGCCGACTTCCCCTACACGCGCTTCCCCACCGAGAAGAAGTGCCCGACCATCGACCCCAGGGATTGCACCACCAAAGTGCTTTTTCCCTCCGATCCGCTGGAGCGCGTGATCGACTTCGGGCTCTCGCTGCCGCGGCTCTATCCGCTCACCGACAAGCTGCGCGCTGGCGTCGATCTGATCAGCGAGCGCGACATCCGCTCCTCGTACGATCTGACCAAGTACTCTGCGCAGGTCGGCGTCGAGCTGGTGCAGCGGCGGCCCTTCTCGCTGGGTCTAGCGTACGAGGTCGGCTACCAGGCGCTGACGCTGGAGACGCGGTCGATCGAGGACATCCTCGCGGGCGTCGATCGCGCCGTGTTCCGGCTTCCGTCGGGGGATTTGTATTTCGGCTCGCTGCGGCCGACGGCATCGGTGGACCTCCGGGACGATCCGGCCCGGCCGCGCTCGGGTGTGTTGATGCAGCTGTCGGGCGACCTGCTCAAGTCGCTGAAGGACACCACCGCCGACTCGCACCTCGCGCTCATCCACGTCAATCTGGTGAAGGTGCAGGGCTTGCTGGCGGCCTATCTGCCGCTGCCGTACCTCTCCTCCATCGTGCTGTCGGCGCGCGGCGGACGGATCTTTCAGCTCGACGACCGATCGCTCACGCCCGGTGACCGCAGCTTTTACCTGGGCGGCGCCACCTCGCTGCGCGGCTTCCACGAGGACGCGGTCCAGCCGCAGGATTCGATCGATCAGCTGCACCGGCAGGTGAAGGCCTGCACCGTCACGCTCTCCGAGCTCGGCTGCACCAACAACGCGCGGCTGCTCGCGGCGGGCGGCACCAGCACCGGCGGCGACCAGTTCGTCGCCGTCGGCGCCGAGCTGCGCGTGCCCTTCACCACCTCGTTCGAGATGGCGGTCTTCTACGACGCCGGCAATCTCTGGCTGACGCCGACGAGCATTTTAAAGAACCTCGTGCTGCGCGACGCGGTCGGTTTCGGCTTGCGTTGGCTGACGCCGATCGGCCGCATGGCCATCGACCTCGGTATGAACCTGAGCCCCGATGATCTCCTCGGCGAGCCGCGGTTCGGGCCTTACTTCTCCATCGATCCGCTCTGAGTTCGCCGCCGCGGAACGCGCGTACCCACCCTGCGACGCTCGGCGCCCGAGGTGCGTTTGATATCGCGCTTCGCGAGCCCTCGCCGGCTCGGCACGGCGGTTGCTCTATGAGTTGATGTCGCAGTTGTGGGCGACAGCGGTCGGGGGAAGGGAGTCTTTGCTGCAGGAAAGTCGGCGCGCTGCGGGGGCGGCGCGCCGGCCGAGGGAGCTGGCGACACGGGGGTTTCGACGGCGACCGGAAGTGGGGGCGTGGGCGGGTCGGGGGGCCCGCCCGCGCCCTTTCTTTTCCGCGCAGCGCGGGGCGCGGCGCGGCCGGATCTTCGGACCCTTGGCGTTGTGCTGCCCGACGGCCGCGGTCCGCGCGCGCCGCACCAGCGCGACCGCACCCATGAGCGGCGCCAGCAGCCAGCCAGCCGCAACGCCCAATCGTTCGCCGGCATCCATCCGGTGCAAGATGCGCAGCGAGCGCGGCGTTCGCTATGGGCGGACGAACGTGTCTCCGCTCTCGCGGAGGACGTTCTCGAGGGTGGGCCACATCAGCTCGGCCCAGGTCTCGTAGCCTTCGGCGCTGGGGTGGAAGCCGTCGGAAGAGAAGAGCTCCGGCCGGTCGGCGAGCGCGCACCGGGACAGCTTCCACAGATCGACCAGCGCGAGGTGATGGCGCGCAACGGTGGACTCGATGTGCTCATTGAAGACCTGCAGCCTTCGCTCGTAAAACGCGCGCGGGACGAGCTTCGCCACCGCGGGCGCGAGCGCGAGGTCAGGGAGATTCGCGATCACGATCGGCGCGCCCAGGCTGCGCAGCGGGTTGACGATCTCCTCGAGGTTGATGGCGAAGGCGTCGTCCGGCTGTTGCAGCCCGACATCGTTGATTCCGACGCCGATGGTGATCAGCCGCGGCCGCGTCTCCAGCGCGCGCGGAAGCTGAGCCTGCAACACGTGGGAGCTGGTGGCGCCGCTCTCGCAGAGGTTCAGCAGGCGTAAGGAGGGGTGGCGAGCGGACAGGCGGCGCAGCAGGCGATCGGGATAGCCTCCACCGCTTCGGGCGCCGACCCCGACGCCGGTGGAATCGCCGAGGGCGAGGTAGATCGATTCGGTGGGCACGAGCCTAAAATAGTGCCGCGGTCAACGGACCGCCGCAACCGCCGCTCCGTGCCCCTGGAGAGCGGCCGAGAGGTGGAGACACCTCGGGTCCTTTGGCGACCGCCTTTTCCTGCGCCGCGGCCAGCTTGATCCGGCCTTTCTTGCAGGCAAGAAGGCAAGCGACGCGCGGTCCAGTGCTAGGTTGCGGCGATGCTCGCCGGCAAGGAGTTGCTCGCCCAATTCAAGTCTGCCGCCTGGAAGGGCCCCAACGAGATCGAGGCGTTTCTCACCGCGGCCGAGGCGCCGCCGCCCGCCGATCTCGTCAAGCTGCTCGAGGTGCTGGCCGGCAAGGCGCCCGACGCCGCCACCGCGCGCCACCGGCTCACCGCCTTCGCAAAGCTGGTCGAGCAGGCGCCCGACAAGGCGCTCTTCATCCCGCTGGTGAAGGCGCTCAAGCTCCCCGACCCGGGCCTGCGCGCGACGCTCGCCGCGGTGATCCCCAAGGTCAACAGCCCCACCGAGCACGCCGCGCTGGTCGAGCACCTGCGCTCAGCGGACGTGCAGCTGCGCAAGCTCGCCGCGTCGGCGCTGCTGCAGATCGGCGGCGGCAAGACCATCTTCGAGCAGCTCACGCGCGCTGCCGGCGAGCGCGAGTTCGCCGGCCGCACCGAGGCGATGGAGGTGCTGGTCGGCTTCGCGCGCCACCTGGCGGTGCCGGCGCTGCAGGCGGCGCTCCTGGTCGGCGCGCAGCCGGAGAAGCTGCAGGCGCTGCGCTACCTCGGCGACGTGAAGGCGATGGCGAAGGACCCGGCCTCCGCGCTCAAGGCCATCGTGCCGGCACTCGACGGACAGCCCGAGCCGGTGGTGGCGCAGGCGATCGCCTCGTTCTCCGCGCTCTGCACCGAGGACGACTGGTTCGAGTATGTCGCCCGCTTCCTCGACGCGGACTCCCTGCAGCTCGCCAAGGCGGCGGTCGATTCGCTGCGCCGCTTTTGCTCGCTGCGGGTGATCGGCGCGCTGGAACGCAAGCTGCGAGCGGGACCGCGCGTTATCCGCCTCGCGGTGCTCGCCGGCCTCGAAGCGATCGCCACCGACGACGTGCTGCCGCCGCTGGTGACTGCGCTCTCGCATGCGCAGATCCCGGTGCGCACGCGCGCCGCGGAGGTGCTGCAGAAGCTCTCGCTCGAGGGCAAGCTGGACGTCTCGCGCACGGTCATCTGGCTCCTGCGCAGCCGCGACGTGAACGTGCGCCGCATGGCCACCGAGATCATCAAGAGCGTGAAGGATCCCGAGCAGACGCTGTGGCCGCGACTGATGGCCTTCCTGCGCGACGAGGACTGGTGGGTCCGCGAGCGCGTGATGGACGCGCTGATCGAGCTGGGCGGCGTCTCGCTCACCGCGTACATGGTCGGGATGCTCGCGGACAAGTCGGAAGTGGTCCGCCGCTTCGCGGTCAACGTGCTCGCGCGCCTGAAAGATCCCCAGGCCCTGCGCTCGCTGGTGCAGACCGCCACCAGCGATCCGGACTGGTGGGTGAAAGAGACGGCCATCGAGGCGGTCGCGCTGATCAACGACCCGCGCGCGGTGCCCTACCTGGTGCACATCCTCGGGGCCGATCCGGAGCTACAGCCGGTCTGCCTGCAGGCGCTCATGGACATGGGCGCGCGGACCGCCGCGGCGCAGGTCGCGCCAATGCTCAACAACGAGAACCCGGACGTGCGGCTGCTCGCGGTCCGCTTCCTCGACAAGCTCGACCTGGCCGAGCACGCGCCGGTGGTATCGAAGCTGCACGACGACCCGCACCCGAAAGTGCGCGCGGCGGCGCGCGAGGTGATGGCCCGCTGGCGCGTCACCGCGGCGGGTGGCGTGGTGGCGGTGCCGATGCTGGACCGGCTGCTCATCCAGCTGGCGAAGGACGACGGCGACGATCTCCTGCTTGCCTCGGGCAGGCCGGTCTTCATGAAGAAGCTGGGCCGGGTCAGCCCCCTCACCGAGGACGCCCTCACCGGGGAGCAGGTGAGGTCGCTGCTGCGGCCGCACCTGAACACCGAGCAGGTGATGGCGCTGCAGGCGCTGCAGGACGTGGACTACTCGCACGAGGTGAAGAGCGAGGGGCTGCGCTTTCGCGCCAACGTCTTCATGCAGCTCGGCGGCATCTCCGGGGTCTTCCGCCGCATCCGCGCCTCGCTGCCGGAGATCGAGAAGCTGGGCCTGCCGGCGCTGGTGCAGACCTTCGGTTCGATCAAGCACGGCCTGGTGCTGGTGGGCGGGCCGACCGGCTCGGGCAAGTCCACCACGCTCGCCGCGCTGATCGATTACATCAACCGCACCTCCTCGCAGCACATCATCTCGCTCGAGGATCCCATCGAGGTGGTGCACGCGCGCAAGAGGAGCCTGGTCAACCAGCGGGAGGTCGGCACGCACGCGCGCTCGTTCTCGGCGGCGCTGCGCTCGACGCTGCGCGAGGACCCGAACGTGATCCTGGTCGGCGAGATGCGCGACCTGGAGACCATCGCCTTCACCGTCATCGCGGCCGAGACGGGCCACCTCGTCTTCGGCACGGTGCACACCGTCTCGGCGGCGACCAGCATCGATCGCCTGATCAGCGCATTCCCGCCCGGAGAACAGGAGCAGGTGCGCTCGACGCTCGCCGACAGCCTGCGCGCCGTCGTCTGCCAGTATCTGTTGAAAGAGAAAAACGGCAACGGCCGCGTGCTGGCGGTGGAGCTGATGGTCAACAACGACGCGGTCTCGAACCTGATCCGCAAAGGCAAGGCGTTCCAGCTGCCGTCGGTGATGGCCACCTCGCGCGAGCAGGGGATGCAGCTGATGGACATGGATTTGATGCGGCTGCTGAAGGAAGGCCGCATCAGCGTCGAGGACGCGTACGTGAGGGCGGTCAGCAAGAAAGAATTCGAGCCGTTCATGGACGCCGCGGAGGCGCCGCCGATGCCGCTCACCAGCGCGCCGCCGGGCCGGAAGGAGGGTTAGGTGGCGCGCATCGATTCGTTCTTGCGCCTGGTGGCCGAGCAGGGCGTGAGCGATCTGCACTTCCACGCCGGCAACGTGCCCATCATTCGCCACGAGGGCGAGCTGCTGCCGCTGCCGTTCCGCGTGCTCACCGAGCTGGAGGCGTCGCGCTTCTTGCTCGAGATGATGACCGGCGAGCAGCGCGACGAGTTCGAGCGCAACCAGGAGGTGGACTTCGTCTACGAGCTGCCCGGCGTGGCCCGCTTCCGCGCCAACGTCTTCCTGCAGTCGCACGGGCCGGGTGCCGTCTTCCGCGTCATCCGCAACTCGGTGCCCACGCTCGACGAGCTGCTGCTGCCGCCCGCCGTGCGCGAGCTCACGCAGCTTACCAGCGGCCTGGTGCTGGTCACCGGCCCGACCGGCTCGGGCAAGTCCACCACGCTCGCGGCGATGGTGGACGAGATCAACAAGACCTCGGCGCGGCACGTGATCAGCATCGAGGATCCGATCGAGTACCTGCACCAGCCCGTGCAGGGCGCGATCACGCAGCGCCAGGTCGGCAAGCACGCCGAGTCGTTCGCGTCAGCGCTGCGGTCTTCCCTGCGCGAATCTCCCGACGTGCTGGTGGTGGGCGAGATGCGCGACCTCGAGACCATCGCGCTCGCCATCTCGGCGGCCGAGACCGGCGTGCTGGTGATCGGAACGCTCCACTCCAACTCGGCCGGCAAGGCCATCGATCGCATCATCGACGTGCTGCCGGAGGAGAGTCGCGACCAGATCCGCTCGACCCTGAGCGTGCTCCTGCGAGGCGTGATCGCGCAGCAGCTGGTCAAGCACGCCTCGGGGGAGGGCCGTGTCGCGGTGCTGGAGATCCTCCTGCAGAGCTACGCGGTCGCCCACCTCATCCGCGAAAACAAGATCTTCCAGATCGAGGGCTACCTCGACAGCGCCTCCAACGACGGCTCGGGGATGCAGAGCCTCGACGCCGCGCTCTTCCGCTACCTGTGCGCCGGCCTGATCGCGCTCGACGAGGCGCTCCGCTTCGCGAACCATCCCGACGCGATGAAGCGCCTCGCGGGCGAGCTGCCGGAGGACTGAGCTTGCGCTTGAAAATGTTAAGACTCTTCCGGTGGATGCCAGGGAGCGCGCGCGGCAGCTGGAGAAGTCGGGCAACGCGGACGCCGCGATCAAGGCGTATCGCGAGCTCGGGCTGACCGAAGACGCCGCGCGGGTGCTGGGCGCGACGCGGCGCCAGAAGGAAGCGGCGGAGCTCCTGGTCGAAAGCCTGAACGCCTCTGCCGCGCAGGTCGGCCAGCTCGACGCCGCGGGGAAGAAGCGCGCGCTGATGGCGGCCATCTTCTTCGGCAAGGCGGGCGAGAGCGCGCGCGCCGTGGAGCTCTTCCTCGGGCTGGGAGAGCAGGCGCGCGCGGTGGAGCTGCTGCAGCGCGCCGGCGATGCGATGGGCGCGGCGCGGCTGCAGGCGCTCAAGCCCGGCCAGTTCGAGAGCGCTTCTCTCGTGCCCTCCACCCGGCCGCGCGCGACCGCGGTGGGCGGCCACGCGATCTCCCTCCCGGGCGCGCAGAAGCTGGAGGCGGCGGGCAAGCTCGATCTGGCGCTCGAGTCGTACCTGCAGCTCAAGCGCTTCGGCGACGCGGCGGGCTGCGCTGAGAAGCTCGGCCGCTTCGGCGACGCCGCGCAGTTGCACGCCGACGCGGGCCAGCCCTTCGAGGCGGCCGCCTGCTACGCCAGGGCGGGCGACACCGGCAAGCAGCTCGAGAACCTGGTGCGCGTGCAGCGCGGCGATCCGCGCTACCGCGACGCGGCCGCGCAGGCGATTCAACTCGCGCTCGAGCTGAAGGCGGGCGTGAGCTTCCAGCTCGAGCACTTCCTCGGCACGCTCGCCTCCGGGCAGCCGCAGTCCGAGGGCGAGCGCGAGACGTTCTACCTGCTCGGCTGCCTCTACCAGCAGCACGACTTCGCCGAGAGCGCGCGCGAGGCGTTCGAAAAAGTGCGCGGCCACCGCGACGCCTCCGCGCGCCTCGCCGAGCTGACCCGCGCACCGTCCGACTCGATGGCGCGCAGGGTGCTGGAGAGCTCCGACCGGCACCGCCGGGGCGGGCTGCCCGACCTGGACGAGCTGCCTGGGCTCGACGGGCAGGCCACCGTGATGCGCGCGCCGGCGCCCGGCCCCCATGCGAGCGAGCCGAGCGCGCCCGAGCCCGAGGCCGAGCCGATCCTCGACGCCGACGTGCTGGCCGACGACGAGGCGTTCGCCATCGGCGCCACCGTCGCCGGCCGCTACCTGCTGGAGAAGAAGATCGGCCAGGGCGGCATGGCCTCCATCTACCGGGCGCACGACCTCGAGCTCGACGAGCGCGTCGGCCTCAAGGTGTTCGGTCTGTCGAACACCAGCGAGATGCTGGTGGCGCGCTTCAAGCAGGAGCTCAAGCTCTCGCGCCAGCTCCAGCACCCGAACATCATCCGCCTCTACGACATCGGGCTGCACCTGGAACATCGATACATTTCGATGGAGCTGCTCACCGGGAAGTCGCTGAAAGAACGGATGGAGCAGCCCATCGCCTTCGCCGCCGCGCTCGGCTGGCTGGTCCAGGCGTGCGCGGGGCTGCAGGCGGCGCACGACGCAGGCGTCATCCACCGCGACGTGAAGCCGGACAACCTCTTCGTCACCGACGCGGGCGTGGTGAAGGTGATGGACTTCGGCATCGCCAAGCAGTTCGCGATCTCGGGCGTGACCGTGGCGGGCTCGATCGCCGGCACTCCTCTCTACATGTCGCCCGAGCAGATCGACAGCTTCAGCACCGTGACCCACTCGACCGATCTCTACGCGCTCGGCGTCTGCGCCTACGAGATGTTCACCGGCGGCGTCCCCTTCTCGCACCCCGAGCTCGTGCCGCTGTTGATGATGCACGTCAACCAGCAGCCCGCGCCGCCGCGGCAGAAGAATCCGTCGATTCCGGCCGACCTCGAGGCGGCCATCCTCCGGCTGCTGGCGAAGGATCCTTCGCAGCGGTTCGCGAGCGCCCGCGAGCTGGGCACCGCGCTCGAATCCATCCGCAGCCGTTACCTCTGAGGGAGCTTTGCAATGAGAGCCGTCGCCGCGCTGCTGGTCGTCGCCGCCCTTCCGGTCTCTCCAGCTGGTGCGAAATCCTGGGCCGACGCCGGACCGGACGACAAGGTCGCCATCAATCTGCCGGTGGACGTCGCGCTCACCTCTGCCGGCCTGGTCGCCTTCGTGGTCCCCGAGCTATTGAAAGAGTCGCTGGCGCCCGCGAGCTGCGTGGTCTGCAACCGCGACTTGAACGGCGTCGATGCAGGCTTTCACGACGCGCTCACCGGCTGGGGGTTGCCGCGCAAGACCGCCGACACCGCGAGCAACGTCTGGGCGTTCGCGCTCTTGCCGCTCGCCTCGGTCGGCGGCGCGCTGGTCGCCACCGGCCCGCACGCGAGCGACGGCGCGGGCTTTCGCGCGGCGGTGATCGTATTCGAGTCCACCGTGCTGTCGGCGGCGACGGTGCAGGGCGTGAAATTCTTCGTCGCGCGCGAGCGGCCCTACGCCCGCTACGGCCACGGCGACGGCACCGCGACCTACAGCCTGTCCGATCGCGACAGCCACCTCGGCTTTCCCTCCGGCCACGCCGCACTCGCCACCTCTCTGGGCGTGTCGCTGGCGATGACCGCGTCTCTGCAGGACTCCCGTGCGGCGCCGTGGCTGTGGGGCGCGGCGGCGGCGATGTCGATCAGCACCGGCGCGCTGCGAATGATCGCCGAGAAGCACTACTTTACCGACGTCGCCGCGGGCGCGCTCCTGGGCGCGGCGTCCGGCGTCCTCGTGCCTCTGTTCCACCGGCGCGGCAGCGCGCTCGGCGGACAACTGAGCGTCACGCCGAGCGTGGTCTCCGTCGCGTTTGCGATGTAGACCAGCGCGCATGGCGCATGCCCAGGCAGGAAAGCCCGCCCCGCGCGAGCAACTGATCGACGTCGCTCAAGTCCAGGCCTGGTATTACTCGGGGAAGCCGGAGGCGAGAAACCCACTGCAGCGCGTGGCCTTCGGTACCAGCGGCCACCGCGGCTCGTCTTTGCGGACCGCGTTCAACGAGGCTCACATCCTCGCAATCACGCAGGCCGTTTGCGAGTACCGCAACTCTCACGGCACCACCGGGCCTTTGTTCCTCGGCGCCGACACCCACGCGCTCTCGGCGCCGGCGCAGGAGACGGCGCTCGAGGTGCTCTGCCAGAACGGCGTGCAGGTCCGCTGGTCCCGTCGAGCGACGCCGACCCCGGTCATCTCGCATGCGATCCTCGGCTGGAACCGCGCGCACCCGGACGCGCCCGCCGACGGCATCGTGATCACGCCCTCTCACAACCCGCCCGAGGACGGCGGCATCAAGTACAACCCGCCCAACGGTGGGCCGGCCGACACCGACGTGACCGGCTGGATCGAGAAGCGCGCCAATGAATTGCTCGGCTCGGCCGTCGCGCGCACCGCCGGTCGCGACGGCGCCTTGTTGCACGACTTCATCGGGCCGTACGTGCGCGACCTGCGCCAGGTCGTGGATATGGACGCCGTGCGCGGGGCCGGCCTGCATCTCGGCGCGGACCCCCTCGGCGGCGCGAATCTGGACTATTGGGATCCAATCGTCGGGGAATATGGATTGAATCTCGAAGTAGTCAATCGCACCGTCGATCCCACCTTCGCGTTCATGCCCTGCGATCACGACGGCAAGATCCGGATGGACTGCTCGTCGCCCTATGCAATGGCCAATCTGGTCAAGCTCAAGGACAAGTTCGATCTGGCCTTTGGCAACGATACCGATTCCGACCGCCACGGGATTGTCGCTCCCTCGGGGCTGATGAATCCCAATCATTACCTCGCCGTCGCGATTGATTACCTCTTCGGCGGCAATCGGCCGGGCTGGCCTTCGGGCGCGGCCATCGGAAAGACGCTGGTCTCCAGCGCGCTGATCGATCGGGTGGCGGCCAGGCTGGGCCGCACGCTGCGCGAGGTGCCAGTGGGCTTCAAATGGTTCGTCGACGGCCTGCTCGACGGGTCGCTCGGCTTCGGCGGCGAGGAGAGCGCCGGCGCGTCGTTCCTGCGCCGCGACGGCACCGTCTGGTCCACCGACAAGGACGGAATCATCATGGACCTGCTCGCGGCGGAGATTCTGGCGCGCACCGGCGACGACCCGGCGGTGCGGTATCGAAAGTTATCGAACGAGCTGGGAAGCCCGCTTTATACACGCATCGACGCGCCCGCCACCCCGCGCGAGAAGGCGTTGCTGAAGAAGCTCTCGCCTGACGCGGTGAAGGCGACCACGCTGGCGGGCGGGCCCATCCTCGCGAAGCTCACGCGCGCGCCGGGCAATGGCGCGGAGATCGGCGGCCTCAAGGTGGTGACGGCCGACGGTTGGTTCGCCGCCCGCCCCTCGGGCACCGAGGACGTCTACAAGATCTACGCCGAGAGCTTCCGCGACCAGGCGCACCTCGACACCATCGTCGCCGAGGCGAAGGAGATCGTCTCCGCCGCGCTGGGATAGGGACGCGCGCGCCCTGGTCGCGTGCCCGGCGCTGCCGGCTCGCTTCACGGCGCGATGATGCGAACCTCATAAGCGCGCAGCTGCTCATCTGCGGTCACCAGCGAGACCTTCTCGAGTTGGGCCTGCGCGACGAGCAAGCGATCGAAGGGATCGGCGTGGTGCGGCGGAAGCGCGC
>JAYWBT010000078.1:0-102618 GCA_043781235.1 Deltaproteobacteria bacterium
GACGCCGATCGCCATGATGACGAGGAAGGGGAACGCCTTGCGGTAGAGCAGGGGCAGCGGCTTGTTGAAGCGCGAGGCGCTGAGGAAGAGATTGAGGCCCATCGGCGGGAAGAGGAAGCCGAGTTCGAGGTTGGCGAGGAAGACGACGCCGAGGTGCACCGGCTCGATGCCGAAAGCGACGCCGAGCGGCGCGATCAGAGGAGCCAATACGACGATGGCCGAATAGATCTCGAGTACGCTGCCGAGCACCAGCAGGAGCACATTCAAAGCCAGCAGGAACTGCCACTGCGAGTGGATATGCGCCTGCACCCAGGCGAGCAGCAGCGTGGGGATTTCGGCATCGACGAAGAACGCGGTGAGGCCGAGCGCGACGCCGAGCAGGATCACCACGCTGCCCACAAGCGTGGACGCGTGAACCAGCACGCGGGGAAGATCGCGAATGGGATGCACCTCGTGAAAGACGGCGAGCTCGACGATGATCGTGTAAGCGGCGCCGAGCGCGGCGGACTCGACGATGGTGGCGAAGCCCGACGCGACCGAGACGATGATCAATACGGGCAGGCCCAGATCCCATTTGGCGCCCCACATCGCTTTCAATGCCTCACGGCCGACGAACTTCGGACGCGGGGTCTTCGAACGGATGCCGACGATCACCCCATAGCCCGCGACGAGCACGATCATCAGCACGCCCGGGACGATGCCGCCGATATAGAGGTGATCGATGGCGACGCCGGCGACCACGCCATACAGGATGACTGGAAGCGAGGGCGGAAAGAGCAAACCGAGCGAGCCCGACGCGGTGACCAGGCCAAGCGAGAAGCCTTCGGGATATCCCTCGCGCACCAGCGACGGGAAGATGATGCCGCCGAGCGCGAGGATGGTGACGCCGCTCGCGCCGGTGAAGGTGGTGAAGAGCGCGCAGACCACCACCGCCACCACGGCGAGGCCTCCCGGCATCCAGCCGAAGACGCTCTGCGCGGCGGCGACCATGCGCTTCGACGCCCCGCCCTCGGCGAGCACGTAGCCCGCAACGGTCAATAAAGGAATGGCGGGCAGCGTGGGCGAGATGACCAGCCGGAAGGTCTCGCCGGGCACCGACGCGACCGGCGTGCCGCTGACGAAGAAGAGCAAGAGCGCGAATCCCGCCATGACGATGAACACCGGCGCGCCGAGCAGGAACGCGGCGATCAGCAGGATCGATCCGGGCCAGGCGAGCAGCGCGGTGTGGCCGTGCAGCAGCGCGGGGCCGTCGGGCGCGGGCAGGAAGCCGGGGCCGCCGGTTTTCAAAGCAACCAGGCGCGAGATGGCGAAGGGAACGAC
The DNA here is from genome assembly GCA_043781235.1 of Deltaproteobacteria bacterium. GTDB lineage: Bacteria > Myxococcota > Myxococcia > Myxococcales > 40CM-4-68-19 > JANYKT01. Next base: position 1,321 of record JAYWBT010000078.1, read on the forward strand.
GGCGATCGCAAACGCGAGCGCCAGCATCCGGCCGCGCCGGGTGGCGGCCATCAGGGCGGAGCGGATCGCCATCACGGCGAAGCCGACCGGCATGATCACCTCGAACCACCACTCCGGGACGCCGCCCTTGGGAAAGTCCGGATCGCCCAGCACGCGCCGCGAGAAGACCATCAGGATGAGCAGTACGACGCCGAGGCCGGCAGCGCGCATCGACTTCTCCAGCGAGGCCTTGCGCAGGACAAAGCCCGCGAGCAGGAGCAGCGCGAGCGGGATGACCCAGCGGTACCAGAAGGTCAGCGACTCGGGGAACGGCAGCGCGTCCACGCGGGCACGGTCGGCGAGCACCAGGTCGAGCGAGGCGTAGGCGAGCACCGCGCAGACCAGTGCCGAGACGCAGTTGCCGAAGTTCTTCGCCAGCAGGCGCGGCGCGCCCGCGGGCAAGAGATCCACGGTGGAGAGCGCCAGGTGGTGGCCGGTCGCGGTGGCGAGCAGCGCGCCGAGGAAGCCGACCCATAAGGTGAAATGCTGCGTGTACACCGCGGCCCCAGGAACTCCCGAGCCGGTGAGGCGGCGCACGATGGTCTCGAGCGTCGGCAGCGCGATCATCACGAGCACGATCACCACCAGCGCCCACCGCTCGAGCGCGCTGCCGCCCGGCTTCTCGTCCGGGGCCTCGGGCGCTCCTGCGACCTGCGAAGCGGCGGGTGGTTCGGCCACGTTCACTCCTTGCAAACACGCATTGACAACTCGCCCGCCTTGACTATCACTCCTCGCCACCTTGCGCGCGACTTTGCTCCTGCTCTCCGTCTGCCTCGCCTGCTCTCCAAAGCGCATCGCACTGAACGGCGTCGCCGATGCGCTGTCGAGCACCGGCGACGGAGGCGCGTTCGCCCGCGACGACGACCCGGAACTGGTCGCGCAGGCGGTGCCGTTCGCGCTCAAGACGATGGAGTCGCTGAGCGACTCGCTCGACGATCACGTCGGCCTGCGCCTGGCGATGGCGCGCGGATTTACCCAGTACGGCTATGCCTTCGTGCAGCAGTCGGCGGTCGAGACCCTGGAAGGCGACAAGCAGAAGCGCGCCCTCGAGCGCGCGTCGCGGCTCTACCTGCGCGCCCGGGCGTACGGGCTCGACGGGCTGAAGCTCGCGCACGGCGTGACCGAGGCGCAGCTGCGTGGGTCCGAGGCCGAGCGCACCGCCGCGCTGGCGAAGCTCACCCGCGGGGATGTCCCGCTCCTCTACTGGACCTTCGTGCCCTGGGCCGCCGCCATCGCCGCCAACAAGCGCAACCTCGAGCTGGTCGGCGACGTGCCGGTGGTCGCGGCCATGCTCGACCGCGCGCTGGCGCTCGACGAGAGCTACGACCTCGGCGCGCTGCACGAGTTCGCCATTACTTTCGATTCCGCGCGGCCGGAAGGGACCACCCCCGAAAAGCAGAAGCAGCACTTCGAGCGCGCGCAGGCGCTGGCGAAGGGCGAGAAGATTTCGGCGCTGGTGACGTATGCCGAGAGCGTGCTCGCGCCGGCGCAGCGGAAGAAGGAGTTCAACGACCTGCTGAATCAAGCAGCGAAGTTCGACGTCGATCAGCCGAAGGCGCGCAACCAGCGTCTGGCCAACGTGCTCGCGCAGCGTCACGCCGCATACCTGCTCGCCCACCAGGGCGACCTCTTCTCCGACTAAGCGACCAGACAAGGACCATCCATGAAGAAGGCATTGCTCGCACTCTCGCTGCTCGCCGCCTCCAGCGCCTCGGCGCAGACGGTGAAGATCAAGCTCGGCACGCTCGCGCCGCAGGGCTCCACCTGGCACCAATTGCTGATTGAGATGGGGCAGAAGTGGAAGGAGGCCTCCGGCGGCAAAGTGGAGCTGCATATTTATGCCGGCGGAACCCAGGGCAACGAAGGCGAGATGATCCGCAAGATCGACATCGGCCAGCTGCACGCCGCGTCGATCACCAGCGTCGGGCTGCACGAGATCACGCCCGAGCCGCAGGCCGAGGGCGTGCCGCTAATGATCGATTCGTACGAGGAGTACGACTACGTCCACGCGAAGATCAAGGCGCGGCTCGAGGAGGCGCTGCTGAAGAAGAACTTCGTCGTAATCAATTGGGGCGAGGTCGGCTTCGTGCACTTCTTCTCCACCGAGCCGTACAAGACGCCGGCCGATTTCGCCAAGGGCAAGCTCTTCACCTGGAACGGCGACCCGGCCGCCGAGGCGGCGTGGAAGGCGGTCGGCTTCCACCCGGTGGTGCTCTCGTCCACCGACGTGATCCCCTCGCTCTCGTCGCACATGATCAACATCATCACCGAGCCGCCGCTCTACGCGTACACGGCGCACCTCTTCGAGCGCGCAAACCATATGCTCGATCTCAAGTGGGGCTTCCTCTCTGGGGCCACCGTGGTGCGCAAGGACGTCTGGGACAAGGTGCCTGTGGAGCTGCGGCCGAAGCTTCTCGCGATCGCGGCCGAGTCCGGCAAGAAGACCACCGCCGACGTGCGCAAGCAGAACGAGGAGTCGCTCGTCCAGATGAAGAAGAAGGGTCTGATCGTCGAGGAGCCGGCCAGCATCGAGGAGTGGCAGGCGGCGGCGGCGAAGGCCGACTCGGTGGTGCGCGGCAAGGTGGTGCCGGCGGCCATTTATGACGAGGTGAAGAAGTACCGCGACGAGTTCCGCGCGCAGCACAAGCACTGAGCTACCAGCGCGCGGCGTGATCCTCGGTCACGCCGGCGAGCCCGGCGAGCTGCACGCGCTCGCCGGCCGCGCTGGTGACATGGCCAGAGAAAGTGCCGAACGGCTGCGCGTAGCGGCTCATCACCAGCTTGAGGTCGATGCTCTGCGCGCGCAGCCCCTCGGGCTGGAAGGTCAGGTCGAGCGCGCCGTCTTCGCTCGCGATGCGCCACGGCGACAGCGGCGCCTGCGCGTCGAAGCCAAAGCGCACCGGCCCGACCGGGCAGGGCGCGCCGTCCACCCAGACCGCGTTCTCCGCGCCGGCGAGGAAGCCTTCGCTCAGGTTCAAGCCCACGGCGCGGCTGCCGGCGCGGCCGCTCGCGAACGCCCAGCGCCAGGCCGTCTCGCGCAAGAGATAACCATGCGTGTAATCGAGCCCGGCGAGCTGCCCCTGCACGAGGAAGGTGGCGTTGCCAGCGCGCACTTCTCCCTCTGCCGGGATGCCGACGATCTTCTGGGTGAAATTGAAGCGGCCCGCCTCGCCCAGTGGCGCGACGGCGCTGAGCGGCTTTGGCGCCTTGCGGGCGTCGAGCGAGAGCTCCACGGACGCTCGGCCCCAGCGCGCCGAAAACAGCACGCGGCCGCCACTGCGCTCGATGCGCGCGTTGACGCCGGGGCCGAGCAGGCGCGCCGAGAGGCCGTCGTTGGGCTCGTCGTTGATCGACACGCAGAGGGGTGGCAACACTTCGTTCTCGTCCACCAGCAGCCGCCGCGCGCCGCGATCGAACACCGCGCAGAAGCCCGAGGCGAGATACCCGGTATCGACGATCGCGGCCGACAGCATCATCTCCGGCGTGGCGACGTGCAGGTACTGCCATTTCTTCTCCACCCGCTTGCGCTCGAGGAAGGTGCGCTCGTAGGCGCCTTTGAGATGCCGGAAGGCGGGATCGGAGACCGCGCCGAAGAAGGTGCCGGCGACGGGCGCGCCGTCATCGCCGACCAGGCGCGGAGGAGGGGCATGCAGGCTCTCGGACATGGCGCGACTGTGCAGCCGCGCACGACGTCCCGCAAGCCCGCGCTTGGCGGGGCCGTTCGCTTGCGTTAGAGCCGCGCCATGAGAGTTCTCGTCAGCAACGACGACGGCGTGGAAGCAAACGGCCTGCGCGCCCTGGCCGAAGCGCTGCTGCCGCTCGGCGAGGTGGTGGTCTGCGCGCCCGATCGCGAGCAGAGCGCCACGAGCCGCAGCATCTCGCTGCACCGGCCCCTGCGGATCAAGGAGGTGTCGCCGTGGGGGCCCGCGGGCGAGATCCGCCGCTACTCGGTGGACGGCACGCCCACCGACTGCGTTTACGTCGCGCTCAATCACCTGCTGCGGGATGCGCCGGCCGACCTGGTGGCGAGCGGCATCAACCGCGGCGCCAACCTGGCCAACGACGTGCACTACTCGGGCACCGTGGCTGCGGCGATGGAGGGCTGCATCGGCGGGCTGCCGTCGTTCGCCATCAGCCTGGTCGGCCGCCCCCCTCCCGGAGCCCGGCGCGACTATTCTCACGCGGCGCGCTTCGCGGCCCAGCTCGCGCGGCAGGTCTTCGCGCACGGGCTTCCGCGCGGCACGCTGCTCAACGTGAACGTCCCGCAGGGCGCGCCGCAGGGGGCGCGGATCACCACCATCGGCCGGCGGTCGTACGCCGCCGCCGTGGTCCAGAAACTGGATCCGCGCGGCCGCGCGTACTACTGGATCGGCGGAGACGAGCAGGCGCACGAGAACGTCCCGGGCAGCGATTGCGACGCGGTGTTCGACAACCGCTTCATCTCGGTCACGCCGCTGCACCTGGACCTTACGCAGCACGCGCTCGTCGGGGAGCTGCGCTCGTGGGACTTGCCCGGGCTGTTGCGAGAGTAGCCGCCCTGGCCGCGCTCCTCTCTGCGTGCGCGCACCAGCGGTTCACACGCGCGCCGTCGAAGGCCGGCCTTCCGGGTCTCCACCTCGCCGGAGACCCGCCCTCACCGCCGCAGCCCGGCACCTTCCACCGGGTGCGCGCTGGCGAGACGCTCTGGCGAATCGCGCGCACCTATGGCGTACCGGTCGAGGTTGTGCAGCGCGAGAATGTTCTCTCCAGCCCGCAGCTCACCGAGGGGCAGTCGCTCTTCATCCCGGGCGCCGAGGCCGAGCTCACCGTGCCGCCACCCGACGCTTTCCAGGCGCGGCTCGACGCGCGGCCGCCGCGCCGCGCCGGCCCGACCCAGATTCCGCGCGCGGGCGGGGCGCGCGCCCTCGATCCGGCGGCGCGCGGCGAGCCGCTCGGGTGGCCGACGCCGGGCGTGCTGATCTCCGGCTTCGGCACCCGCGCGCGCGACGAGCACGACGGCATCGACCTGGCCGCTCCCGAAGGCACCCCCGTCTGCGCGGCCGAAGGCGGCACCGTCCTCTTCGCCGGCGAGCAGCGCGGCTACGGCAAGCTGGTCCTGCTCGCGCACAAGAACGATCTGGTGACCGTCTATGCGCACAACGAAGAGAATCTCGTGCGCAAGGGACAGAATGTCGCGCGCGGCGAGACCATCGCGCGCGTCGGCCACTCCGGCAACGCCACCGGGCCGCACCTGCACTTCGAGGTGCGCGTGGCCGCGCGGCCGCACGACCCGCTGGACTTCTTGCGCTGAGTTGTTGTTGCGCCTCGCCAGACCCGCTGGTACCCCATCGGCGCGAGTTTTCCGGCGCAAGCCGAGGACTCGGGCCGTCGGTCCCAAACCCCCCATGGGACCGGCGGCCGTTTTTTTCTCCGCTGTCGTGCTACGACCCGGGCATGCCTTCTCTCGATCGCGCGAAATCGCTGATCCGCGACGTGGCCGACTTTCCGCAGCCGGGGATCCTCTTCAAGGACATCACGCCGGTACTCGGCGACAGCCAGGCCTTCCGCGAAGTGCTCGATGGCCTCGAGGAGCGACTGCGCGGCCGCGGCATCGATCGCATCGTCGCCATCGAGTCGCGCGGTTTCCTCTTCGGGGCGCCGCTCGCGGACCGGCTCCGGATCGGCGTCGCGCCCGTGCGCAAACTCGGCAAGCTCCCTTACAAAACCGATCGCGTCGAGTACGCGCTCGAGTACGGCACCGGGGTACTCGAAGCGCACGTCGATGCAGTGCGGGCGGGCGAGAAGGTGGCCATCGTGGATGACCTGCTCGCGACCGGCGGCACCGCCTGGGGCGCGGCGCAACTGGTGCGCAAGCAGCAGGGCGTGGTGGCGGCGTACCTCTTCGTCATCGAGCTTGGGTTCCTGAAGGGCCGCGAGCGCCTCGGCGGCGAGGTCGAATCGCTGATCGCCTATTGATGCGCGCGCGCCGAAACCGGCCGGTCCCCCGCAGCGACTGGATCTTGACCTGCGGTGCCCACGTTGCTACCAACCGGTGCTCGCCTTCGTAGCTCAGATGGACAGAGCACCGCTTTCCTAAAGCGGGGGTCGCAGGTTCGAGTCCTGCCGGGGGCGCTTGCTTCAGTGGCCTTCAGCGGCCGCCTTTGGACGCGGCAAAGAGCGGCAGGTATTTGCCGTACCCTTCCGCCGCGAGCTTCTCGACCGGCACGAAGCGCATCGACGCGGAGTTCATGCAGTAGCGATGCCCGGTCGGCGCCGGGCCGTCGTCGAAGAGGTGGCCGAGGTGCGAGTCGGCATGGGTCGACCGGACCTCGGTGCGCGAGATGAAAAAACCCTTGTCCGTCTTCGTCTTCACCGCTTCCGGCTCGAGCGGCTTGGTAAAACTGGGCCAGCCCGTGCCGGACTCGAACTTGTCGAGCGAGCTGAAGAGCGGCTCGCCCGAGACGACGTCCACGTAGATGCCTGCCGCGTGGTTGTCCCAGTACGGATTGTGAAACGGCGGTTCCGTGCCCTCGTGCTGGGTCACCCGGTACTGCTCGGGGGTGAGCACCTTTTGCAGCTCGGCATCGGAAGGCTTGTGAAAATCTGCGGGCATCTTCGCGGCTCCGTCGGCGCGCACCGCGAACGCGGCGCAAAGGATGAGCAATGAGTAACCAATCGTCGTTGGCAGCGTCATGCAAAGCGAGACGTTGCGCCCGGCAGGTCCGTTACGCCTGGGCGCGCGTAGGAGAGTTATGAAGATTGCTCTTGGCATTTCGGTGGCGGTGGTGGTGTCCCTCGGCGGACTGTACGCGCTGGCGCCAGCCCGCGCGCAGGACGGGCAGGTCGGCAACCCATCGTGCGGCAAGGAGCCCGGCCAGGTGGGGCACGGCACGCCGCTCGCTCCCTCGGCGGGAAACCAGCTCGCGGCGTTCGCCCAAGGCTGCTTCTGGGGAAGCGAGGAGCGCTTCCGCAAGGTTCACGGAGTGGTGGCCAGCGCGGTGGGCTACACCGGCGGCCACACCGCGAACCCGAGCTACCTGGACGTCTGCGGCGACGGAACGGGGCACGCAGAGAGCGTGCTCGTCGAATTCAATCCGTCGCAGGTCAGCTATGAGCAGCTGCTGAAGTTCTTCTGGGAGACGCACGATTCCACCAGCGGCAATCGGCAGGGGCCGGATTCGGGCACCCAGTACCGCTCGGCCATTTTCACTTTCAATGCCGAACAACAAAAAGCGGCGGTGCGGTCGCGCGACGAGGCGCAGAAGGGGCTCGCAGAGAAGGTCACCACCGAGATCGCTCCGGCCGGCCCGTTCTGGTTGGCCGAGGGCTACCACCAGCAGTACGACGAGCGGCACGGCTCGCTGTCGTGCCCGGTGCCGCACCGCGCGCACCACAAGTAGCGGACGAGACGCGGCCCGCCGAGGCCGAACACCCCCGAAGGCGGCCCGCGCGCTGCGGCAGCGGAAGACGCCGGCCTTGACGGCGTCCGGGTTCCGCAGTTGTTTGCCGCGCGATGACGCCCGATCCCAAGCTCGTGCCAGAGGACGTGCTCGCGGTCCTGCGCAGACTGCGCGCGGCGAAGCGGCAGGCGTTCCTCGCAGGCGGCGCCGTGCGCGACCTGGTGCGGCTCTCGCTCGGCATGACTGCGGCGCCGCCACAGGACTTCGACGTCGCGACCGACGCGCTGCCGGAGGAGGTGGCGCGGCTCTTCCCGCGCGTCATCCCCACCGGCATCGCGCACGGGACCGTCACCGTGCTCTCGGGAGAGCACCAGGTCGAGGTCACGACCTTTCGCGGCGAAGGTCCGTACCTCGACGGCCGCCGGCCGAGCACCGTCACCTTCCTCGGCGACATCCGCGGCGACCTCGCCCGGCGCGACTTCACCGTCAACGCGATCGCCTGGGATCCGATGGACGCGGCGCTGATCGATCCGTTCGGCGGGCTTGCCGATCTGCAGCGGCGGCGGCTGCGCGCGGTGGGCGATCCGCTGGCGCGCTTCACCGAGGACGGCCTGCGACCGCTGCGGGCGGTGCGCCTCGCCTGCACGCTGCGGCTCGCGCTGGATCGCCGGACGGAGAAAGCCATCCCTGCTTCGCTCGAGACCTTCGCGAAGGTCGCGCAGGAGCGCGTGCGGGACGAGCTGCTGAAGCTGCTCGTGCGCGGCGCGCCGGCGAGCCGAGGGCTGCGGCTTTTGTTGCGCACCGGTCTGTTGCACCGAATCGCTCCCGAGCTGCTCGAGAGCGTGCGCTTCCCGCAGAATCGCTACCACGCCTTCGACGTCTGGCAGCACACGCTGCGGTGCGTGGACTTCGCGCCGGCCGACCCGGTGCTGCGCCTCGCCGCGCTGCTGCACGACGTGGCGAAGCCGCGCTGCGCGGGGCCGGGGCCGGGGCCGGGCGAGCACACATTCTACCATCACGAGCGCATCGGGGCGGCCCTGGCCGAGGAGGTGCTGGCGCGGCTCAAGCTGCCCCGCCGCGAGATCGAACGGATCGCGCTGCTGGTGCGCGAGCACAACTGGCACTATCTGCCCGAGTGGACCGACGCCACCGTGCGCCGGACGCTGGCGCGCATCGGCGACGCGCTGCCGTCGCTCTGGGCGCTGCGAGGAGCCGATCTGCGTGCGCGAGGACGACTGGTTGAGGAAGGGCTCGCGAACCAGCAGGCCGCCGAGGAGCGGCTTGCGGCGGAGTCCGCGCGCGCCTTTGCGTTGCGAATCAAGGACCTCGCCATCGGCGGCGCGGAGGTGATGCAGGCGCTGGCCGCGCCTGCGTCGCCGCTGGTCGGACAGGTGCTCGCGCGCCTGCTCGATCGGGTGCTCGATGCACCGGAATTGAACACCCGGGAAAGGCTCCTCCGACTCTTGCCGGATATCGCGGCGGAGTTATCCACACGGAATCCACAATGAGCGCGCTAGGGGGAACTCCTCTGGACCCGCACCGGCGTTCAACGGTGGCAGCCGGAGCTGCAGGCTGCTCTGTTCAAGGACATTCTCCTCGTCTTATCAGCCGCTTATCAACGGCGGCGTGCAGGAGTAGGCAAGCCATGCGGCGGCGCTCGTCAATGGAGACATTGCGCCCCGAACGAAAGGCACCCTGTGGACAGGGTGTGGATGGCATGAGAGCCGGATGCTGAGAACAGGGGTCAACTCCGTGGCCTGCCGGCTTCACGGACAGCCATGCAAGTGGTAGACTTTTAACCCCGTTACGTATGTGGCCGCGAAGCGCGACCGGGACGCTCATCGATGGCCGAACAGACCCAGCCCGCGACCCCACGGATCCTCTATATCGAGGACAACCCGGAGAGCCGCGCGCTGGTGCGCAACGTGCTCGAATCGCGCGGCTTCGACGTGCTCGAGGCCAGCGACGGCATGGCGGGCATCGACCTCGCCATCGCGGCGCACCCTGACCTCATCCTCTGCGACATCGAGATGCCCGGCATCGACGGCTACGAGACCGCGACGCGGCTGCGCTCGTACCGCGGTCTCGACGGCTGCCCGATCGTGGTGCTGACGAGCCACGGCGACCGCGGGCTCTCCCTGAGCATCGGCTGCGATGGCTATATCGAGAAGCCGATCGACATCGAGAAGTTTCCTGGCCAGCTGCGCGAGTTCCTCAAGGGCAAGCGCGAGAAGATGCAGGGGACCGAGGAGCGCCGATACCTGCGCGAGTACTCGCAGACCCTGGTCGAGCGACTCGAGGCGACGGTGCGCGAGCTGACCGCGGCCAACAGCCGGCTGCGCGCGGCGGCGCGCTCGAAGACCGAGTTCATGCAGAACCTCTCGCATGAGTTGGCCACGCCGCTGACGCCGATCACCGGTTATCTCAAGATCCTGAGCAGCGGGAAGACCGGCGCGCTCACCGACCAGCAGGGGAAGATCCTCGACTCGATGTCGCTCGCGTCCGAGCGGCTGTCGCGCACCATCGACAACCTGGTGGACTTCGCCACGCTCGAGAGCGGGGGCTACGCCATCCACCGCGACGACTTCGACCCGAGCGTGCTCGCGCGCTCGGTGTACGAGGATGAGCGGCTCAAGGCGCGAGCCCGCAAGGTCACGCTCGAGCTCGCGATCGACACGCAGGAGCGCGGCTGGGGCGACGAGCGCAAGCTGCGCCAGGCGGTGGCGAACCTGGTGGACAACGCCATCAAGTTCAGCCCGCACGGCAGCCAGATCTTGCTGCGGCTCTCGGCCGATCCGCTGCGGCTGCTCTTCGAGGTCTACGACCAGGGCGAGGGGCTGCTGCCCGACGAGGGCGAAAAGGTGTTCGATCCCTTCTTCCACGCGGACCGCATCGGCGAAGAGCGCGCGCCGGGCGCCGGGCTGGGGCTGCCGGTCGCCAAGCAGATCGTCGAGGCGCACGGCGGGCACATCTGGGCGGAGAGCCCGCCCAAGAACCAACCGGATTCGGCGCATCATTTCTCCGGCGCGAAGGTCGCGTTCTGGATCCCGATGCGCGCCCAGGCCCCGGCCGAGGCGCAGCCGACGACGCCGCTCTTCGCGCAGCCCGGTCCCGAGGGCGGCACCTCCTAGTGCTGTCGATGGTTGCCATGAGCGGCGGCGTGGACTCGTCGGTCGCCGCCGCGCTGACGCCCGACGACCGGGTCGGCGTGGCGATGCGGCTCTACTCGGTGGACGAGCAAGAAGTCCGCACCGGCCGCACCTGCTGCGCGCCCGACGACCTCTACGACGCGCGCCGTGCCGCCGCGGCGCTGGGCATCCGCTTCTACGTCTACGACGCGCAGGAGAGCTTCCGCGCGCAGGTGATCGAGCCCTTCGTCGGCGCGTACGCGCGCGGCGAGACGCCGAATCCCTGCGTGCGCTGCAACAACCACCTCAAGTTCGACTGGCTGCTCGACCGCGCGCGCAGGCTGGGCGCGGACCAGCTCGTCACCGGCCACTACGCACGCATCGAGCGCCGCGACGACGGCCGCTGGTCGCTCTTGCGCGCGCTCGACGCGTCGAAGGACCAGAGCTACTTTCTCCACGGCCTGACGCAGGACGAGCTCGCGCGGGTCCGCTTTCCGCTCGGCGAACTGACCAAGACGGCCGTGCGGGCGCTGGCGCGCGAGCGCGGCCTGCCCAACGCCGACAAGCCCGAGAGCATGGAGGTTTGCTTCGTCGGAGACGCGCGGCTATCGGACTTCCTCGAATCGCACGGCGTGCCCAAGGCGCGCGGCGAGATCATCGACCTCGAGGGCCGCGTGGTCGGAGAGCACGACGGCGTGCACCGCTTCACGGTCGGGCAGCGCAAGGGGTTGGGAGTGGCCCGGTCGCTGCCGCTCTACGTCGCGGCGCTCGATGCCGGGCGGCAGCGCGTCACCGTCGGCACCCGCGACGAGGTGGCGCGCTCCAGCTTCTTGGCACAGGAGCCGTCGTGGGTGGCGGATCGCCCGGCCCCCGGCACGCGCTGCGAGGTGCAGATCCGCCACCGCGGGCGGCCACTGCCCGCCTTCATCGAGACGGACGACCGGGAGGTGCGAGTGACGCTGCTCGAGCCGGCCATCGGAGTCGCGCCCGGACAGTCGGCGGTGTTCTACCGGGGCGATGCGGTGCTGGGCGGCGCGCGCATCGCCTGAGTTGCTCGCGCCAGCTTCCCGCTACGCGAGCGCGGGACTGGTATGCGCGGCGCTGCCGAACTGCAGCGCCTTCGCCGCCTGCGCCAGCGCGTCGGTGATGTGCAGCCGCACGTTCTGCGCGAGCTTGCGCGGCTCGCGCAGCACGCTCAGGCAGTCGAGCGCGGCTTGCTGGCCGTTGAAGCGCCCCAGCACCAGCGCGCCGATCACGCTGTTCGCGCGCGGGTCCACGGGCCAGACGCCGCTCTCCCAATAACCGATGAACTCCGGCGACACGTCGAGCAGGGAAGCGAGCCCCTCGGCCGAGAACTCCGAGGCGTGGCGCAGGTACTTGAAGGCCTCGGCGCTGCGCAGGCCAGCCTTGGCGATCTCCACCGCTACCCGCTGCTCGAACTTGCGGACGTCCTCGCCGTGAATGACGACCTGGCCGCAGGCGCCGCAGCGCTCCGCCGGAAGCTGCGCGGTGAAGGTGTGGCCGCAGACGTCGATGTTGTCGTCCATCGTGATCTGGACGACGCGAACCTTCTGGCACCGGCTGCACGTCTTCATGGCCCGACCCGCCCGCTGCATCCTGCTGCCCGGCCCCCATGGCCGACCGGCAAGCTGCTCGGTAGGGGAACTCTGCAAGGCGCGTGCGCAGCGAAGGCACGTCAGGCGCGCAACGCCACCACCTTGGGCGGACCGCAGTGGTCGTCCTCGCCCTCGTGTTCATCGATCCACAGGTCCTTTCCGGTGGCGTTCCGCCCCGACAGGAGATGCTCCGGCATCACGTTGCCCATGGCGCCGAAGATCGACGCGCGCAGGCCAGGATGCTCGCGCTCCAGCGACTCGAGCAGCTGCTTCACCTTCCGCCGTTGTAAATTTTCCTGATTGCCGCAGAGGTCGCACGGGATAATTGGGAACTTCTTTTCCGTAGCGAACGCCGCGATGTCCTTCTCGGCCGCGTAGCAGAGCGGCCGGATGACCGTGTTTCGGCCGTCGTTGCTGCGAAGCACCGGCGGCATCGAGCGCATCTTTCCACTAAAGAACATCGAGAGCAGCAGCGACTCGATCAGGTCGTCGCGGTGGTGGCCGAGCGCGATCTTGCTGCAGCCCAACTCCTGCGCGACGTTGTAAAGGATCCCGCGCCGCAGCCGGGAGCAGACCGAGCACGCCGTCTTTCCCTCCGGCACCAGCCGCCGGACGATCGAATACGTGTCCTGGCGCAGCATCCGCACCTCGACGCGGCGCGAGCGCAGGTACGCTTCGAGTTGCGCGGCTGGGAAGCCAGGGTGGCCTTGATCGAGGTTGACCGCGACGAGAGAAAACTCGATCGGCGCGCTCTTCTGCAACTCTTGCAAGAGGTGCAGCAAGGTGAACGAATCCTTGCCGCCGGACACTCCCACCAAGAGGCGGTCGCCCTGCATGATCATGCCGAAATCGTGGATCGCCCGGCCGGTGTCGTGCAGCAGGCGCTTGGTCAGATTTCCCATGGCCGCTCCGTTACACCATTGGGCTGGCGCGGCTCAATCTACCTCTGCCGGATAACGCGTCGGGCGAACGCAGTAGCTGTGCTGCGGACGCGCGGACCCCGCGATCGGATCCGCGCGATCCCGCTGCTCAAGCCGCTGCGTACGTCTGCTTCACGACCTTGTTGTAGAGCCCCATAATCAGGATGCTCGGTGCCCACTGGCCGATGAAGTTGCCCAGCTGCTTGCGCCCACTCAGCACCAGCGCCGCCGACGCAGCCATCGCGCCGACCGCCAAGCCAAGATACGCGATCGACGGAACCTGGCCCGTCACCTGATCCACCTGCTTCGTCACCGCGTCTTCGTGGGGATAGCCCTTCGTCAATGCCATCGTCGTCTCTCCTCTGAGGTGAGCGGCAGAGTTGGAGACCGGGCGCGGCCAATGCAAGAGAGAGGCGCTCGCCAGCGCGGAAAGCTAGACGGCGGCCTTCGCGGAGGTCATCCCTTCGCGGATCATGGCGCGCGCCATGCGCGGCGTGTTGTGCGCCCAGCCGAGGCGGCCATCGGGACCGGCCACGATGATGCCGCCGTCTCCCTTCGCGCGGTCCCGGAGGAGCGCCACCGCCGCCGCGGCCGCCTCGCGCGGCGAGAGCCCGTCGCGCACGCGCAGGCAGGCCGCGCGCGCCAACGTGACTTTTAGAATGGCCTCGCCGAGCCCGGTCGAGCTGGCCCCGGCCTCGCGGTCGTCGGCGTAGGTGCCGGCGCCGATGATCGAGGTGTCGCCGACCCTTCCGGGCCGCTTGTAGGGAGTGCCCCCGGTGGAGGTGCACGCGGCGAGTCGTCCTTGCGCGTCCACCGCGACCGCGCCGATGGTGCCCATCCGGCCGCGCGCGGCGTCGGCGCCTTCGCGCTGCGCGATGCCGTGCAGATCCTTCCAGCGCGCGAGCTGGCGTGGCGTGATCAGGAGGGCGTTGTCGTAAAGAGCGATGCCGCACTCGCGCGCGAAGGCGTCCGCGCCGGGGCCTGCCATCAGCACGTGCGGGGTGTCGTCGCAGACGCGCCGCGCGAGCGCGATGGGGTTCTTCACCGTCTTCACCACCGCGACCCCGCCGGCGTTGAGCGCCGTGCCCTCCATACACGAGGCGTCGAGCTCGCAGTCGCCCGCCGAGGTGAGGCAGGCGCCGGTACCGGCATTGAAGGTGGGGTCGTCCTCGAGCAGCATCGCCGCCGCCTGCGCCGCGTCGAGCGCGCTGCCGCCGGCGAGCAAGACCTGAAGTCCCACCTCGCAGGCGCGGCGCGTGCCGGCGAGGTAAGGCGCCGGATCGTCGGTGACGCTGGTGCCGGCGCCGCCGTGCACCACCACGGCGGGACCGCCTTTCCGATCGAGGAGCTGCTCGAACTCGAGAACGCTGAGGTCGCCTGCGTAGGGGTTCATGGGCGCGCGGACATACTGCAGGGCGAGCGCCGCGGCAACGCATCCGCTGCGCAATTAGCCGCTGGTCGGACGCAGCGCTGGCGCTCTTGCGTCCGACAGTGAAACCCCGCGCTCGTTCGCCTTGACGGCAGGGCGCGGTTATGACTCTTTCCCGCCGCTCATCCATGCTGCGCCCTGCGGCTCCGCCCGTAGCTGGCGAAGCCGTCTCCTCGGAGGAAGCCATGGCCACAGACCGCAAGATCCAGGATGTCGTCATCGTCGGCGCCGCACGCACGGCCGTCGGCGCTTTTCAGGGTTCGCTCGCGTCGGTGCCCGCGCCGCGTCTCGGCGCCGTCGCCATCAAGGCCGCGCTCGAGCGCGCCGGCGTCGCGCCCGACCAGGTGAAGACCGTCTTCATGGGCCATGTCCTGCAGGGTGGGGTGGGGCAGGCGCCCGCGCGACAGGCTGCGCTCTTTGCCGGCCTGCCCACGAGCGTGCCCTGCGTCACCGTCAACAAGGTGTGCGGGTCCGGGCTCGAAGCGGTGATCGAGGGGGCGCGCGTGATCGCGCTGGGCGAGGCGGACATCGTCGTCGCGGGCGGCATGGAGTCGATGACCAACGCGCCGTACTTCACCAGCTCGATGCGCGGCGGCGCGCGCATGGGGAACGTCGAGATGAAGGATCTGATGATCCACGACGGCCTCTGGGATCCGTACAACGACATGCTCATGGGCATGTGCGGCGAGAAGTGCGCCGCGGACATGGGCTTCTCGCGCAGCGCGCAGGACGAGTACGCAATGGAGTCCACCAGGCGCGCGCAGAAGGCCCAGGCCGAGGGCGCCTTCAAGGCGGAGATCGCGCCGGTCGAGATCGCCGACAAGAAGGGCAACAAGACGCAGGTGGTGGACGACGACGGCCCGAAGAACGCAAAGCTCGACAAGATCCCGTCGCTCAAGCCCGCCTTCAAGAAGGACGGGACCATTACCGCGGCGAATGCCGCGTCGATCAACGACGGGGCCGCCGCGGTGGTGCTGATGTCGGCCGAGCGCGCCAGGCGCGAGGGCCGAACCGTGCTGGCGAAGGTCGGCATGTATGGGCACGCGGCGCGCGACCCGATCGATTTCCCCATCGCTCCCGCCGACGCCATCAAGCAGGCGTTGGATCGCGCCGGCCTGAAGGCGAGCGACATCGACCTCTGGGAGATCAACGAAGCCTTCGCGGTGGTGGCGATGGCGAACAACAAGCTGGTTGGCCTCGACGCGAGGAACGTCAACGTGCGCGGCGGGGCCACGGTGCTGGGCCACCCCATCGGCGCCTCGGGCTGCCGCCTTCTCGTCACGCTTCTGTATGCAATGAAGGACCTCAACAAGAAGCGCGGCTGCGCCTCGCTCTGCATCGGCGGCGGCGAAGGTATCGCGCTCATCGTGGAGCGCGGCTCATGAACAAGGTCGTCGCCGACGCGGACGCAGCCATCGCCGACATGCAGGACGGCGCGGTGATCCTGTCGGGAGGCTTCGGCCTCTGCGGCAATCCCGAGAACCTGATCGCCGCAATCCACAAGAAGGGCATCAAAGGCCTCACGGTCGTTTCGAACAACTGCGGAACGACCGATAAAGGTCTCGGTATCCTGCTGCAATCGCGGCAGGTGAAGAAGATGATTTCCAGCTACGTCGGCGAGAACAAGGAGTTCGAGCGGCAGTATCTCGGCGGGGAGCTGGAGGTCGAATTGAATCCGCAGGGAACGCTCGCCGAGCGCCTCCGCGCGGGCGGCGCGGGTCTGGGCGGCTTCTTCACGCCCACCGGCGCGGGCACGCAGATCGCGGAAGGGAAGGAATCGCGCATGATCGACGGCCGCGAGATGATCTTCGAGAAGCCATTGAAGGGGGATTACGCGATCGTGCGCGCCTGGAAGGGGGACAAGTCGGGCAACCTCGTCTTCCGCAAGACGGCGCGGAATTTTTCCCCGATGATGTGCACCGCGGCGCGCATTACCATCGCCGAGGTGGAGCACCTGGTCGAGGTGGGCGAGCTCGACCCGGACCTGGTCCACGTCCCGTCGGTCTATGTGAAGCGCATCTTCCAGGGCACCGGCTATCAGAAATGGATTGAGAAGCGCACCGTGAGGGCGGCTTAAATGGCATTGAAGCGCGAGCAGATCGCCGCCCGTGCGGCGCAGGAACTCAAAGACGGGATGTACGTCAATCTCGGGATCGGCGTCCCCACGCTGGTCGCGAACTATGTCCCCCAGGGGATTGACGTCACCCTCCAGTCGGAGAATGGAATGCTCGGCATCGGGCCTTATCCGACCGAGGCGGAGCTCGATGCCGACCTGATCAACGCCGGTAAAGAGACGGTGACCGAATTGAAAGGAACCTCCTACTTCTCCAGCGCCGACAGCTTCGCGATGATTCGCGGAGGGCATATCGACGTCGCCATCCTGGGCGCGATGGAAGTGAGCGAGCAGGGCGACATCGCCAACTGGACCATTCCGGGCAAGGTATTGAAGGGAATGGGCGGCGCGATGGATCTGGTCACCGGCGCCAGGCGCGTGATCGTGGCGATGGAGCAGGTGGCGAAGGACGGCTCCAAGAAGATTTTGAAGCAGTGCAAGCTGCCGCTGACCGGCAAGCGCTGCGTGAACACCATCATCAGCGAGCTGGCGCTCATCGACGTGACGCCCGAGGGGCTGGTGCTCCGCGAGCTCGCGCCCGGTGTCACCGCGGAGCAGGTGCAGGCGGCGACCGAGCCGAAGCTGAAGATCTCTCCCCAGCTCCGCGAGATGCGCTTCTAGAACCGCTAGAAACGCAGCGTCAGACCGGCCGAAGAGCCGATGCCGAAGCCCTCCGAATAGATCGCAGTCCCGCTGCCGCTGGCGCGCGAACCTCCCAGCTGCACAAAGACGCGCGCGTCGATCGCAAAGTGCTCGCCGAAGCGCGCCTCGCCGCCGAACCCCGCGTTTGCGCCGAGGGCGAGCATGGTGTTGCCGGGCGAAAAGCTTCCCAAGGAGCCGTGCGCCACGCCGATTGTCAGCGAGGTCTCCACCAGTGGTGCGAAGCCCGACTCGAACCCGGTCAAATACCTGCGATAGCCGGTGAGACCGTCGCGCTGACCGAGGTCACATCGGTGAGGGCGTAAGTAAAAGGCCCGTTGTACTGCTGCAAGACCGTGAACTGCTGCTGATGGGTGACGTAGCCGGCAATCCCGAGCAGCCAGACGGACGGCGCGTCCTCGACCCCGATGGAGACTGACGGCGCCAGGATGTACGGGCACCTGCGAGCCGCGTGCCGATGACTCCCGGAGGGCGGGAGCGCTTTCGCCGGGCAGGAGCGGTGCTGTCATTTCGTCACAGCTGGCAGACAACCTGACAGGCGCGGCGCCATTGGTCAGTTGACGGCTCCGTGCAGTCTCGTGCGACAGTCGACCGATGTTGACTTCGGAGCGTCGTGCGGACGCCCAGGGAAGGCTGCGCAAGGCCCACGCCACGCTGGCGGGAGCCCGCGCGCTGTTGAACCTCACCCCGCCGTGCCGCGACGATGCGGTGAACCGCGCCTCGGTGGCGGCGCTGCAGGCGGCGCGGGCGCTGGTCGACTCGCAGTGGGCGCGGGACAGCCAGCCGGGCTGGGATCCGCACTGGCGGCCGCACATGGCGAAGCCGGGCGAGCCCAAGGATCCCTCGTCGGTGCGCCGCCTGCACCAGCTGCTCGACCGGTTCGAGCTGCTCGCGCGCGGCCTCGCGCTCGAGCCGGACTTCACCGATTACCTCCGCACGCTGGTCGAGGACGGCCTCGAGGCCGACACCGGCGAGGCACCCGAGTACGACGACGACGAGGCGCGCGCCGCCATCGAGACGGCGGAGAGGCTGGTGCTCAAGGTGGCCGACCAGCTCGGCCTCGCGGGCGAACTGTGCGCTGCTGCAGAGCCGGCCGCCAATCCCCCTGCGCAGGTTGCCGCGCCCGTGCTACCGTCGCAGACGCCATGACCGAGAAGACCAACTCGCCCACGCGCCGCTCGCCGCGGCTTCACCACGAAGTGATGGTGGGCGTCACTTCCGACCGCGGCAGCTTCAGCGGCTGGGGAACGAACCTCTCGAGCGGAGGCGTTTTCGTGAACTCGCAGAGCGCGCCGCCCATCGGCACCCATGTCAGCGTCCTGCTGCAGCTGCCAGGCGCCGGCGAATGCAAGCTGCAGGGCCGCGTGGCGTGGTCGCAGTCGAGCGGGCCGGGCGTGGACGAGCCGGGGATGGGCATCGAGTTCGTGGATCCGGACCACACCACGCAGACGCTGGTCGGCCAGATGGTCGAGAAGCTGTCGCAGGACCTGTCCATCGCCAAGGCGTAGTGAAGGTCGAGCTTCGCATCGAGTCGCTGGTGCATGGCGGCGAGGCGCTGGCGCGACACCAGGGCCGCGTGGTCTTCGTCAGCGGCGCGGCGCCGGGCGACCTGGTCGAGGCCGAGCTGGACGGCGCCGGCAGCTTCGAGCACACCCGCGCGCAGCGGGTCATTGAGCGCGGGCCATCCCGCGTCGATGCGCCGTGCCCCATCGTCGAGCGCTGCGGCGGGTGCCCGGTGCAGCAGGTCGCTGTTGCGGACCAGCTCGCGGCCAAGCAGGCGCTCACGGCTGATGCGCTCGAGCGCATCGGCGGCTTCCCGCGCGGCAGCTACCAATTGGCCGAGATCGTCGCGAGCCCGCTCGCGCTGCGGTACCGCCGAAGGGCACGGCTGCACCGCACCGGAGATCGCTGGGGCTTCGCGCAGCGAGCCTCCAGGTTGGTCGAGCCAGTGGACGAGTGCCTCTTGTTCGAGCCGGGGCTGCAGGCGCTCGCCGATGCGGTGCGCGCCGCGGGAGACCTGCCGGGCGTGACCGACCTCGGCCTGCTCACCGCCGCGAACGGCAAGGGCGCCATCGACCTGCGCACGGAGAAGGGCACCAAGGCTTTGCGCGCGCGCGCCGAGAGGCTGCTCGCCTCGTTGCCCGCGCTCAAGGGCATCACGCTTGGCGCCGAGGTGCTGGGCGATCCGGTGCTGGTCGATCTGCCGCTCGCGAATGGCGCACGACTGCGCTCGCGGCCCGACCTCTTCGCGCAGGCGAATCGCGGCGCGGTGCCTCTTTTGCAAGCCGAGGCGCTGCGCGCGGTGGGGCCGGCGCGCCGCGTTCTCGAGCTGTTCTGCGGCAGCGGGACCCTGACGCTCCCTCTGCTCGGCGCAGGCCGCGAGGTGACCGCGGTCGAGAGCGAAGGGCCGTCGCTCGGCCTATTGCGCCGGAGCGCGGACGAGGCGGGCCTCGCGGTCAAGCTGATCGCGGGCGACGCGGCGAAGGTCGCGCACGGCTGGGAGGACCCCGTGGACTGCGCGCTGCTCGATCCGCCGCGAACCGGCGCCGCGGCCGTCGTGCAGGCGCTGGCGAGGCAAAAGATCCCGCGCATCGCCTACGTCAGTTGCGACGCGCCCACGCTCGCGCGCGACGGCAAGCTCCTCGCCGCAGCGGGCTATCGGCTGCTCCGCGTGGTGGCGCTCGACCTCTTTCCGCAGACCGCGCACTTCGAGGTGGTCGCGACCTTTTCGCGCGGCTGAGCCGCGACCACGCGCGGCTCGCAGCGATGAACCTTGCGCGCGGCCGGCGGGGCGGCGGCGCTCAGTGCCCGAAGCGGCTATCCTCCGCGGCATGGACGCCCGCCTCGAGGACTTCGCCGGCCTGCTGCGCCAGAACGGCCTGCGCATCTCGCCCGCCGAGCTGGTGGACGCTTTCGAGGCCTCGCTCGCGGTCGGGCTGGAGGAGCGCGGCCTGTTCCGCTCGGCCCTGCGCGCGACGCTGGTGAAGCGCGGTGCCGACGCGCCCGTCTTCGACCGCCTCTTCGAACTCTACTTCAGCGGTGCCAAGGATCTGGTGGACGGCCTGCAAGGGTCGCTGCTCGCGGCGCTGGAGAAGGAGAAGCTCAACGAGCTCGAGCTGGAGGAGATCGTGCTGCAGCTCGCGCGGCTGCCGATGTCCGAGGCCACGCGCGCGCTGGTGGAGGGCCGCACCGACGAGCTCGCGCGCCTCTTGCGGCAGGCGACGCTCAACATCGACTTCCGCGGCCTGCAGAGCCCGCTGCAGCGCGGCTTCTACGCGCGGCGGCTGCTGCAGGCGATAGGCGGCACCAAGGCCGAGACCGAGCTCGCCCAGTTCCTCGCGGCGCTCAGGGAGCGCGGCTTCGACGCGCACAAGCTCGAGCTCGTCGGCAAGCAGGTGAGCCACACGCTGCAGGCGCTGGAGGAGGCGGCGCGCCGCGTGGCCGACCGCGAGCAGAAGGCGCGCGACCCGGAGCAGCAGGGTACGGTGCTGCAGAAGAGCCTCGCCACGCTCACCCCCGCCGAGGTCGAGAAGATGCGCACGGTGGTGCGGCGCCTCGCCGAGCGGCTCAAGGCGCGCCTCTCGCGGCGACGCCGGCAGAAGCGGCGCGGGCAGCTCAGCGTCCGGCGCACACTGCGCAGGAATTTAAGGTACGGCGGCGTGCCCGTGCAGTTGATGTTTCGCAGCAAGCAGCCCGAGCGGCCCGAGATCGTCGTGCTCTGCGACGTCAGCGAGAGCGTGCGCAACGTCTCGCGCCTGATGCTGCAGTTCGTCTACACGCTGCAGGAGCTCTACGCGCGCGTGCGCAGCTTCGTCTTCGTCAGCGACATCGGCGAGGTCACGCACCTGTTTAAAAAAACAGACATCTCCGCGGCGATCGATCTCGCCACCGCCGGGAAGGTGATCAACCTCTCGGCGAACTCAAATTACGGCCACGCGCTGAAGATGTTCCACACCACCTACCTTGGCTCGATCACCCGGCGCACGACGGTGATGGTGATCGGCGACGGCCGCACCAACTACAACCCGCCCAACGCCTGGGTGCTCGGCGAGATCAAGCGCAAGTGCAAGCGGCTGGTCTGGCTCTGCCCGGAGGAGATGCACGGCTGGGGCTTCGGCGACAGCGAGATGCTGCTCTACGCGCGCCACTGCACCCGCGTCGAGAGCGTGCGCTCGGTGGATGACCTTGCCCGCGTCGCCGCCGAGTTGATGCCGTAACCTTATGCGGCCACCCTGAAGTCATGTTAGGAATCCCGTTCCTTCCTTCAGGAGCGGCGTGGCCTCGACCCCCCCAGATTGGCAGGAGCAGCTCCAAGCCTCGCTCCGGCGCGCGCAGGAGGCGATCGCGCGCGGGAGCTCCCAGCAGGAAGAGATGGTCGCGGCCTGGACCGAGAGCCTGCGCGCCGCCTATCCGAACTGGGGCCGGGAGCGCTGGCAGCGGCGCCTGGAGCGTAAGCTCCGCAAGCGCGCCGAGCGCGAGGCGAAGATCGCCAATGCCAGCCTCTTTGAGGGATACCTCTGGCTACTCGCCGCGGTCGTGCTCTTTATCGTCGCGCTCGGCGCGCCGTGGCTCTGGTGGCTGGTCTTCCCCGCGGTGGGGCTCGGCAGCCGGGGCGCCCGCGTGATCGCGCGCCACACCGGGTTCACCGCGAAGCTCACCACCGACGCGGTGCCTGCGGGGGTGCCCACGTCGTCGGCGGCGGCCGGCACTCCGCCGCAGGCGCGGGCGCAGCGGTTCGGCTCGCTGAACGGCATCCGGCAGGTGCTCGACGGCTCCGCGCTGCGCCAGCCTTTTCCAGGCGCGAGCGGGCCCGCGGCCGGCGCGCCCCCGCAGCAGGACCCGCGCGACGTTCGCGTGGACGCCATCTGCGACAAGATTCTCGCCGAGCTGCGCGTCGCGCCCGAGTCGGTGAAGGACATCTTCATCAAGCCCGAGGAGACCGTGCAGGCGCTCCGCGCGACCTGCCGCGACCTGACCCGGCGCGAGCGCGACGTGCGCAAGTTCCTCGCGCCCGAAGAGGACACGCGGCTCTCGCGCGAGCGGGAGGTGCTGCAGAAACGCGTCGAGAGCGAGGTGGACGAGGTCACAAAAATGCGGCTCGCCTCGGCGCTGGCGGCGCTCGATCAGCAGCGCGACCAGCGGCTCGAGCTCGCGCGCGCCGCCGCGCGCTTCGACGCCGAGCACACGCGCATCTCGTACACTTTGGAGAACCTCTTCACGCAGGTGGTGCGGATGCGCTCAGCGGACTCCGCCTCGGCCGACGTGGCCGGCGCGGGCTTGAGGCGTTCGCTCGACATGCTCTCGCGCGAGGCCAATGCGCTGGCCGACGCCCTCGAAAATGTGAACAGCGGCGAAGCCGAGAAGTTACGCCGCCTGCAGGCCGAGGCGCCGGGGGCTGGCGACGGCGGCGCGGGCGCACCGGGCGCGAAGGGCACGCGGGAGCAGGCATGATCGTCACCGTCGGGGGAAAAACTCCCGTTCTTGGCAAGGACGTGTTCGTCGCCGCCAACGCCACCCTCATCGGCGACGTCGAGCTGGCCGATCGCGCCAGCGTCTGGTTCGGCAGCGTCCTGCGCGCGGACGTCGGTCGCATCCGCATCGGCGCCGGGTCGAACATCCAGGACTTGAGCGTCATCCACGTCGATAGCGGCGGCTTCGACACCGAGATCGGCGCGGGCGTGACCGTCGGCCACCGCGTGGTCCTGCACGGCTGCACGGTGCGCGACTTCGCGCTGATCGGCATGGGCTCGGTGCTGCTCAACGGCTGCGAGATCGGCGAGCAGAGCATCGTCGGGGCCGGCAGCCTGGTGACGGCCGGCACGAAGATCCCGCCGCGGATGCTCGCGCTCGGGTCGCCCGCGCGCGCAGTGCGGCCGTTGAAAGAAGCAGAGCTGGCGTCGCTGCGCGTGAGCGCCGCGAACTACCTGAGCTACGCCGCGATGTATCGGCCATGAGCGACAAACTCGCGGCCCTGCGCGGGGCGCCGCTCGTTCGCGACTTCACCGACGTCGGCCTCCGGCTGCTCGCCGAGGCCACCACCGAGCGCTCGGTCGGCCGTGGCACCTACGCCTTTCGCGCGGGCGAGATCTCGCAGACCCTCGCCTTCGTGACCACGGGCACGCTGCAACTCCTGGGGCGCGAAGGCGGAACGCCCCTCGGCGAGGTGGCCGCTGGCGACACGCTCGGCGGCCTCGCGCTGCTGACGAGCGGCGAGCACCTGCTTTCGGCATTGGCCGAGACGGACGTCGAGTTGCTCGAGTTGTCGCGCGTCGCCTTTGACGAACTTCAAAAATCGCGCCCGCGCGTGTGCCTGAAGCTGACGCTCGCGCTGGCGCACGATATCGCGGACCGGCTGGTGGAGGCCCGGGGTCCGTTGCGCGAGTTCCTCATCTGGCAGGTGAGCAGGCGCCCGGCGGAGGGGCGCTAACCCTGGCTTTGCGCTAAAGTTACCGGCGTCGCGAGGATCTCCCTGAAGAACGCGCTCTATCACTTCTTGCTGCAGTTCCACGGCCCCGCGGCCTACGTCGGGGTGCTGTTCATCCTCGTCTGCTGCGGGCTGGGCCTGCCGCTCCCCGAGGACGTGGCGCTGATCACCGGCGGCATCCTCGCCGGCTATGGCCCGCCGCGCGGGGTGGGGTCGCTCTGGGGCATGATCGCCGTCGGCCTCATCGGCATCCTGCTCGGCGATTCGATCATTTTCCGCGCCGGCCAGACCTACGGCGAGAAGATCCTCGGGACGCGCCTCGGCCGCCACATCCCGGGCGAGCGCGTACAGCGCACCGTCCACCTTTTCGAGAGGCATGGCGCGAAGTTCATCATGGTCGCGCGCTTCCTCCCCGGCGTGCGCGCGGTGACCTACTTCGTCGCGGGAACCACCGGCGTCCCGTTCTGGAAATTCCTGCTCTATGACGGTATCGCCGCCTGCGCGTCGGCGCCCGGCTGGGTCTTTCTCGGCTACTGGGCGGGCAAGCACCGCATGCTCTCCAAGGCATGGGCCTGGGCCACGCGGGTCCAGTTCAGTATCCTCATCGTGGCGGCCTTCGCGGTGGTGCTGTGGCTCGTCACCGTCACCCTCCTGCGGCGCAGGCGGAGGGCGCAGGCGAGCCTGCCCCCGCTGAAGGCCATCGATGGCTGCCGCGATCTCAAGCGCGTCGAGCGCGCCTGAAGTTAGACTTCGCCGGCTATGTGCGGCCGCATGACGCTGACAATGCTTGACGTGGACGGTGTGGCAGCGGCGCTCGAGGCGAGCGTGGCGCCCGAAGACGCGCCGCTCTACCGACCGCGCTGGAACGCCGCGCCCACCGATCGCCTCTGGATCCTCCTGCCCGGACGCCGACTGGTCCCGGCGCTGTGGGGGTTCCCCGGTAGCCTGATCAACGCGCGCGCGGAGACGGCGGCGGACCTGCCCGCGTTCCGCGCCGCCTTCGCGCACCGCAGGGTGGTGGTCCCCGCGGACGGGTTCTACGAGTGGAAGGGCCCGCCACGCGATCGCCGGCCGGTGTGGTTCCGCCCGCGCGGGGGCGGCCTGCTCTATCTCGCCGGCCTCGCCGCCACCGCGCCCGATGGCCGCCCCTGCTTCGTGGTGCTCACCACCGAGGCGGCCGGACCGGTGGCCGATCTGCACGACCGCATGCCCGCGCTGCTTCCGCGCGACCGCGCGCGGGAGTGGCTCGAGCGCGCCGACTCGTCGCTGCTGGTACCGGCGCCGCCCGATTTCCTCACCGCGACGGAGGTCTCGACGCGCGTGAATTCCGTCGCCAACGATGACGAGGGCTGCGTCGCGCCGCCCGCACCGCTGCCGCCGAAGCGCCAACTCCCGCTCTGCTAGAGAGCGCTTCTCTTGCCAACGACCCGCGCGATGGTCGCTATCAGTGTCGCAGGCTCTACGGGCTTTGCGAGATGCTCATCGAAACCTGCCGCAAGTGCCTGGGCCCGATCCTCTGCACGCGCGAATACGGAGAGCGGCAGCGCCTCCAACAAATCGTAGGCGCTGAGATCATGCAAGGCCGTATCAATCATCGGGCGAGCGTCATACGCCTTCCTGAACAGGGGGGCCACGCGCAGCTAGACTTGACCGCGATGCGGCTACTGCTCCTTCTCCTGCTTCTCGCCGGCTGCGGGTCGCACGACGACTTCGAGGGCGTCTTGCGCGGGAAAGGCTTCAGCGGCGCCGCGCTGGTGGCGCGTCACGGCGCCGTACTGAACCAGGCCGCGACGGGTTTCGCCGACCAGGAGGCCCGGGTCTTCAATACGCTCCAGACGCGCTTTCCGCATCGGGTCCAATACCAAGCAGTTCACCGCGCTGGCCGTGCTGCTCTTGCAGGAGGACGGGAAGCTGCGGGTCGCGGACTCCGTCTGCGCCTATGTTCCCGATTGCCCCGCCGCGTGGCAGCCCGTCACGATCGAGCAGTTGCTGCTGCATTCGTCAGGCATTCCCGATTACACGAACTTCGACGACTTCCCCTCGCTCATCGGAACCCCGGCCACGACGGCCGAGCTGGTGGCACGCTTCAAGAGCAAGTCGCTGGAGTTCACGCCGGGATCGCGCTGGAGCTACCGCAACTCCGGCTACGTGCTGCTGGGCTACCTCATTGAGCGTGCCTCGGGACAGGCGTATGGGGATTTCCTCCACGATCGAATCTTCTCTCCTCTGGGGATGGCCAATACCGGCATCGAGGGACCGGGAATCGCGAGTGGATACCTGCGGCCCGGCGTGAAGCCGGTGCACATCGACCTCTCCGAGGTCGCGGCCGCTGGCGCGCTCTATTCGACGGTCGCGGACCTGCTGCGCTGGGATCAGGCGCTGCTCACCGGAGCAATTGCGTCGAAAGATTCGCTCGACGCCATGCTGGCGCCGCACATTCCCTGTCCGGCGGGAGGCTGTGCGCTGTCCACCGGCGAAGGATATGGATATGGCTGGTTCATCGCCAATCCGGCGGGCCGCCATTACATCTATCACTGGGGCCATATCGACGGTTATCTATCCTCGAACGGCTTCTACCGCGCCGAAGGGCTCACCGTCATCGTGCTGGGCAACCTCGAGACCAGCGACGTCTTCGGCCTCAGCATTCAACTTGGTGCGCTCCACTAGAACGCATTCCGGGAGCGCGATCTGCTACGCGCGCGGAGCAGCCGAGCCGCCGCCAAAGAGCCGCTTGAGCCAGCCCATGAACCCGCCGTTCTTCGCGGTGCCGTCGCCAGCGACCGGCGCCTCGGCCGCCGCCTCCCCCGGCGGCGCGTCCTGCAGCAGCCGCTGCCGCACACCCTCGGGCGTGTCGTTGGTCGAGAAGGTCGCGGTGACCGTCCGCGCGGTGGCGTGCTCCTCGGCGGTGACGGTCAGGATCGATTCTACCGAGAGCGAAAACATGATGTCGAACGACACCGCGCCGCGGGTGGCCTTGGGCAGGTCGGGCACGATCAGCGTTCCCAGGTATTCGTTGTCCTGCGCCTTGTCGCTGTCGCCCTGGAAGACGACGATCTCGAGCGACGCCTGATCGTCGCGCGTGGTCGAGAGGCTCATGCTCTTCTTGTGCGGCAGCGAGGTGTTGCGCTCGATGACCTTCTTGAAGCGTCCGCCCGGGAGGCCGACGCCGATGCTCATCGGCAGCACGTCGATCAGCACCACCCCGTTGATCTGCCCCGATTCGATCGAGTCCGCGAGCAGCGCCGCGCCGAGCGCCACCGCTTCGTCGGGGTGCACCGCCTTCGAGGGCTCGCGCCCGAAGTAGTTCCGGATCCGCTCGCGCACCAGCGGCATGCGGCTCTGACCGCCGACCAGCAACACCTCGGCGATGTCGGTGGGCTTGAACCCGCGCGCGCCGAGCACCTCGTCGCAGACGCGCAGCGTGCGATCGACGAGGTGGCCGGTCAGCAGCACCAACTCGGAGCGGGAAAGCGTGGCATCGAGGTCGTACGCCTTCTCCCCGACCAGCGCGACGAAGGGGACCTTGACCTTGTACTCGAGCGCCTCGGAGAGCGCGATCTTGGCGCGCTCGGCCGCGTCGGTGATGCGCTGGAGCGCGACGCGGTCGCCGGGGAAGTCGATGCCGTGCTGCTCCTTGAAGCAGGAGAGCAGGTGATCGACCAGCACCTTGTCGAAGTCCACGCCGCCCAGGAACGTGTCGCCGCCGGTGGAGACGACCTCGTAGACGTTGCCGTGCAGCTCGAGCACGCTGACGTCGAAGGTGCCGCCGCCGAGGTCATAGACGATCACGCGCTGCTCGAGATCGCGGCCGTGCGCGAAGGCGAGCGCCGCCGCGGTGGGCTCGTTGAGGATGCGCTCGACCTTGAGGCCCGCGAGCTCGCCGGCCTCGCGCACCGCCTGGCGCTGGTTGTCGTTGTAGTAGGCGGGGACGGTGATGACCGCGCGGGTCACCTCGGTGTGCAGCCACTGCTGCGCGATCTCCTTCACCTCGGCGAGCACCAGCGCGGAGATCTTCTGCAGCGAGAACTGCTGGTCGCCGAGCTGCACCGCGGCCTCGCCCTTCGGCCCGGCGACGATCTGGTACGCGAAGCGGTCGGCCAGCTCGGTGACCACGTTGGAGGTGAACTGGCGCCCGATGAGGCGCTTCGCGCCGTAGACGGTGTTTTTCGGGTTGATCAGCAGCTGCCCCTTGGCGGGGTGGCCGACGATGACCTTGCCCTTCTCGTTGAGCGCGACGATCGAGGGGATGGTGTTGTAGCCCTCGCGCGACGGGATCACGAACGGCTTCTTGTCCTTCACCACCGCGGCGCACGAGTTGGTGGTGCCGAGATCGATGCCGATCATCGGCCCCTTCTTGCCGTTGCCCGTGCCCGGCTGCTTTGCCTGCTTGGGCTGGGCCGCGGGCGCGTCGTCCACGACCGAGGGCTTCGCCGCGCCCGGCGTCAGCTTCGGCGGCGGTTGAGCGGGTGGGGCAGGGCGCGTCGAGGCAGGTGGTCCGGCAGGCTCGCGCGCGGGCAAGGAATCATGCGGCGGGGCGGACGGCGGCGCGTCCCGCGGCGGGGCGGACGGCGGCGCGTCCCGCGGCGGGGCTGCGGTGATGCCCGGCATCGCGGTAACCGACGTTTTCGCCGCCGGCATCGAGGGCCTCGATGCGGTCGGATCGATCTTCAGCGGCGGAGGCGGCTTGCCACCGAGCGCGGCGATGAGCTCGCGGCCCGCGTCATCGATGGCGAGCAGGTTGAGCCCCATGCCGGGACCCTGCGGCCCCAGGTCGGGCGCGCCCACCTCGAAGATGCGCGCGACCACCGCGGCGGCGCGGAAGCAATGCGCGCCGGTCGAGAGCTGCGCCTCGAGCCGGACCAGCGTGTCCTTGGCCCGGGGCGATTTGGTGCGGATGAAGAAGCGGCCCTGGCGCAGGTCGTCGCCGTAGCGCGCCTTCACCTCGTCGAGCGTCCTGCTCGGCAGCTTGATCTGCAGGCCGATGGCGGGCCGCTTGCCTCCGGGAGCCGGTGGACGGCTTGGAGGCGCGCCGTCGGGAGGCATCGGCGGGGCTGGTGGCGTTCCTTCGCCGTCGGGCATGGCTGTGGATTGTCAACGATGCCACGAGGGTCCGCAAGAATTCCGGTGACGATTGCCGGGTTTCGTTGGTGCGGCTACACTCCGCGCCTTTCTTTTCAAGGAGCGAGCCCCGATGCTGGATCCCCACCTTTCGCTCGCGCTGACCTTCGACGACGTCCTGCTCCTGCCGGCCGAGAGCGACGTGCTCCCGCGCCAGGTCGACGTCTCGGCGCAGCTGACGCGGAATCTGAAGTTGCATATCCCCATCGTCAGCGCGGCCATGGACACGGTCACCGAAGCGCGCACCGCTATCGCCATGGCGCAGGCGGGCGGGCTCGGCTTCATCCATAAGAACCTCACGCCGGCGCAGCAGGCGATCGAGGTCCTCAAGGTCAAGAAGTACGAGAGCGGCATGGTGGTTGATCCGGTGACCATCGAGCCCGACGCGCCGGTCCACCGCGCGGTCGCGCTGATGCAGCAGCACTCCATCAGCGGCATCCCGGTGACGCGCAACGGCCGCCTGGTCGGCATCCTCACCAACCGCGACCTGCGCTTCGAGCGGAACCTCGAGCAGAAGGTCGAGGCGATGATGACCCGTGAGCTGATCACCTGCCGCGAGGGCATCTCGCAGGACGAGGCGAAGGAACTCCTGCACCGCAACCGCATCGAGAAGCTCTTGGTGGTGGACGAGAAGTACGAGCTCAAAGGCCTCATCACCATCAAGGACATCGAGAAGACACGCATGCACCCGCACGCGGCCAAGGACGCCAAGGGTCGCTTGCTGGTCGGCGCGGCGGTGGGCGTGGGGCCGGACCGCGACGAGCGCGTGCACGCCCTGATCGCCGCGGGCGTGGACGTGATCGCCATCGACACCGCGCACGGCCACTCGCGCGGCGTGATCGAGTCGGTGCGTGAGGTGAAGAAGAACTTCCGCGGCGTCGAGATCGTCGCCGGAAACATCGCCACCGCAGAGGCGGCGACCGCGCTCTGCGAGGCCGGCGCCGACGCGGTCAAGGTCGGCATCGGCCCCGGCAGCATCTGCACCACGCGCGTGGTCGCGGGCGTGGGCGTGCCGCAGATCACCGCCATCGACAGCTGCGTGCGGGCCGCGGCAAAGCATGGGATCCCATGCATCTCCGATGGCGGCATCAAGTACTCGGGCGACATCGTCAAGGCCATCGCCGCGGGCGCGCACACCGTGATGATCGGCTCGCTCTTCGCCGGCACCGACGAGGCGCCGGGCGAGACCATCCTCTTCCAGGGTCGGTCCTATAAGTCCTATCGCGGGATGGGCTCTCTGAGCGCGATGAAGCAGGGTTCGAAGGACCGCTACTTCCAGGAGGAGGCGGAGGACCTCAAGCTCGTGCCCGAGGGCATCGAGGGCCGGGTGCCCTACAAGGGTCCGCTGGCGATGAACGTCTTCCAGATGGTCGGCGGTCTGCGCAGCGGCATGGGCTACACCGGGTGCCATACGATCGAGGAGCTGCGGACGCGCGCGCGCTTCGTGCGCATCACCAGCGCCGGCCTGCGCGAGAGCCACGTCCACGACGTGCAGGTCACCCAGGAAGCGCCCAACTACCGGGTCGAATAGTGGGCCTGACCAACGGCGCTCCCGCGGGGCAGCGATCGATCGAAGCGGTGCGCCGGTCGCAACTGATCGCCTTCGTTATCCTGGGGTTTCCCACCGTGATGTTCGGGCTCGCGGGCCTGCGCGCGGTGCAGCTCGCGAGCGAGGGGGAGGTGCCGGCCGAGCTGCGGGATCTGGACTGCGACGGCAAGGTCTCCGCCATCGAGTGGCTGCGGGGTGGCATCGACTTCCGCCTGCGGCCGTCCACGCTGGCTGCGGGCTGCCAGGAGATCTACGCGGTGAAGACCGACGTGCCGGTGGTGGTGCGCTGCGAGAAGGAGCCGCGCTGCCGGTTGGCGCGGGACCTGCTCAAGCCGCGCTGACGCTCGACGACGGCTGCTCGGGCAGGAGCCGCGCCGTCGCCGCGTCGATGCGCGCCCACCCGTCGCTCGCGCCGGCTTGTAGCGCTAGGAGGGCCTCCTCGATGGCCGCGCAGCGGTTGCCGACGGCATCGAAGCCGAACGAGCCGGCGATGCCCGCGAGCTGGTGGGCCCGGCGCCGCGCCACCCCGAAGAGGCCCGGCGCCTGCGGCCGCGCGCGGAGCTGATCCACCGCGACGCGCACGCCGCTCACCAGCCTGGACAGCTCTCCCGCAAAGCGCGACCGCATCTCGGCGAGCTCGCTCTCGGCCTCGGGGGTCAGCTCCGGCTCGGACCTCGCACCGGCCATGCGCTCGACCTTGCGAAGGAGCTCTTCGGGCGTGACGGGCTTCGCAAGCCACGCCTGCGCGCCGGCCTCTCTCGCCACGGTCGCGAGCTCCTTCTTCCAGAAGGCCGAGACGAGCAGGATGGGCTCGCGGCCTTGCGCGGCGCGGCGCGCGCGGATGAAGTCGGGGCCGGCGCAGTCGGGCAGGAGCGCGTCCACGACCAGCAGATCGACCGGGCGCGTGGCGAGGATCTTCTTCGCCTCCGCGCAGCGGCTCGCGTGCAGCACCGTGTGCCCGCGCCGCTCGAGCAGGGTTGCGGCGAGGGAGCGGAAGCGCGAATCGTCGTCGAGAAGCAGGATGGTGGCCATCGTGTGACGAAAACCTCCCGCGCCCCGCCTGCTATTCCATCGCCCGGCGCGAGCGGCTAGAGTGCGCCGCCCAACAGGGCCCTTTGCAGCGCCCCGGAAGGCGGATGTGGCCGATTTGCACGCAGAGAAGATCCTGATCCTGGACTTTGGCTCGCAGTACACGCAGCTGATCGCGCGCCGGATCCGCGAGCTGCACGTTTACTGCGAGATCCACCCTTGCACCTGGAGCTACGACCAGATCCGTGGCTTCGGCGCGCGCGGCATCATCCTCTCCGGTAGCCCCTCGAGCGTGGAGGCGCCCGGCGCGCCGCTGGTCGACCCGCGCATCTTCGAGCTGGGCGTCCCCGTGCTCGGCATCTGCTACGGCCTGCAGTTGATGGCAAAGCTGCTCGGCGGCGCCATCGACCGCAGCGCGCACCGCGAATACGGCCTGGCGCGCATCGAGGTGCTCGAGCCGGTGGGCCTCTTCCGGGGCCTGCGCAAAGGCGAGCACCTCGACGTGTGGATGAGCCACGGCGACAAGGTCTCCGCGGCGCCGCGCGGCTTCCGCGTCATCGGCAGGACGCCGAACTCTCCCTTCTGCGCCGTGGCCGATCCGGTGCGCCGGCTCTACGCCATCCAGTTCCACCCCGAGGTGGTGCACACGCCGCGAGGCAGCGAGCTGTACCGCTCGTTCCTCGAGGAATGCGGCGTGAGCTTCAGCTTCAAGATGGACACCTATGCCGAGCAGGCGGCGGCGCTGGTGCAGCGCCAGGTCGGCAACGAGCGCGTCATCTGCGCGCTTTCGGGCGGAGTGGACAGCGCGGTGGTTGCGCTCCTGCTGCACAAGGCCATCGGCGAAAAATTGCAATGCATCTTCGTCGACAACGGCCTCCTGCGGGAGGGCGAAGCGGCGCAGGTGCAGCAGACCTTCGCGGGCCGGTTCCACGTGCCGCTCCGCACGGTGGACGCCCGCGCGCGCTTTTTGCAAAAGTTATCGGGAATTACCGATCCCGAGCGCAAGCGCAAGATCATCGGTAACGAATTCATCGCGGTCTTCGAGGAGGAAGTGGATAAAGATCGCAAAGAGCACGGCGACGCCCGCTTCCTCGCGCAAGGCACGCTCTACCCGGACGTGATCGAGAGCGTGTCGTTCAAGGGGCCGAGCGCGGTGATCAAGAGCCACCACAACGTCGGCGGGCTGCCCGAGCGGATGCGGATGCAGCTGGTCGAGCCCTTGCGCGAGCTGTTCAAGGACGAGGTGCGCGCGCTCGGCCGCGAGTTGGGCCTGCCCGAGGCCATCGTCTCGCGCCAGCCGTTCCCTGGGCCGGGCCTCGCCATCCGCGTGCTGGGCGAGATCACCGAGGAGCGGCTTGCGCTGGTACGCAAGGCGGACGCCATCGTGCAAGAGGAGGTCGCGAACGAGAGCGCCGAGCTTCGCGCGCGGCTGTGGCAAATGTTCGCGGTGCTGTTACCGGTCAGGTCGGTCGGCGTGATGGGCGACGAGCGCACCTACGAGTCCGCCTGCGTACTGCGAGCGGTCGAATCGCTCGACGGCATGACCGCGGACTGGGCGCGCTTGCCCTGGGAACTGGTGGCGCGCATCTCCAGCCGCATCACCAACGAGGTGCGCGGCATCAACCGCGTCGTCCTCGACGTGAGCAGCAAGCCGCCCGCGACCATCGAGTGGGAATAACGCCATGCCCTCCGACTGGCTGCCGCTCGCGCTTTTGACCGCCGTCGCTTACGGACTCTTCAACGTCTTCGCCAGCCGGGCGGCCGGCAAAATCGGCGACTGCTTCGGGGCCGGGTTGCTCGAGGGTACCGCGGCGCTGGTGATCTTCCTCTTCGCGCTCGCGACCCGCGCATCGACGCACGCCACCGCCGCGGGCGTGCGCTGGAGCTTGCTCTCGGGAGTCTTCGCCGGCATCGGCACGCTCGCGTATGTCTCGATGTTCCGGCGCGGCGGCGGTCTCACCTTTGCCGGCCCGATCGCCTTCTGCGGATCGATGGTGATCATGGTCGCGGTCGGCGCGCTGATCTTCCATGAGCCGCTCTCGGCGAAGCGCGCCGCGGGCCTGCTGCTCGGCGTGATCAGCATCGCCTTGCTCAAGTGATGAAGAAATCAGGTTATCGACTGCTCCGCTCGGAAGTCTGAATGTCTGAGCCAAGGGAGGTTCAACGAATGCGTCTCGCTCGTGTGCTGGTGTCGGTCCTGCTGGTCTCGCTGCCGGCGCTGGCGGGCAGCAGCATCTCTGATGAGCTGTCGGTGGGGAGCACGCAGTCCACCCAGGAGAACCCGCGGGCGGGCAGCGTCAGCGACTCGCTCAACGCCAACTTTGAATTGAGCGATCAATTCTCCCTCGCAGCCGGCGCGGTGCTCACGCTCGAGGGTGCGACGCCGGCCCCGGCGCGCCGGCAGTTTTCCACCAACGGGAGCGCCATCACGCTCTTCTCGCTCGGACTCGACTGGGACCCGAACGACCACGTCAGCACCGGCGTGGTGCTCGACTTCTCGCCGGCCAGCGACCAGCAGATCGGGACGCAGTTGACCGTCACCGATGCCAACAACACCACGCAGCCCCTCAGTGTGCTCCTGGGCGCAAAGAGCTCCAACTCGGCCATCGCCTTCGACGTCGGCTACGACACGGCCGGCGAATCGGACTTGGAATGGTCGTTCACCGCCGGCGCCACCGCGAGCCACTACACCACCACGCAGAAGCTCGACCAGGCCTACCTCCGCGATACCGGCAATCCCTACGACCCCGCGCAGATCAGGACGTACTGCGCCGCTCACAGGAAGGGGAAGGGCGCCTGCTCCGCGGCGATCTACCAGGTGCTCAAGGGGCAGGAGGCCACGCTCGACTCGGTGCGCGGCTCGGTGGTACTCACCTCGACGATTTCCACGGACACCGACCTCTCCCTGGGCGGCGACCTCTACGCGTACAGCCAGGATCCTGGGACGGTGGGCATCTTCAGCGTCGGCAACACCGGCAGGCAGACCATCTCCGGCGGCGCTGGCGTGCCCATCGCGCCCTTGCGCTACACCGTCCGGCCAGAGGTGTTGCACCGGTTCGGCGACCTCTCCGTCAAGCTGTGGGTCCAGGCCGGCGAGTACGCGTCTGGCACGGCGCAGACGACCGCGGGCCTCGGCGCAAAGGTGCAGTACAAGTTCAGCAAGACGTTCAAGATGTGGGTCACAGCCGGCGGCCAGAAGGACGTCGATTCGACGGGAACGGACTCCAACTCGGGGAGCTTGGCCCTCGGCGCGGGTTATCGATTCTAGGGTACAGGTAAAGCATGCCGGTCGATCCAACCAGCGTATCGATCGAGCGCATGTTCCAGCGCCTCAACGAACTCGAGCGCACGGGTCTGATTGGGCGTTACGCCATCGGCGGCGCTTTTGCCTTCATCTACTACGCCGAGCCCTTCGAGACATCTGACATCGACGTCTTCGCGCAGATCCCTTCGGAGGGCGCGCTGATCAGCCTCGCGCCCATCTACGAGCACCTCCGCAAGTTTGGGTACCACGAGGAGGATGAGCACATCCTCATCGAGGGTTTGCCGGTGCAGATCCTTCCGGCGGCGAGCGCGTTGGTGGGAGAGGCCATAGAGCGGGCCACCGAGATCACGGTCGGCCGTGAGCCGGCGCACATCTTCACGGCGGAGTACGCGGTCGCCATCGCCCTGAAAACGAACCGGGCGAAGGACAAGATGAAGATCCTGCACTTGTTGGAGACCGCGCCGGTGCCGCTGAACCGACAGGAACTGGAATCCATCTTGAGCCGCCACCAACTGCTCGACCAATGGCGGAAGTTCGAGGAACTGAGTCATGGCTGAGAAGCAGACGCCACAGCAAACGCTCGACCGCGTGCTCGCGGCGAAGCTGCTTTATCGGCGCAAGGTGGCCCAGTTTCCGTTTGAGGAAAAGATCCTGATGGTCCTTCGGATGCAGAAGGTCAGCCGTCAGGTGAAGCAGGCGAAGCCCCGACGATGAGCTCCTGCCAAGTCCTGGTCGGGGTCATGAGGTGGATCCGCCACGAGTTGACATAATCTTTCTTATCAGACGTTGTTATCGAGCGCGCCGACTACTCTTCGAGCGCCTGCTTCACCCGCAGCGTCTCTCGCAGAATGGGCAGCTGGGCCAGGCGATCGAAGAGGATGTCCACCGGAAGCGCGGCGCCGATCAGCGTCAGCGTCGCCGACAGTTCCGAAACCGCGATCGGACGCGCGGCACCGATAGCTGTCGCCAGTTGAGCAAGCTTTTCCCGGTTCGCCTTCGTGTCCCGGATCAGGAGATCCACGTCTTGCGTCAGGATGGGCGAATCCCTGGATTGCGGCGGCGACCGAGCCAACCACCAGCGCTTCCAGACCGACCGCCTCGAGGGCGTTCAACAAGCGCTCGAGGAAGAGCTCATCAAGGGACATAACGCCCCGGCGCGATCTGGCGGACGAAGAAGCGCTTCCCGCTACCGACCGGCCGCAGGATGCTCTGGAGGATTAAAAGCAGATCGCCGGGGTCGATATCCGGCAGCCTGGCGACGACGCGCGCGCGCGCCGCGAGGACTTGCTTGACCAGCTTCTCGGGATCGTCCGGCATCGGGTCGAGACTAGCATCACTCTCCGGTCTCGCACGCTTGCAGGCGCTGCTGGAGGAAACGCCGCTCCATTGGGTTGCGCGCCACCGCGAGCGCAGCGCGGAACTGCTCGCGCGCGAGCTCCGACCGCCCGCTGCGCAGCTGCAGCTCGCCCAGCGCCGCGAAGTAAAACGGATATCCAGCCAGGCGCTCGCGACCGGAGATCAAAGCCAGCTCCTCGAGTCCGCGCTCCGGACCGTCTCGCTGCGCCACCGCGATGGCGCGGCTGAGCGCGACCACCGGCGAGGGATCAATCCTCATCAGCGTGTCGTAGAGCGAGACGATCACGCCCCAGTCGGTCTCCTCGGCACGGTGTGCCCGCGCATGAACGGCAGCAATGGCCGCCTCCACGTGATAGCCGGTCAGCTCGTCGCCCCGGGCCGAGAGCTCAAGTAGCCGTTCTCCCTCGGCGGCCAGCGCCGGATCCCAGCGCCTGCGGTCCTGCTCGAACAGCGAGCTCAGGTTGCCCGTCGCGTCCACCCGGGCCGGCAGGCGCGCCGCGTGCAGGCAAAAGAGCGCCGCCAGCGCGTGCGTCGCCGGCGTGGCCGCGAATTGATGCTCGAGCAGAAGCGCCACCAGACGCAGCGCCTCGCGGCATAGCTCGGCGCGCACGGCCGATTCAGCGCTCGCGCCGTGGTAGCCCTCATTAAAGAGCAGGTAGAGCGCCCGTTGGACCGCCGAGAGGCGCGCGGGAAAGTCGTTCTCTGCCAAATCAAACAGCTGCTTCGAGCCCGCCAGCACCTTCTTCCCCCGCGAGAGGCGCTTTTCGATGGCAGCCTCGCTGCTGAAAAATGCCGCCGCGATCTCGTCGACTCCGAAGCCGCAGAGGATGTGCAGCACCAACGCGATCTGCGCCTGCTCCGGCAGCCGCGGGTGGCAGCAGGAGAACATCAGCCGCAGCACGTCGTCCTTGAGCGCCCCTGGCCCGAAGAGCTCCTCGACCACCGGCGCGAGCGTCCACTCGCTCTCGAGCAGCCGCCCCAGCTCGGGCGCGAAGGTGCGCGCAGTCCGCTCGCGCCGGAGCACGTCGAGCGCGCGGTTCTTCGCCGCCGCCATCAACCAGGCGGACGGGTTCTCCGGTAGGCCGCGAAACTTCCACACCTCGAGCGCGCGGCAGAGGGCGTCCTGGACAACGTCCTCCGCCAAAGCCAGGTTGTGGACCCCAAAGATGCGCGTGAGCGCCGCGACCATGCGCCCGGCCTCGCGCCGGAAGAGATGGTCGCCAGGCTCCATCAAGCCTAGGCGCCCATCTTCATGATCGGCCGCACTTCCACGGTGCCATCGACGCCGAGGATGGGGCAGCCCAGCGAGAGCTCGACCGCATGCGCGAGATCGCGGGCCTCCACCAGAGTGTAGCCGCCGACCAGATCCTTGGCCTCGGCGTAGGGGCCGTCGGTGACCGTCTTCCCGCGGCCCTTGACCGTCTTGCCGCCTGCCTCGAGCGGGTGCCCGGGGTTCCGCATGTTCCCCTTCTGCTCCAATTCCTTCATCCAAGCGATCCACTTCTGCATCTGCTGCTGCATCTGCTCCGGCGAACCCGACGACATTCCGCCACGGTACAGGTACAGGAACTCGCTCATGGGTGCTTCTCCTATGGGTTGGTGCTTCGAGGCTTCGACGTTTGGAGGGAACCCGGCCGGACATGTTTGTTCAGCGGCCTCCGATCGTTTCTTCGCAGCCACCAGGAATCACCGGCGGCGATAGACCCGCGTGCCTGCTGGAGAGCCGACCAGGCGGTAATGCGCCCCGAGATAGGCGTCGAGCTCGGGAAAGCGGTCGAGCGGCACCCGCGCCCAGTCGTGGATATCTGCCGGCGCGGTATCGACGATGATTTGCGTCGACTCCAGGTCGCGCACCAGCAGCTGCAGGTCGCGCAGCGAGCGCGCCGGGCCGACGTCGAATCCCGCCGGCAGGTGCGACGGGTCGAAGCCGCCTATTTGCGTTGCGGCGGTGAGATAGCGCGTGCCGGGCGGACGTTTCGAGAGATAGTAAATCTGCGGCGCGTGGCCCCAGACGAAGAGGCGGTCCGTCGGCGCGGTATTCGAGCGCAGCCAGTCTGAGACAGCGATGACCTTCTCGTCCTGGTTCGCGTAATGGCCGGTGAAGCCGCGCGCCAAGGTATATCCGGTATATCCGGCCACACAAAGCGCGGCGAGGGTCAGCCAGCTCTTCGCGCGGCGTTGCCAGAGCTCCGCCGCCAGGGGCGCGCCCAGGATGGCGAGCGGGGGAAGGAATTGGAGAAAGTAATGCTCGTAAAAGCGGCCCCCCGCGGCGACCGCAAGCCAGGTGAGCCAAAGCGAGAGCGCAAGCCCCCGGCGCACCGGATCGCCGCGCTTCACCGACTCGCGCGCGGCGAGCGCCCACGGCACCAGGGTTCCGGCGATGCAGACGGCGATGGAGGCGAGCGCGCGCGGCCAGCTGAAGAGCAAGGCCTTGCGCGCATAGCTCAAATTCCGCAGCACCATCCATTCGACGAAATCGTCGAGGTGGCCGGCCGCGGTCCATACACCGATCGCGGCGGCCCACGGCGCCCCGAATCCGGTGGCCATGGCGAGGTGCCGCTCCAATCCGAACTTGCGCTCCCCGCGCGCGAACCCCCACAGCCGCGAAAGGCCGAAGGCGATGATCAGGATGGCTCCCTGGTGCTTGAAGAGCGACGCGAGGCCGACGCAGAGCCCGGCCAGGACATCGTCGCGCAGCCGCCCTTCTCTTTCGGCGCGGACGAAGTAGTAGAGCGCCAAAGCCGCGGGCAAGTTCATCAACAGCTCTGCGCTGGTGGACGGCACCTCGCAGAGTCCGGCGAGCAGCGAGAGGAACGCCGCGCAGCGTCCGGCGGTCTCGCTGCGGGTCCACTCGAATGCGGCCCGCTCGCAGACGAGCGCGGTGGCGAAGACCCAGAGGAGCCCGAGCACGCGCATCGGCGCGATCGATGGCGCGTTGAAAAAGCCGGCCGGGATAAACGCGAGGTGCGTGAGCGGCGGCTTGAACTCGGCGATGTCGACATAGGAGAGCGCGCCGTGACGAATCATCGTTCCGATGGTGCAGAACTCGGCCTCGTCGATGTTGAGCACGCCGAAGACCAGCCCGGCGAGGCGCGCCGCTACGACCGCGAGGCCGAGCCCGACCAGGTACCTACTTCGGTCGCGGGTCATTGAAGATGGATTTGACCAGATAGAGAGGCCGCTGCTTCACTTCCTCGAAGACACGGCCCAGGTAATCGCCGATGATCGCGAGGCAGAGGAGCTGCACGCCGCCGAGGAAGAGCACGCTCAACAGCAACGTCGTGAAGCCCTGCGGCGCGTCGTGCACGAAGAGATACCGGCCGAGGTAATAGAGAATCGCAATCACCGAAAACGTCGTGACGCCGAAGGCGAGATAGGAGATCCACTCGAGCGGCAGATAGGAAAAGGAAAAAATCCCCTTCCGCGCCCAGGCGATGTTCTTGAGCAGACTATTGGTGGTGGTGCCGAACATCCGCTCGGGCCGGACATAGGGCACGCCGGTCTGGCGGTAGCCGACCCAGGCGCGCAGGCCGCGCAGGAAGCGGTCGCGCTCGGGCAGCGCGTTCAAAGCATCGACCACCTTGCGGTCCATCAAGGAAAAATCGCCGGCGTCGGTGGGAATGGACACGTAGCTCATCCGCCGGAACACGCGATAGAACGCTTTATAGGCGAGCTGCAGGAACAGCGTCGCCTCGCGCTTCACGCGCTCGCCATAAACGACCTCATATCCCTCGCGATATTTACGAACCAGGTCCGGGATCAGCTCGGGCGGGTCCTGCAGATCGCCGTCCATCAGCACCACCAGGTCGCCCGTGCAGATCTTCATGCCGCTCGAGAACGCCGCCTGCGAGCCGAAGTTGCGCGTGTGGTTCACCACCACCACGCGCGGGTCGCGGGCAGCCAGCGCCCGCAGCACCTCCTCCGCGTCGTCGGGGCTGGCGTCGTTGACGAAGATGATCTCGAGCGCGAGGCCGAGCGGCTCGATTGCCTTGCAAAGCCGCTCGTACATGGGGAGGACGGCCGGCGCGTCGCGATAGCAGGCGATGATCGCCGATAATTTCGGCAGCACGCTTTATGCCTATCCGACCAGGAGCGCGAGCGCCGCGGCCAGCGCAGGTGCGTCGAGGCCATTAGCGCGCCGGTGGAACGCCTGGTCCCCGCAGACGTGCGAGAAGACGTCCTCCGCGCCGAAGCGCTTGAAGCGCACCGCGAGCCCCAGCTCGGCCACCACCTCGGCCACCGCGCCGCCCAGCCCGCCGAGCTTGCTGTGCTCCTCGATGGTGGCGATGGTGCCGATGCTTCGCGCCGCGGCGGCCACCGCGGTGACGTCGAGCGGCTTCACCGTTGGCATGCTCACCACGCGCGCCGAGATGCCGCGCTGGTCGAGCAAATCAGCAACCTGCATGGTAGTGGCGAGCATGTTGCCGGTGGTGATCAAGGCGATGTGCTTGCCTTCCCGCAGCGTAATGCTGCGGCCGAGCTCGAGCTCGACCGGCGCCTTGTGCACCGAGGGCTCGCCGGCGCGGCCGAGGCGCAGGTAAGCCGGGCCCTTGTGCTTTGCCAGCGCGCGCACCGCGCCTTCGGTCTCGGCCGGATCGCCCGGACAGACGACCGTCATATTGGGCAATAACCGCAAGGCAGCGATATCTTCCAAAGCATGGTGCGTCGGGCCGTTGTGGCCATAGCTATATCCGCCGCCGACGCCGACCACCGTCACGTCCGCCTGGTGATAAGCCACGTCATTGCGGATCTGCTCGTAGTTGCGCAGGGTCGCGAACGGCACGATCGAATAGATGAACGGCTTCTTTCCCTCGAGCGCGAGGCCGGCGGCGACGCCGGTCATGTTGGCTTCGGCCACCCCGACGTTGAAGAAGCGGCCGGGGCACTTGCGCGCGAAATCGTCGAACAGCTTGTAGCCGAGGTCCGCCGTGAGGAAGACGATGCGCTTGTCCTGCAGCGCGGCCTCGGTCAAAGCGCGAATGAAAGCATTACGCATCGGCGATCTCCGCCAGCGCGCGCGCGAGGTCCTCGGCATTGGGGGGCCGGTAATGCCACTCCAGATCATCCTCCATGAACGAGACGCCCTTTCCCTTCACGGTGTGCGCGACGATGGCGCTGGGCCGCCCCGGAGCGAACGGCACGCTCTCGACGGCATCGACCACGGCGGCCATGTCGTGCCCGTCCACCTCGCGGGTGGCCCAGCCGAACGCGCGCCACTTGTCAGCCAGCGGCCCGAGCGCGGTCACTTCATTGGAGCGGCCCATCGCCTGCAGCTTGTTGTAATCGACGATGGCGACGAGGTTGTCGAGCTTGCGGCCGGCCGCGAACATGGCGGCCTCCCAGATGGTGCCCTCGTTACACTCGCCATCGGAGAGCACCACGAAGGTGCGGCCGGGCTTGCGATCCATCTGGTGCGCCAGCGCCCTGCCCGCTCCGATGGACAGGCCGTGCCCGAGCGAGCCGGTGGCGACGTCGATGCCCGGAATGCCGGTCGGCGAGGGGTGCTCGGCGAGCCTGCTGCCGTCCCTGGCGTAGGTGTCGAGCATGGCGCGCGGCATGATCCCGCGCTCGGCCAGCGTGGCGTAGAGGCTCATGCAGCCGTGGCCCTTCGAGAGGATGAAGCGGTCCTCCGGGCGCAAGGCGCGGAAATAAAGCGCGACCAGGATGTCCACCTGCGAGAGCGCCGATCCGACGTGAGGCGTCTTTCCCTCGTGCGCCATCCGGACCGTGGCGGCTCGCACCGACCGCGCTCGCGCCAATAGCTCGTCGAGCTCGGGAGATGGCTGCAGCGCTGCCTGACCCTTCGACATTTACGCGACCCCTTGCGAGCGGACGAACGCGACTGTGCGCCCAAGACCATCGTTGAGCGAAGTTTTGGCCCGCCATCCGAGCAAGGTCTTCGCCTTCGTGCAATCAGCCACCCAGGTGCTCGAGTCCCAGATGCGGGGCTGCATCGCGCCCCACCTGGTCTCGACCCGCGCCCCCGTGTGCTGGACGATGGCCTCGACCACGTCGCGGATGGTGCTCTGCACGCCGGTGCCGATGTTGAAGATGTCGCCGCGCAACTTCGAAAGCTCGGCGGTGCGAAGGAAAGCGTCCACGACATCCTCTACATAAACGAAGTCCCGAGCGGTTTCCGGAGGCACCAGCGAAAGGTCCTGGCCCTGCAGGCAGCGCTGGATGAGCGTGGGCACCAGCCGCGACGGCTCTTCGTAAGGTCCGTAGACGCTGAAGAGGCGGAAGGTGGTGATGGGCTTCTTCTCGGTGCGTGCGACGTGTTGGCAGAGCAGAGTCTGCGCGCATTTCGCCACCGCATAGTAGCTGTTCGGCTCGAGCAGGTCGGTCTCGCGCATGGCGAAGTCCTTGAACCCATACTCGGACGAGCTGCCGGTGTTGACGAAGACTTCGTAGTCCGTGCGGGAGAGCGCCTTGATGAGATTCCAGGTGCCGAGGATGTTGGTGGCGATGATGCCGTCCGGATCGGTTTGGAACGGATACGCGCCGTGCGCGGCCAGGTGGTAGACGACCTCGGGCTTGATCGCTTCTGCGGCGCGCCGCAGGCCCTCCTCGTCCTTCAGATCGACCTCGTGCAGGCGCAGGCCTTGCTGGACGTCCGCGAGCCGCCAGCGCGTGGTGGCTGATTTGAGCAGGACGTGGACCTCCTGCCCGTCGGCGAGCAGGCGGCGCGCCAGGACCGCGCCCACGAAACCGCCAGCGCCGGTGAGGAGAACACGCTTCATGAGGACGCCCGGCTCCCTGAACGGACGCGCTTTCCTATCCCGAGACGTCGGGCGTATGCAATAAGCCTGCGCGTGTCCACTTCGTCTCGTCCGGGCGGCATCGTCGTCAGAGTGACCTCGGCGGCGCTGGATCGGCCATGGCTTTTCCTGCTGGCGGCGCTCGTTCTCACCGGGTTGTCAATCGAGCGGGCCACTCACCTCGAGGTGCGATCGTCCTTCGAGGAGCTGCTGCCGGTCGACGTTCCCTCGGTCAAGCAGATCAAGGAGCTCGCCAGGCGGGTCGGCGGTGATGGGACCGTGCTGGTGTTGGTCGAGGCGCTCGATGGCACGCAGGGCTTGAAGGCGGCCGAGCGCCTGGCGGACGTGCTTTCGCGCGACTTCCTCGCCTTGGGTCCGAAGGAGATCCGCAGCGTCGAGGGGT
The DNA here is from genome assembly GCA_043781235.1 of Deltaproteobacteria bacterium. Classification (GTDB taxonomy): domain Bacteria; phylum Myxococcota; class Myxococcia; order Myxococcales; family 40CM-4-68-19; genus JANYKT01. The sequence continues at coordinate 44,507 of JAYWBT010000078.1, forward strand.
CGATGGCGCCGACGCGCGACTGGTTCGAAGATCACTGGCCGCTCTTCGCGCCGCTGCCCGATCTGGTGAAGGCGCGCGACTCGGTTCGGGACCAGGTTCGCAAGGCCAAGGTGGCCGCAAACCCGCTCGCGGTGTCGCTGGACGACGAGGAGCCCGCTGCCGCGACGCCATCGAATGCTCTGCTCGACCCGAAGCAGAAGCTCCCGCGCGAGCTCGTGGCCGAGCGCTTCGATCGCTACCTGGACGGCTATCTGGTCGCACCCGACCACAGGTCGGTCACCGTGGTGGTGCGGCCGACCGGCACCAGCCTCGATGTGACGCAGGCCAAGGCGCTGGTGGGCCGGATGCAGGCGGTGGTGAACAGGCACGCTTCGGAGATCGCCCAGGCGCGCCTGCGTGTCGGCTTTGGCGGGACCTTTCCGCTCTTCATTGCCGATTACGAGGCGATCATCAACGACGTCTTCGGTACCGCCTTGCTGGTGACGACGCTGGTCTTGCTCTCCATCTTTCTCTTCTTCCGCGACGCGCGCTCGGTGCTGGCGCTGGGGCTGGCGGTGCTGATTGCGGTGGCGATTACTTTCGGCCTGACGCAGCTGGTGATTGGATATCTCAATACCCAGACGGCCTTCCTCGGCGCGATCGTGGTGGGCAATGGAATCAATTACGGACTGATCTATCTGGCGCGCGTCAAGCAATTGCGCTGGAAGGGGAGGTCGCTGCGCGACGCCTGCATGGAAGGCGCCCAGACCACCGCGCACGCGACGCTGCTGGCTTCGGCCGCGACCAGCATTTCCTTCGGCACGCTGGTCATCGCGGCCAATCGCGGCTTCCGCGACTTTGGCTTCATCGGCGGCATTGGCATGCTGCTGTGCTGGATCTCGACCTTCGTGCTGGTGCCGCCGCTGCTCTATGCGTACGAGAAGATTCGCGGCGCTCCCAAACAGAAGGCCGACGTCACGCACGAGCGGCTGGAGCGCGGGCTGGGGGTCTTCTTTGCGCGGCCGCGCTTGATTGTTTCCCTTTTTGCGGTGCTCGCCATCGCCTCGGCCGTGCTGTTCCTGCGCGCGCTACCGCACGCGATGGAGCGCAACCTCGACAACCTCTCGAATGAGATCAAGGGGCACGATCAGCTGAAGGCCGACCACGAGCGCGCGAACTCAGGTCTGGGGAAGTCGATCGCGGGATCGGTCGCGCTGATGGACTCGTGGGCGGACGCCGACCAGTTCTGCGACGTCATCCACGAGCGGATGAAGCAGAAGCCGTATGACGAGCTGATCTCCGGCTGCGATACCTTGTCGAGCGTGGTGCCGCGGCAGCAAACCGAAAAGCTCGCGGTCATTCACGACATCATTCGTGAGCTGCCCGACCGCGTGATCGCGCGTGCTCCCCTGGACCAGCGCGAGCGGTTGCGCACCGTGCGCGATCAGCTCGCGGCGCAGCGGCCGGTCTCGCCGGCCGACGTGGAGAAGCAGGCGCCGTCGCTGCTGGACCGCTTCCGCGAGCGCAACGGCGCCATCGGCAATCTGGCCGTGGTCACCGCCGCGCCCAATGCCCGCACCGAGTTGGCCGGGAACCTGCGCAATTTCGTCAAAGGCGTGCGCGACGTGCAGGTGGGCGGAAAGGGCTGGGACGCGACCGGCGAGAACGTCATCTTCGCCGACCTGCTCGACAACATCGACCGCGAGGGTCCGCGCACGACGTTCCTGTCCTTCGCCGGCGTCTTCATCCTGGTCTTCATCTTCTTCCGCCGTCTGCGCACCAGCCTCGAGGTGGTCGGCACGCTGACGGTCGGAATCATCCTCATGTGCGGCGCGGCGACGATGCTCGGGCTCAAGATCAACTTCTTCAACTTCATCGTCTTCCCGATTACCTTTGGCATCGCCGTCGATTACGGCGCGAACGTCGCGGCGCGCATCCACGAGCGAGGCGGGCAGGTGCTCGCGTCGCTGGCCGAAGTCGGCCCCGCAGTCGCGCTCTGCTCCTGGACCTCGATCATTGGCTATGGGTCTCTCTTGCAAGCCGCTAATCGGGCGCTGCGATCCTTCGGCTGGTACGCGATGGTCGGCGAGGTGACGACGATTGTCACCGCGCTCATCCTGTTGCCGGCACTCTTCCTCCTCGCCCGTCCCGCTGCCGCGGCGCCAGCAGACAAGCTCCCCTGACGCTTGCGCTTCCGGGAGCCGTTCGTTACCCGCAAGCGGCCGCCACGGCCTTGGAGACGTCGTAGAGCATCGCGCCGCGGTCGCACACCGGCATCGCTGGTGCCGGCATTCCCGTGCGCTTCAGTAATGCGTTATATCCGAGCTGCGCGAGCGGCTTGAGATGAAAGACGTCATAGAGGTTGTATTCGACCAGCCGCCGCAGCGCCAAAGGGTCGCCGCGCTTCTGCGCCTCCCACAGCCAGAGCGCGTCGGTGCCGGAGAGCTGCGCCAGGTGCGGGGGGCGAAAGAGGCCGAAGCGCGGCTCCAGCTTCTTGAGGCCGCCCGGCAGGTGCAGCTTCTGGAAGACGTGGCGCAGGTCGATATGCACCAGAGGCGGCGTCCACGACGGAAAGGCGCGGCGCAGGATCGGCAGATCGAAGACGGCGCCATTGAAGGTGACGAGCGCTTTCCAGCTGCGCGCACGCTCCAGCAATCCGTCGAGGTCGCGGCCGCGAACGAAGCAATGGATTCCGAGAGAATCCATGACGCCCACGACCGCGACACCCTCCGCCCACTCGATATCGAGATAGGCCGCGCCCTCGAGCACTTGCGGCAAGAGTCGCCAATGCTCGGTGGAAGGCAGCGCCCGCGCGAAATACCCGATATCGCCGGCCTGGTATCGCGCGCGGCTCTCCGCCACGCCTTCGCGCAGCCGCTCGTCAAAGCGGCGCGCGAGGATCTCACCCTGGGAAGAAACCTGGTCCCACGAACGCAGGCCCGCGAGCCAGAGCTGCCGCTCGCGCATCGGGCCCACTCCGCCGATGTGGCGGAAGGAGGCGGTGATCACCGTGGCCGAGGCGCCGCGGCCTGCAGCTCCTCCTCCGCCAGCAGCGTCAGGACCGGCACGTCCGCCTCGCAGAAGGGCAGCCCCGGCAGATCGCGCCGCGAGACCCAGCGGATCTCCTGCGCCGACAGGGCCTTCGGCTCCTCGCCCTGGTGCAGCGTGCAGCGGTAGAGCGCCAGCTCAACCTGTACGTCGGGATAGATATGCTCGAGCCGTGCGTACTCCTCGCCGACCTGCGCACGCACGCCCAGCTCCTCTCGCAGCTCGCGGAAGAGCGCGGCGCGCTCGCCTTCGCCCGGCTCGACCTTGCCGCCGGGAAACTCCCACAACGAAGCGCGCTCCCCCACGGGGCGCCGCAGCGACACCAGCACCGCGTCCTCCCGCTCGATCACCGCCGCGACGACCAGCACGCGGCGCAAAGTCACGGGAGCAGGCCCAGCGAGAAGAGCGAGCCGGAGTTCGAGATGATGTAGACGACGCCCGGGATGGCGAGCGGCGCCATCGAGAATCCGCTGCCGGGATCGAAGGCGCCGCGCGGGGCGCCGGTCTGCGCGTCGAGCGCCAGCAGCGGGCCGCGCTCTTCGGCGAGCAGCACCATGCCGTTCATCGCCACCGGCTGGGTCGGGTAACGGTCGCTGGTGAGCTTGAGGCGCCACAGCTCGGCGCCGGTCTGGCGGTCGAGCGCGAGCAAGAGGCCGCGCCCGCCCGCGAAGATGCGCGGGCCGTCCACCAGCACATGATTCGCGCCCGGCAGCGGCACGCTCCAGCTCCCATCGCCGGTGGCCGCGTCGAGCGCCAGCGCGCCCAGCTTGGCGCTCGCCACGTAGACGCGCGAGTCGTCCTCGGGCGCCTCGAGCCAGTCCACGTCGAGGTATTCGCCGGTACCGCTGACCTGGCGAGTCCACCTGGTCGCGCCATCGGCGGGGTTGAGCGCCGCGACCGTGCCGTCGGCGAACGCCGCGAAGACCGAGCCGTGCGCAATTTGAGGTCTCGCGTTGCCGCGGATGGTGAAGCCGCCCGGCGGGTCGCGGTGAAACTTCCACAGGCTCTTGCCTTCCTTGGCGTCCACGGCGGTGAGCGACTCTTCACTCGACATCACGAACAGCCGGCCAGAGGCAATGGTGGGCGTGGTGGTGAGCTCTTCGTGGAGGTCGAGTTGCCAGCGCGGCTCGCCGGTGATGCGGTTGAGCGCGGCCAGCGTGCCGTCGGCCGAGCTGACATAGAGCGATTCGCCGTCGAGCAGCGGTGCGGCGAGGATGGAGTTCTTCGCGTGCCAGGTCCACGCGGTCTGGCCGCGGAACAGGCAGCGCACCGCGCCGTCGTAGGTGCCGACGTACATCCGGCTCTCGGTGCCGTCGATCACCGGGGTCGCCGTCTCGCGCGGCTGGAAGGGCAGTTTCTCCTGCCGCACGAGCCGCACCATGTCGCCGACGAAGAAAGGGCGGTCCAACTGCGCAGGGCGGGCCGGAGCCCGCGGCTCGTGACCGAGCGGCAGCGACGAAAAGGCGAGCAGGAGCGCCAGCACCATTTAATTCTGCTTCGGAGCCGGCTTCGCAGGCTTCGAAGCAGGTTTCTGCGCGCCCTTGGCGGGCGCCGCTTTAGCCGGGCCGGCGGGCTTGATCTCGGGGGCGGCAGGGCCCGGAGCAGCCTGTCCCGGCTCGGCCTTCGGCATCGCCGCGAGCTCGAGCCGCTCGTTGGCCGCAGCCGCCACCGGATCCTTCGGATAGTCCTTCGCCACCTGCTCGAGCTGCTGCTTCGCCTCGGGCTTGCCCTCCTCGAGCGAGAGCCGTGCCGCCTGGAAGGCCGCGCGCTCGGGGGCGCCCGCTTCGGAAAGCTTTGCGAAGGTGGCGCGAGCCTCGTCGAGCTTCTTCTGCCCCTCGTACGCGTAGCCGAGCGACTCGAGCACGAAGGCGCGCAGCGGGTGCTTCGGCTCGGCCTTGTCGAGGAACTCCTGCAGCTCCTTCTGCGCGCCCGCGTCGTCGCCAGCCTTCAGCTTCCAAAAGCCGAGCTGCGCCTGCGCTGTCTGCGCGGCGAGCGTGCCCGCGTTCTCGCTGCGCACCTTCTCCAGCGCCGCGAGTACGGCCTTCTGCCGCTCGTCCTTGCTGGCAAAGGTCTCGGTGCCGGGCGTGGGTGGCGCCTCACCCGCGACGGGCCGCGACGCAAGCTCGAGCGCCCCCGAGAGGGTCGTGCCGGCCTTGGACTCGCGCGAAGCCCGGTACGCCGACGCGCCCCAGGCGAGGAGCACCGCGGCGGCCAGCGCTCCGAGGGCGAGGGTGAGCGTCCGCTTGTTGCCGGCCACCCACTGCATGGCCTTGCCGGCCACGACCTGAAACTCGTCGGGCTTGCGAAGCTCTTTGCGGTCCATCTTCTGCGTCAAGCTGCCTCCTCGAGGACGTGTGTACCTGCCGGAAACCCCCAGCGAAGTCAATCGCCGTGTAAGGTGCCCGCCGTGCTCCGCGCCCTTGCCTTTATTGCGCTCGCGGCCCTGCCCCTCCGCGCGGCCTCGCTGCGGTCCGGCACGCCTGCGCTCTCGCTGCGCCTCGAGGGGATCTTCGGCCAGCCGACCGGCCTGCTCGGCGTGCGCGGCGGCGGCGGGATCGGCCTCGGCTATCGGCTGAGCGATCAGCTCGCCCTGGTCGCCGACGCGGCGCAGCGGGCGGGCCCGCACGGCGGCATCGGCTCACTCGCCTTCGGCATCCAGGCCACGCTCGACGCCACGCCGATCTCGCCTTATATCGAGGTGGCCGTGGTCGACCTCACTCCGCAGAAGACGCTCGGGTACTCGCTCGCGACGCGGACCGGGCTGGGCGCCGACTATCAGCTGACCCGCTCGTGGGCGGTGGGACTGATCGTCCGCACGCTGATCGCGGTCGACGCCAACTCCGATCGTTACGGCAATTTCGTCACCACCGGCGGCACCGAAGCCGCCCTGCGGTTCATCTTCATTCCGGGAGCTAATTAAACAATGCGCGCCATCCGTCTCGAAAAGCAGGGCGGTCCGGAAGAGCTGAAGCTGGTCGAGCTGCCCGACCCCGTCGCCGGCCAGAACGAGGCGGTGGTGCAGCTGCACGCCGCCGGCTTCAACCATCGCGAGGTGTGGATCCGCAAGGGCCTCTACGCGCGCATCCAGCTGCCCTGCGTGCTGGGCTCCGACGGCGCCGGGGTGGTCAAGTCCACCGGACCCGGCACCGACGCCTCGTGGGTCGGCAAGCGCGTGGTGCTGATTCCCTGCGAGGGCTGGGGGCCGAACCCCACCGCGCAGGATTTGAAGACTTTCCTCATTCTGGGCATGCCGCGGCAGGGGACCCTGGCCGAGCAGATCGCGATTCCTGCGTCGATGCTCTGCGAGATCCCGGAGCACTTGAGCTTCGCCGAGGCTGCCGCCCTGCCCTGCGCCGGCATCACCGCCTATCGCGCGGTGGTCACTCGCGGCGAAGTGAAGGAGTGCGAGCACGTGCTCGTCACCGGCATCGGCGGCGGCGTGGCCACGCTCGCGCTGCTCTTCGCCAAAGCGCTCGGGGCGCAAGTGTCGGTCACCAGCAGCAGCGAGGAGAAGCTCGCCAAAGCGCGCTCGCTCGGCGCGATTGCCGCGGTCAACTACACGCGCAAGGGCTGGGAAAAGGAGCTCGTCGCCGAGGCAAAGCGGCCGCCGTCGGTGATCATCGACGGCGCGGTGGGCGACGACTTCAACTCGCTCATCTCGGTGGCGGCGCCGGGCGCGCGCATCGTGGTCTATGGGGCGACGAAGATGCGGCCCAAGGATCTGGATATCCAGCGCGTCTTCTTCAAGCAGCTCGATATCCGCGGGACCACCATGGGCACCGATCAGGAGTTCCGCGACATGCTCAAGCTCGTCGACCGCGAGAAGCTGCGGCCGGTGGTGGATCGCGTGCTGCCGCTCTCGCAGGCGGCCGAGGCGGACCGGCTGCTCTCGGAGTCGGCGCAGATGGGCAAGGTCGTGCTGGACTGCACGCGGGTCTGAATGGTGGACCTCTACGAGGAATTGCGAGCGCTCGCGCTGGCCTTCGACGCCGCGGGCGTGGAGTTTGCGCTCTGCGGAGGGCTCGCTCTCGCCGTGCACGGCCATCCGCGCGCGACCAAGGACATCGACCTGCTGGTGCGTCGCGAGCAGGTCGCTCTCGCCAAGAACGTCGCGCGCGCCAGCGGCTTCGTGCTTGCTGCGCTGCCGATGAAGTTTTCGAGCTCCGGGATCGAGATGGAGCGGGTCTCCAAGATCGTTGGCTCGGACGTGCTGATGCTGGACCTCCTGATCGTCAACGAGCTGCTGTCCCCGGTTTGGGAGAGCCGCCGCCGCCTGCCCTGGGGCGCAGGAGAGCTGCCCGTGGTGTCGCGCGAGGCCCTGATTTCGATGAAGCTCGCTGCCGGACGGCCGCAAGACCTGGCGGATCTCGCGAAGCTGCAGGAGAGCGAGTGAGGGCGATCGAATACACCAGGGAGGCGATTGAACAGCGCCTGAGAATGGCCGCTGACCTGAGCGGGTCCATCTCCTCGGCGACCCCCCGCGTCCCGATGACCCGTGCCGCGATCGATCTCCGCCTGCGCCAGGCCTCCGAGCTGAACCGGGCGTGCCTTCAGCTCATGACGTTGAGCGATGCCGGCGGCGGGGAGTGATATGAAGCTCATTCAAGTCACCTTCGACGAGCGCCTCTTGAAACAGCTCGACGCCGACCCGGAGGTCAAGCGCGACGGCCGCTCGCTCGTCCTGCGCAGAGCTGCCTACGAGTACTTGCGCCGCAAGCGGCGGAGCGCGATCGCGGAGGCCTATCGCCGCGCGTATGGGAACAAGGGCGCGCCGGAGCTCGAACACTGGGCTGGCGAGGGATCGTGGCCAGAGTCGTAGCCCGAGGCGAGGTGTGGACGTATCGCTTCAAGTTGCCCGACAAGCGCAGGCAGCGGATGCGCGAGGTCTGCTCGGCGCTGGCCGTGGCGGCGGGCTGCGGCTGAACGGCCGGTTCACCCTTGCTTCAAAGCCCGCGCAGCGCCGCGCGAGCGCGACCGAGGCCCAGGCCGAAGCGGCCGTCGGGCGATTCGAACCAGCGTTCGGGACTAAAGCCCGCGGCGTCGAGCAGGCGGAGCGCGTCGTCGCGGCGGAAGCGGCGTGAGATTTCGGTGCGGATGCCTTCACCCTTCTCGAGCCGCAGCGTGCCGCCCATGCGGCCGAGATCGATCTCGAGCGCGCGCCGCGCCACCAGCCACATCTCGATGCGGCGGAGCTCGACGTCATACGGCGCGTGATGGTCGAACTCTTCCGGATCAAAGCGGCTCTGCGCCAGCGCGTTGACCGCGAGCAGGACATTGCGGTTGAACGCCGCCGTCACGCCCTTCGCGTCGTTGTAGGCGAGGTGGATGACGGCCGGATCGGTGACGAGGTTCGCGCCCAGCAGTATCGTGTCGCCCTTGTCGAGGTGCTCCCGCACGCGGGTGAGGAAAGCGATCGCTTCGAGATCCTCGTCATTGCCGATGGTTCCGCCGAGAAAGAGCGCGAGCCTCCGTCCCTGCAAAGGCTTCTCCGGCAGCGAGTAATCGCGCGAATAATCGGCGAGCACGCTCTCGACCCGCACATCGGGCCGCGCCTGCGCGATCAGCTCGCGCGTGCGGCCGAGCGCGTGCGCGCTGATATCGACCGCGACATAGCGGGGCCTGCCGGCCGCCGCGAGGAGCGCGAGGGTCTTGGACGCCGCGCCGCTGCCCAATTCCACGATGTCGCAGAGCTGCGCGCCGCCGGCGGCTTCGACGATCTGCTGCGCCTGCGCGGCAATCAAGGCGTGCTCGGTGCGCGTCGGATAGTATTCCTCGAGCGCAGTGATCTGTTCGAAGAGCGCCGACCCGCGGTCGTCGTAGAAATACTTGCAGGGGATCTCGCGCGGCCGGCCGCCCAGACCCTGGCGAAGCTGCTCGAGCACGGCCACCTCAGCGGCGATGGGAACGAGCGCGGCGGCCAGAGGAATCACGGGAGTGGGAAGCAGGTTGGGCGTGGTGCGCGGCATGGGTCGTCGCCTCATCCTAAAGTTCTCCCGCGCAGCGAAAGCCAGTCGGGATCTCACGGAACCCCGGCTCGTACCAGTTGCGCATCGTCCTGCGCCGCAGCCGCGCCGCGGTCGCCCACGAGGCGCCGCGAAGCACCCGGTGGGTCTGCCCGAACCAGGGCGTCGAGTATCCATCGTACGGGTACGGACGGAAGCGGGGATATGGCTCGAACCAGCTCGACGTCCACTCCCAGACTCCCATTGGCTCGGGAGCCGCGGGCAGCGGGCGCGGCATGCGGTGCAGCCGGCCTTCGAGCAGCGCCGCAATCAGCTGCATGTGCTCGGCGTGGAGCGCGGTGCCCCAGCCATCGGCATTGACCACGCCGCTGGTCATCTCGAGCGGGCGGTAGCTCTGCACCAGCAGCGAATGCGTCGGTGCCGAGACGAGCTCGCCCAAAGCGATCGGCGGGCCTGCGTACGCTGGCATCCGGCACATGCGTGAAGAAGCCTGCGCCGTGAGCTGCCTGGGCGCAAGCGGCTCAGGCCGGGTCGGCCTTCACCAGCGACACGATCATCGCCGTCGCGAGGATGCCGAGGATGATCGCAAGCGAGGTGCCGGTCGGCAGCGTCACCCACTTCCACAGCATCATTTTCAGCCCGACGAAGGTGAGGATGGCGGCGAGCCCGGGCTTCAGGTAGCGCAGCTTGAGCAGCGCGCCGCGCACGACGAAGTAGAGCGCGCGCAGGCCCATCACCGCGCAGATGTTGCTCGAGAAGACCAGGAACGAGTCGTCGGTGACGGCGAAGACGGCGGGGATGGAGTCGAGCGCGAAGACCAGGTCGGCGGTCTCGGCGGCCACGATGGCGAGCACCAGTGGCGTGGCGAAGAGCTTGCCGCCCTTGCGCAGGAAGAACTCGGGGCCGTCGATGGTGGCCGTCATCGGTACGTGCGCGCGGACCCAGCGGACCACGGCGTTGTCGGTCGGCAGGCGGTCGACCTCATCGACGGTGAAGAGGATCCGCCAGGCGGTGTAGACGAGCACGAAGCCGAAGACCGCGAGGATCCAGTGGAAGCGGTGGACCAGCGCGACGCCCGCGAGGATCAGCGTGCCACGCAGCACGATGGCGCCGAGCACTCCCCAGAAGAGCACGCGGTGCTGGTGCTGCGGCGGGATGGCGAAGCTGCGGAACAGCACCACGAAGACGAACAGGTTGTCGACCGAGAGCGACTTTTCCAGCAGGTAGCCGGCAAAGAATTCGAGGCCGGCCTGCCCGCCATGGCGCGCCCAGATGTAGCCGCCGAAGCCCAGAGACAAAAAAATCCAAAAAACGCTCCAGCCCAAGGCCTCTCTGAAGCCCGCCTCCTGCTCGCGCCGCCCAGCGATGCGCAGATCGAAGAGCAGCAGCAGCACGACCGCGCAGAGGAAGCCGACCCAGAGCGCAGGAGAGTTGATGTTCCTCGCGCCGAGATCGGCGACCGCGATCATTTCTCGCGGCTCCCTCGGGGCGTGGCGCCGCTCTTCTTCTTGAAGAGCAGGCGCACCGGAACGCGGAGCTTGAAGCGCTCGCGGAAGCGGTTGACCAGGAAGCGCCGGTAGGAGTCGTCCACCGCCTGCGGGCGGTTGGTCTGGATGGCGATGGTCACCGGCTGCTCGGCGACCTGGTACGCGTACGAGAAGCGCACCGGATAGCCGTGCCAGAGTGGCGCCGGGTGCTCGTCCTGCATCTCCTGCAGCCATTGATTGAGCTGCGGCGTGGGCAGCCGCGTGGACGATTCTGCATGCAGCTCGATGGCGAGGTCGAGGATCTTGTGGATGCGCGTGCCCTCGAGAGCGCTGACGAAGAGGAGCGGCGCGAAGTCCACGTGCTGCAGGTGGCGCGCGGCCTCCTCGCGCAGCTTCTTCGCCTCGGCCACCTTGTCCTTGACCAGGTCCCACTTGTTCACGCACAGCACCACCGCGCGCCCGCGCTCCTCGGCCTGCGCGGCGATTCGCGCGTCCTGGTCGACGCCCAGCTCGGTGGCGTCGGTGAGCACCACCACCACGTCCGACTCCTCGACGGCGCGGAGCGCCTTCTGCGCGCTGAACACCTCGACCTTGTCGATCACCTGCCGCTTCTTGCGCAGGCCCGCGGTGTCGGTGAGCACGAAGATCTTGCCGCCGTACTCGAAGCGCTCGTCCACCGCGTCGCGCGTGGTGCCCGGCAGCGCCGAGGCGACGAAGCGCTCCTCGCCCAATAGCTTGTTGAGCAGGGTGCTCTTGCCGACGTTGGGCCGGCCCAGCACCGCGAGGCGGATCAGGTTGGGATCGTCCTCGACCTCGGGCGCTTCGGGATCCGCCCTGGGGAAATCCTTCGTCGCGACGTCCAGCAGGTCAGAGACGCCGCGGCCGTGCTCGGCGCTCAAGGGGAAGACGTCGAAGCCGAGCGCGTGCAGCTCGCCGAGATCGAGGTTGTCCGCGCGGCGATTGGAGTCGATCTTGTTCGCCGCGAGGAGCACCGGCTTGCCGCCCTTGCGGAGGATGTGGGCGAGCTCACGGTCGGCGCCGGCGAGCCCCGCCTCGGCATCGACCACCAGCACGATGACGTCCGCCTCGGCGATCGCGATCTGCGCCTGCTCGCGGACCGCGATCACCAGCTTCTCGTCGGTCTTGGCCGTGAAACCACCCGTATCGACGGCGCGGAAGTGGCGGCCCTCGTACTCGGCCTCTTGATATTGCCGGTCGCGCGTCACGCCAGGCCTGTCCTCGACGATGGCGATGCGCCGCCCGATGATGCGGTTGAACAAGGTGGACTTGCCCACGTTGGGCCGTCCGACGAGCGCGAGGAGAGGGAGCACTTACGCGCTCACTACGGCCAGGCGCCGGCGCGGTCGCGCCTCGGTGGCCGGGGCCCGGTCGGAGATGCCGGCCTGCGTCCCGTCGAGCGCCATCAGCCCGGTCCGCTCGACGCGGACGCGAACCAGGTCGCCAACTTGAGCGTCGCCTGCGAAGTGCGCCGCCACGTTCTCGCGCGTGCGGCCGAAGCGCTTGGGGCCTTGAGCGTTCTCGACCAGCACCTCGACCTCGGCGCCGACCAGCGCTGCGTGCCGCTGCAGCGATCGCGCGCGCTGCAGCGCCTGCACCTGCTCGAGCCTCTGCAGCGCGAGCTCGCGCGGCACCTCGCGCCATTCGACCCCGGCGTTCAACTTCAGCACCGCGCCGGTGTGCGGCCGCGGGCTGTAGATGAAGGAGAAGAGGCTGTCGTAGGGCGTGCGCTGCAAGAAAGCGAGGTTCTGCGCGTGCTCGTCGTCCGTCTCTCCCGGAAAGCCGCAGATGATGTCGCTGGTGAGAGACACGCTCGCGGGCAGCTGCGCGATGCGCTCTTCATATTGCGCGATGGTGTACTTGCGGCGCATCCGCTGGAGCACCGTGTCCGCGCCGTGCTGCACCGGGAGATGGAAGTGCGGCATCAATCGACGAACTTCGATGAAGCAGCGCACCAGCTCGGGCGACAGGTCCATCGGGTGGCTGGTGGTGAAGCGGATGCGCTGCAGCCCGGGCACCTCGTCGACGCGGCGGATGAGCTCGGCGAAGCTGCAGCCGCCCGCGTAGGAGTTGACGTTCTGGCCGATCAACGTCACCTCGCGCACGCCCACCTGGACCAGCGCGGCGGCCTCGCCGACGATCTCTGCGTACGGCCGCGACACCTCGCGACCGCGGGTATAGGGGACGACGCAGAAAGAGCAGACGTTGTCGCAGCCCTTGATCGCGGTGACGAAGGCGGTGGCGCGGCCGCGCGAATTCGAAGGGTCGGCCTGCGGGAAGACGTACTCCTCCGAAGCGACCCAGCCCGTCTCGACGCCACCCTGCTCCGCCAGCTCCGGCACGCGCGCGAGCTGGTCTGGGCCGAGCACGAAATCCACATAGGGCGCGCGCTGGAGGAGTTGGTCCTTTTCCTGCTGCGCCACGCAGCCCGCGACGCCGATGCGCGTCCCGCGCCGCGACTTGAGCAACCGGTAGCGGCCGAGAGCCGAGTAGAGCTTGTCCTCGGCCTTCTCGCGGATGGCGCAGGTGTTGATCAGCACCAGATCGGCCAGGTCGGCGGTCTCGGTTGGGCCCCAGCCGGCGCGCGCGAGGGCCTCGCCCATCCGCTGCGAGTCGGACTCGTTCATCTGGCAGCCGAATGTGTGAATGAAGTAGCGCTTCGCCACGGGGTGCGGGGTATCGCAGAGGGAGCGGGCTCCGTCAATGCAATCGCCGCGAGGGGACATGCCCGAGACCGCGCGGCGACCGCGATGAACCGAGCGGTGCCGCCCGCGCCCTCGACCGCACTGGGACATTCCGAAGATAAGTCGTTTGTCGCACCTTGACGGAGCCCCGATGCTGGGTCACTTTCGCGCCCGTCTTCAACTCCTGCTGGAGCGTGCATGCGCCTGATTCTTCCCGCCGCCATCCTGCTCGCTTCGGTAGCCGCAAACGCGCAAGGCCTCGACCGCGACAGCCTGCTCACCGATGCGCCCGCCACACCTTCCAAAGGGACGGTGCGCGTGAGCGGCGGCGCGACCGGCACCTCCTCCACGACCAACGCGACCGGCGCCACCAGCGGAGCCTCCGGCGTGACCGGCTCGATCTCGTACACGCCCTTCGAGCACGTCTCGGCCGACGTCGGCGTGTACATGCAGGTCGGCGCCTCCGGCCCCTCGGCGCGCGTGCGCTACCAGCTCTTCTCGCAGGACCAGCTCGGCCTCGACCTCTCCACCGGCGTCCGCTTCAAGACGGTGGGCTTCCACCCCGACGCGGGAGAGGTCGAGTTCCTCATCGCCGCGGGCCGCCGCATCGGCAAGTTCGAGCTGGTGTTGAACGGCGTCTTCGGGGTCGAGACCAACAACGGTGGCGGCAAGGATCTCGAGGCCAAGGGCTTCGCGGGGTACCGCTTCAGCGAGGCCATCCGCGCCGGCATCGACAGCCGCCTGCAGGCCGAGGTCTCCGACCAGGAGGCGGCGGTGAAGGTGGCGGGCACGCGCGACTACGACCTCACCGCCGGACCGGCCATCGCGTGGATGGTGACGCGGACGCTCCAGATCCAGGGCCTCGTCGGCGTGGCGCAGCCGAAGAAGACCAACCTCACCGCGCCCGTCGGCGTCGTCTCCGCCAGCATCGATTTCTAGCGGTTGCTTCCGCTCGGGCATCTCGGTATCGGCTCGCGGCTACTGGGGCCCTGGCGGCGCCGCTTCGACTGGCGGCTGCTCTATCTCGGCTGCCTGCTGCCGGACCTGATCGACAAGCCGCTCTACTACGCGCTTTCGCTTTCGACCGGGCGCCACGGCGCCGCGCTCGGACTGATCAGCGGCACGCGCACGGTCGGCCATACGCTGCTCTTCTTCCTGCTGCTCGCGGCGCTGTCGTTTCGCTTTCGCGGACTTGCCGCAGTCGCGGCCGGCGTCGTAACGCACCTGTTCCTCGACAACCTCGGTGACCTCTTCGGCCCGCCGGTGCCGCTCGATCGGCTCACGGTGATCGCCCTCGTCTTCCCCGCGCTGGGCGTGCGCTTCCCCATCGCGCCCTTTACCGACTTCGCCGATCACCTGCAGCGGAATCTCACCAGCGGCTACTCGATCGCGGGCGAGGTCGTCGGCGGCGCCATCCTGCTCTATGCCTGGCAGCGGCGGCGCCCGCAGCCAGTGCGGGGGCGCGATCAGTCGGTGTAGCCGGCGCGCCGCATGCCCTTTTCGCTCTGGGTCCAGCCCGGCTCGACGCGCACATGCAATTGCAGGAAGACCTTGGCGCCGAGGAGCCGCTCCATCTCGCGGCGCGCCAGCGTGCCGATCTCCTTGAGCCGCGAGCCGCCCTTGCCGATGAGGATGGCCTTCTGGCTGTCGCGCTCGCAGAGCACGGTGGCGAGAATGCGCACCAGGCCGCGCTTCCCTGTCTCGCGCTCGGTCTCGTCGAACTCCTCGATCAAAACCGCCGTCGAGTACGGCACCTCCTGCTCGGTCTGCCGCAGGATCTGCTCGCGGACCAACTCGGCGCACAGCTGTCGCTCGGGCACGTCGGTCCAGGCGTCCTTGTCGAACATCCGCTCGCCCTCGGGCAGGTGAGCGATCAGCGCGGGCAGGAGGCCCTCGACGTTCTGGCCGGTGAGCGCCGAGAGCGGGTAGATCTCGGTCCACTCGTACTCGCTCTTCCAGCGGTCGATGAGCGGGAGCAACTCGTGCTTGCGGACCTCGTCGATCTTGTTGATCACCAGCAGCGTCGGTTTCTTCGCCGCCTTGACCTGCTCGAGCGCCTTGCGCGTGGCGGAGTCGATGGCCGGGCCCTGCGCCTCGATGAGGAAGAGCGCGGCGTCGGCGTCGGCGAGCGTCTGCAGCGCGCGATTGACCATGCGGGCGTTGAGGCCGCCCTTCGCGGCGGTGTGGAGGCCCGGCGTGTCGAGCAGCGCGATCTGCGCGTCGTCGCGGGTCAGGACTCCGAGGACGCGGCCGCGGGTGGTCTGCGGCTTGGGGCTGACGATGGCGACCTTCTGCCCCATCAGCCGGTTGAGTAACGTGCTCTTCCCGACGTTGGGCCGGCCCACGATGGCGACAAATCCTGCCCGGTGGGCCGGCTTCAGGTCAGGCACTATGGGGCCTTTTCGCTGCGGACGATCTCGAGCGTGTCGAGCTTGGTGGTGGCGTTGCCCGCGCGCCCGATCTGCGGCACCAGCTCGAAGCCCTTCACCACCTCGCCGAAGATGGTGTGCTTGTTGTTGAGGTGCGGCGTGGGCACCTCGGTGATGAAGAACTGCGAGCCGTTGGTGCCCGGGCCTGCGTTCGCCATGGCGAGCAGACCAGGCTTGTCGAACTTCTTGCCACTGCCGAACTCGTCCTCGAAGCGGTAGCCGGGGTCGCCGGTGCCGGTGCCGAGCGGATCGCCGCCCTGGATCATGAACTGCGGGATCACGCGATGGAAGACGGTGCCGTCGTAGAGCTTGGCCTTGGTCTTGGCGTGCGTGCGCGGGTCGGTCCATTCGCGCGAGCCGGTGGCGAGCCCGACAAAGTTGGCGACGGTGATCGGCGCCTCCTTCTCGAACAGCTTGACCACGATGTTGCCGCGGCTGGTGTGGAAGACCGCGTAGATCGCCATTGCCCTGCGGGATACCGGAGGTCGACATGATCTGCTCCTTGGAAATCATCGAGGAAGGTTGCTCGATAGCTGGCGGCGGGCGTGGCGGCGGCGGGGGCGCTGCCTGGACGGCCGGGGCGGCGTCGGGCCGGTTGTCTTTGCAGCCGGCGATGAACGCCGCGCCGAGGAATAGAACGCTGACGAATGCGAGACGATTGGATCGGATGTTCATGCGCTCAGGTCTCCGAAAGGGCGGGCACCATAACAAACTCCGCGTCAGGAGCGACTGCGAATTAACCATCGCCGTTTCCGGGCGGCGGCCCCTGGGACGACTCGTCGTGCGGCTCTGGTGCCGGCGCCGCCCTGCGCGCGCGCTCGAGCAGCGTGGAGACGAGCGAGGCCTTCTCCTCCTCGTAGCGCAGCGAACCGGCCGCGCCCGCGGCGACGAGCGCCCGCTTGGCCGCGCCGTACCGCGCCGCCTCGTCCGGGTGCGCGCGCAGGAACTCGCGCAGCAGCAGGTCGTCCCCGAGCGCGTCGCTGCCGGGCTCCAACAGGCGCAGGTTGAACGCGCCCCTCGCGCCCCGCTTACGGAACGCGCGCGGACCCGCGGGCTCGTACTCCGGCAGGCGCGGGGCGAGGTCCGGCGCGCGCAACGCGACCACCAGATCGATCGCTGCGCGCGCGGCGAGCCCCGGCACCGCGGTGCTGCCGACGTGCTGCGCCTCGGCGACCGCGCCTCCCAGCGTGGCGCGCAGCCGCGCGATCTCTTCCGCCGCCAGCAGAGGCCAGCGCTCGTCAGGGTCCTCGACGGCGACCGGCTCGTCCAGCAGCGCGCGCTCGAGCAGGTCCGGCTTCTCCAGCGCCGCCCGCGCCGCAGCCTGCTCGGCCTCCTTCTTGGAGCGCCCGGTGCCGCGCGCGAGCGGCACGTTGTCGAGCCTCGCCTCGATCTCGTACTCGCGCGCGTGCGGCGGCCCCAGCGCCGCGATCACCTGGTACTGCGGCGCGCGCCGGCGCGACTGGAAGAAGTGCTGCAGCTCCGTCTTGGGGTCGCGCCCGAGCGCCACCGTCTGCTCGAACAGCGGCGCCAGCAGCCGCTCCAGCAGCTCCTGCGTCGCCACCATCCCGCAGCTCAGGAAGACCGCCGCGAGCACCGCCTCGAGCGCGTCGGCCAGCCGCGCCGGGTTGTCGCGCACGCCGTCGCCGCGGCCCACCAGCAGGAGCTCGCCCAGCGAAAGACTGCGCGCCACGATGGCGAGCGACTCCTCGCGCACCAGCGACGCGCGCAGCCGCGTCAGCTCACCTTCGGGCGCGTCGGAGAAGCGCTGGTAGCAGCGCTGGGCGATGGCCATGCCCAGCACCGCATCGCCGAGGAACTCGAGCCGCTCGTTGGAGCGCAGGCTCTCGCGCGCCGGCGCCAGCGCGCGCTCGTTGACGTAGCTCGAGCTGCGCAGCGCCTCGAGCGCGAGCTCATTCTTGATCGATCCCGCGGGCAGGCCGAGCCGCGCGGTCAGCAGCGCCACCCTCTCTTGATCGGGGAGCTGGGCCATGCGGAGGGCGCGGCCTTAAAGCCGCGCCGCCTCGTCCGCGATGGTGTACGGGTCGGTCTCGCGCCGCGCGATCCGCAGCGCGAGATCATCCAGCTGCGCGCCCTGCTGCGTCAGCTTCGCGAGCGCCACGCGCATCAGCCGCTCGCGCAAAATTTCCAGCAGCTCGCTCTTGGCGCGTTGCTTCTCGCGCACCAGCAGCTCGCCCGACGTCTTCAGATATTGGTAATGCGCGGCGATCGCATTCCACAATTCGGTGATGCCCTCGTTCTGCGAGGCCACGCATTTGATGATCTGGATTTCATAAGGCGCCTCGTCGCCCGCGCCGAGCATGGCGTGGTTCAGCTCCAGCATCGAGCGCAGGTCGCGCACGGTGCGGTCGGCGCCCTCGCGATCGCTCTTGTTGACCGCGAAGAGATCGGCCACCTCGAGGATGCCCGCCTTGATGGCCTGGATGTCGTCGCCGAGGCCGGGCACCACCACCACGCAGGTGGTGTGCGCGAGCCGGCACACTTCGACCTCGTCCTGGCCCACGCCCACCGTCTCGATCAGCACCACGTCCTTCCCCATCGCGTCGAGCACGCGCGCGCAGTCGGAGGTGGCCCGCGAGAGGCCGCCGAGCTGCCCGCGCGTCGCCAGCGAGCGGATGAAGACGCCCGGGTCGAGCGCGTGATCCTGCATGCGGATGCGATCGCCGAGAATGGCGCCGCCGGTAAAGGGGCTGGTGGGATCGACCGCGAGCACGCCGACGGTCTTGCCGAGCGATCTCAGGTGCGCGACCAGCCGATCCACCAGCGTGCTCTTGCCTGCGCCCGGGTTGCCGGTGATGCCCACCAGCTGCGCCCGGCCGGTGTGCGGGAAGAGCGCGCGCAGCTCGGCCTCGGCGGCGGGCTGCGCGTCGTCGACCAGCCGCATCAGGCGCGCGGCGGCGCGAACGTCGCCCTGGAGAACTCGCGCGGCGAGGCCCGTCATGGTCCCTCCGCCGCCCATCACGCCTTGAGGAGATCGCGCGCGATGACCAGCCGCTGGATCTCGCTCGTGCCTTCGCCGATGGTGCACAGCTTCACGTCGCGGTAGATGCGCTCGACCATGAACTCGCGGGTGAACCCGTAGCCGCCGTGGATCTGCACCCCGTTCGCCGCGGCCCTGCAGGCGGCCTCGCTCGCGAACAGCTTGCCCATCGCCGCCTCATTGGTGAACGGCCGGCCCTGATCGCAGAGCCACGCTGCGCGCAGCACCAGCAGCCGCGCTGCGTCCAGCTCGGTGGCCATGTCCGCCATCATCCAGCGCAACGCCTGGAAGTCGCTGATGCTCTGGCCGAACGCCTTGCGATCTTTCGAGTACGCGATCGATTCTTCGAGCGCACCGCGCCCCAGACCCACGCTCAGCGCGCCGATGGTGATGCGGCCTTTATCGAGAATCTTCAATGTATCGATGAAGCCGCCGTTCACCTCGCCGATGCGCATCTCGTCGGGGACGTAGACGTCCTCCATCACCAGCTCCGCGGTGTCCGAGCTGCGCATGCCGAGCTTGCCGTGCAGCTGCCGCTGCGAGAAGCCCCGCTGCCCCTTCTCGAGCAGGAAGGCGGTGATGCCCTTCTGCCGCTTGCCGGGGTCGGTGAGCGCGAGCACCACGAATGTGTCGCCGACCGAGCCCTGGGTGATGAACATCTTGGTGCCGTTCAGCACCCAGCCGGCGCCCTTGCGCACCGCGGTCGAGCGCAGGCCCGCCGCGTCCGACCCCGAGCCCGGCTCGGTGAGTCCCCATGCCGCGAGCTTCCTGCCGGCGGCGATGTCGGGGATGAATTTTTCCCGCAGCTGGTCGCTGCCGAAGCGGAGCAGGTGGCTGGTCCCGAGGCCGTTGTGCGAGGCGACGGTGAGCGCGAGCGAGCCGTCCCAGCGCGCGATCTCCTCGATCACCAGCGCGATCGACACCGCCTCGAGCTGCGAGCCGCCCAGCTCTTCAGGCACCGCCATGCCGAGCAGGCCCAGCTCGCCCAGCTGCCGCACCACCTCGGTGGGAAAGCGCTCGTCGCGGTCCCACTCCATCGCGTGGGGCTTGACCTCGCGCACGCAGAAATCCCGCACCATCGCCACCAGCTTGCGCTGGCTCTCATTCAGCTCGAAGTCCATCCGTCTCCCGGCTTTCGCTGATTACCTGCGCAAGGTGAGCTCGCCGGCGGCGAGCGGCTCGGGATTCTCGGCTTCGTCGGACTGCCGGTAAATCCAGATGTCGATCGTATGCTTGCCACGCGACAGCTCCGCAAATCTTTGCTGGGGGCGCTTGCTGATCTCGACGCCGAGCTGATCCTCGTCGTTGGGCAACGCCGGATCGTAGAGGACCTGGGCGCGCTTCTGCCCATCGATCCAGAGGTCCTGCCACACCTCGCCCGCCTTGTTGGGCCCGACCTGGTGCGCGAAGTAGCAGCGCGCGAAGATGGGCTCGTCGCCGGAGAAGATGTTGCGCACCGAGCCGGCCTCTTCCTTGCCCCGCTCGAGCTCCCGGGTGGAGAAGACGCAGTTGCCATAGCCGCCGCTCGACTGCACGCGCTTCAAAGGCGGGGCCGGCGCACCGGGATAGATCCAGCCCTTCACCGGCACGCGCCACGCGCCCGGCCGGTTGGCGTTGCGCTGCCAGAGAAAGAAGCCGGCTCCGCCCAGCACGACCACGCCCGCGAGCGCGCCCAGCAGCACCCCGACCCACGCTTTCGAGGAGGCCCTGGGCACCGCGGGCGGCGGGGCCCTTCGCACCTCCGGCCGCGAGGTCGGGCGTGCAGCGGCGGCGCGACTCGGCGTCAGCGAAGGCGTCGCGGTCGCGCGATGCGGCACGGAGGGAGTCTTCACGGCGCGCGGGGCCACGCGCGGGGCGGGCCGCGGCACCTCGGCGGGCACCGCGCGCTCCTGCGCAATGATCGGCGGCGGCAGCCGCACCGGCGCGGAGGCCATGGCGGGCGAGGTGGTCTGCTTGCCGCCCAGCGACCGAGGCAGCGCATCGATCGCGTCAATCAAGTCCTGGCAGCTCTGGTGCCGCGCGCTGGGCTGCTTCGCGCACATCTTCTCAATCAGCTCCTGGATGCGGCCGTCCACTTCCACGTAGTCGCGCAACGAGGGCAGCGGATTCTTCACCTGCATCAGCATCACGTCCACCTTGCTCTTGGCCTCGAACGGCCGGCAACCGGTGAGCAGATGGAATGCGGTGATGCCGAGCGAGTAGATGTCGGTGCGGCCATCGATGGGCTGTCCCATCGCCTGCTCAGGGCTCATGTAATACGGCGTGCCGAGCACGGTCTGGCCGGTGAGGTCCTTCTTGGCGTCGGTCGCCTTGGCGATGCCGAAGTCCAGAATCTTGGCGTCGCCGTTGGAGGCGAGCATGAGGTTCGCCGGCTTTATGTCGCGGTGGATGACGTTGTTGCGGTGCGCCTTCCTGAGTCCCTCCGCCGTCTGGCGCATGATGGACACCACTTGCAGACCGCTCATCGGTCCCATCTTCAGCGCGCTGTCGAGCGGCTTGCCCTCGAAGTACTCCATGACGATGTAGGGATCGAGGCCGTCGTCGTCCGAGCCGACGATCTCGTAGATCTGGATGATGCTCGGGTGCATGATCTTCGCCAGCACCTGCGCCTCGCGGCGGAAGCGCTCGACGTACCTGGGCTCGCGGTGCGTCAGCACCTTGATGGCGACAAAGCGATCGAGGGCCGGATCCGTGGCCTTGTAGACGGCGCCCATCCCGCCCGCGCCGAGCATCACCGGATCCCGGTAGCGGCCGAAGGTTGGAGTCGCCTGGCCCTCAGGTGCGGACATAGCGCCCCTTATACCGCAAGCGCTCTTCGGGGGAGGACGCGGGAGAAGGCCCAGGCAGCGCAAGCAAAGAGCGCCGCGTAGCGCAGGGACACCATCGGCCAGAAGATGGCCTCTCCGAACCAGCGCACCTGCGCCCAGGCGCGGTCGGACTGCAAGTGCAGGAAGCTGAAGCTCACCACGTAATCAGCCACCGCGACGCAGGAGATCGAGGTGGCAAGGATGGTGGGGGCGGCGGCGAGCGCGAGCAGCGCCACCACCCAGAGCCAGTATTGCGGCGAGTACACCTTGTTGACGGCGAAGAAGACGCAGACCAGAGCGCAGGCCGCCTTCATCGCGTCGATGCGGCGCGTGCGCAGCTCCAGCGCGGCGATGGCGGTGGCGGCGGCGAGCGTGACTGCCGCCGAGATCGCGTTGGCAGCGGGCGCGAAGCCGCGCGGGTCGCGGCCGAGCAGGAGATAGAGGCTGGGCTCGATCTCGCGCACGCGGTTGTAGCGGAAGAACTCGAGCCAGTTGTCGCGCGCGAAGAGCGCGAAAGGGAGGTTGAGCGCCAGGGTAACGCCGCAGAAGATGGCGAACAGCTGCAGCGCGACTTTGATGCTCTTCCTCAGCGCGAGGAGCAGGAGCACGCCCAGCACCAGCAGCGGGAAGAATTTGGTCCAGACGGCCAGGCTGAGCACCGCCGCCGCCCAGCGTTCGCGGCCCCGCGCCCAGAGCCAGACGCCGAGCAGCAGCGGGAGGATGCCGAAGAGATCCCAGTTCAGGCCCGCGTAGACGAGCAGCGCGGGCGACGCGGCCCAGATCCACGGCGACGCACCGGGGAGCGAGCAGAGGAGCCAGAGCGTGCCGAGAGCACACAGCGCCAAGGCCGCGAACGTCAGCGCGAAGTAGCCGGGGCTCTTCGGTGCGATCACGCTCGGCCACCACATGCCAAAGCCCAGCAGCACCGGGTACTCGATCTTGTCTTCGAGATAGGGGAGACGGTGGCGGGTGGCGCCGCGGTCCTCGTGCAGCGCGAGGATGTCCGAGTACGCGAGCGCGCCGAACGCCCAGGTCCGGTAGCCCCAAGGCGACGGGTGGCTGGTGCCCGCCGCCGTGCGCGCGTAGGCGATCGACAGCAGCGCGAGACAGACGGTCGCCGGCAGCCAGAAGCGGCGCGCGGTCGCCGCGCGAGCGAGCGGTGTCGCCATGGGCGCGCGAGCGTGTCATGGAAAAACCGCGCCGGGTAGTTTCGCGCGCCCCCGGTGGTTAACCTCGTGTGGATGAAATCTTTGCTCGCGCTTTCGTTCCTTCTCTTGTGCGCCTGCGGCGGGAAGCGGGCCGGCAGCGAGGCCCCGGCCTTTGGGCCGACCGGGCGCAGCGACGTCCAAGGCACGCTGGAAGGCCAGCCGTTCACGGCTGGCGATTCGCTCAGCTACGTCGGCAGGGACGCCGCCACCGGCGACTCGTTCCTGACCCTCTGGGTCTCGTCGTTCCCGAATGCGTGCGGGCAGGCGTCGCTGAACGCAGGCGTGCGCAATGCGACGGTGCTCGTGCTGAACCTGGGCACCCTCGGCGAGCAGAGCCACCGCTCGGCCGCTACGCAGCCGGGCGAGTATCCGATCGGCGCAGCGGCCGGCGGGCGGATCGCCCAGGCGGCGGCGCTGCGCACCGACGAGGCGTGCCGCGCCTCGCCGCTCGCGGTGGGCGCGGCGACCGGTACGGTCACCATCGCCAACATCGGCTCCAGCGGCGCGAGCGGCACCTTCGACGTTCGCTTCGCCGGCTCTGGCGATCATCTCTCGGGCGCCTTCGAGGCAGTCGCCTGCCCCGCCGCGCCGCTCTCCGCGCGGGCTCCGGCGACCAGCTGCCGGTGAGGGCGCGCCGCTTCACGCGTGAGCCAGGGCCGCACTTCGCGCGCGGCCCCGAAGTCAGAGCGGGAGCCGCT
The DNA here is from genome assembly GCA_043781235.1 of Deltaproteobacteria bacterium. GTDB lineage: Bacteria > Myxococcota > Myxococcia > Myxococcales > 40CM-4-68-19 > JANYKT01. The sequence continues at coordinate 67,826 of JAYWBT010000078.1, forward strand.
TCGTGTCAGACCGGAGTGACGCTGCGGCGCTTGGGGCTGACCGGCCGGTAACGCTGCGCCGCCGCGTCGAAGCGCGCCACGATCTCCGCGCGCAGCCGGTCGCCCGGCACGATGGCGTCGATCACCTGCTCGGAGGCGAGCTTGAAGATATCGATATCTGCCTTGTAATCATCGCGCAGCTTCTGCACGTAGGCGGCGCGTTCGGGCTCGGGCTTCTCGGCGATCTTGTTCGCATAGACCGCATTGACCGCGGCCTCCGGACCCATCACCGCGACCATTGCCTGCGGCAGCGCGATGGTGGCGTCGGGCTCGAAGGCCGGCCCGCCGAACGCGTAGAGCCCGGCGCCGTACGCCTTGCGGATGATGACGCAGAGCTTCGGCACCGTCGCCTCGCTCACCGCCATGATCATCTTGGCACCGTGGCGGATGATCCCCTCGCGCTCGACCTTGGTGCCGATCATGAATCCGGGCACGTCGGGCAGGTAAAGAAGGGGCAGGCCGAACGCGTCGCAGAGCGTGATGAACCGCGCCGCCTTGTCCGCCGAATCGACGAACAGCACCCCGCCCTTGTGCTTGGGCTGCGAGGCGACGATACCAACGGGCCGCCCCTCGATGCGGGCGAAGCAGGTGATCACCTCGGGCGCGAAGAGCTTCTTGATCTCGAAGATCGAGTCCGCGTCGGCGATTTCCCGCAGCAGCGCGAACATATCGAAGAACTTGTTCTGGTCGGGCGGGATGATCTCTTCGATGCGCTTCCCGGAAGCCGCGGGCGGGATTGGTTTCGATACCGGCAATGCCTGCTCAAAGCTCGACGGCAGATAGCTGAGGTACCGCTTGCCGGCTTCAATGGCCTCCTGCTCGGTCTTCACCAGCACGTCGCCGCAGCCCGACACCGAGCAGTGCATGCGCGCCCCGCCCAGCTCCTCCAGCGAGACCTTTTCACCAATCACCATCTCGGCCATGCGCGGCGAGCCCAGGTACATCGAGGCGTTCTTGTCCACCATCACGACGATGTCGCAGAAGGCCGGGATATACGCGCCGCCCGCCGCGCTCGGCCCGAAGAGCAGGCAAACTTGCGGAACGAGCCCGCTCAGCTGGCACTGCAGGAAGAAGATGCGGCCCGCGCCGCGCCGGCCGGGGAACATCTCCAGCTGGTCGGTGATGCGCGCGCCGGCGCTGTCCACCAGGTAGAGCATCGGGCAGCGCGCCTTCAGCGCCTGCTCCTGGATGCGAACGATCTTCTCCACCGTGCGCCGGCCCCACGAGCCCGCCTTGACGGTGCTGTCGTTGGCCATCAGCGCCACCAGGCGGCCGGCGATCTTTCCAAAGCCGGTCACCACGCCGTCGGCCGGCAGCTCAGCTTCGCGCGCGTTCGCGAGCGCGCCGTCCTCGACGAAGCTGCCCTCGTCGAGCAGCAGCCGCACACGCTCGCGGGCGAAGAGCTTGCCCGTCTCGGCGTTTTTCTGGTGATACTTGGGCGCGCCGCCCTGCTCAATGCGCGCCAGTTCCGCCTTTACCTTCTCGTCGAATGCCATGGGCCGCGGGTTCTAGCGCAAAGCGCGCACGGCTGCACAAACCTCGCGCTGCTTGCCCGCCTACGCCACGTGCCCCGGCAGCTCATCGAAGTGCACCAGCGTCTTGAAGGCTCCGAACCGCTCCCGCACCTCGGCGAGCGACAGCGAGCGCAGCCGGTCGAGCGAGAACGCCTCGACGGTGAACGAGGCGATGGTGCAACCCATCACCACCGCCTGCCGCAACGAGCGCGCCGAGCCATCGTCGAGCCGGTCGAGCAGCCCGAGGAACCCGCCCGCGAAAGTGTCGCCGGCGCCGGTCGGATCCACCACCTCGGCCAGCGGATAAGCAGGCGCGTAGAAGCTCTCGCCGGGCGACACCAGCAGGGCCCCGTACTCGCCGCGCTTCACCACCACGGCGCGCGCGCCCAGCTTCAAAATCACCGCCGCCGCCCGCATGACGTTTGACTCGCCGGCGAGCTGGCGCGCCTCGCCGTCGTTGACCATCAGCACGTCGACCCGGGGCAGCAGCTTCAACAGCGCCGCCCGCTTCGAGGTGATCCAGTAGTTCATTGTGTCGGCGCAGACCAGCTTGGGCCGGGAGACCTGGTCGAGCACCCGCAGCTGCAGCTCGGGGTCGATGTTGCCGAGGAAGATGCGGTCGCAGGCGCGCGCCCGCGCGTCGAGCCTGGGCTGGAAGTGCTCGAACACGTTGAGCTGCGTGTCGAGCGTCTGCGCCACATTCAAGTCGTAACCGTACTTGCCCTTCCAGCGGAAAGTCTTGCCGGCCACCTTCTCCAGCCCCTCGAGCGCGACGCCGCGCTGCTTGAGAAAGTCGAGCTGCCCTAAAGGAAAATCGTCGCCGACCACGCCGACCACCGCTACCTGCGTGAGCAGCGAGGCGCTCGCAGAGAAGTAGGTGGCGCTGCCGCCGAGGACATCCTCGCGGGCGCCGAAGGGGGTCTCGACCGAGTCGAGCGCGACGCTGCCGACGACGAGGAGGGACATCTCAGCTCCGGTACCGGTCGCCGAAGAGCAGCGAGAGCCGCTCGCGCGCCTCGGGGGTGATCTGCGAGGGCGCGGTCATGACCGCATGGTCGAGCGCGTGCGCGCAGTCGCACGGCTTGGTGTCGAGCCGGCCCAGCACCAGCGCCGCGGTGCGCAGCACATCGCGCGCCATCGCGACGTTGCGCTGCATGGTCTCGACCACCTGCGCGACGGTGACGCTCTCGTGCTCGTCGTGCCAGCAGTCGTAATCGGTCGCGAGTGCGATGGTGCCGAAGCAGAGCTCCGCCTCGCGGGCCAGCTTCGCCTCGGGTAACCCGGTCATGCCAATGACGTCCACATGCCAGCTCCGATACAGCTCGCTCTCGGCGCGGGTCGAGAACTGCGGGCCCTCGATGCAGAGGTAGGTGCCGCCCGGGTGCACGGTGGCACCGGCCGTGAAGCAGGCTGCCTTGAGATGGTCGTGCAGCTGCGGGCAGACCGGATCGGCGAAGGCGACGTGCGCCGCGACGCCCTCACCGAAGAAGGTGCGCCGGCGGTCGATGGTGCGATCGATGAACTGGCGCGGCAGGACCAGATGGCCGGGCGCGATCTCCGCGCGCATCGAGCCGACCGCGCTCACCGATACGAGGTGCGTGACGCCCAGCTGCTTCATGCCGTGAATGTTGGCGCGGTAGTTGATCTCGCTCGGGCTCAGCCGGTGTCCCTGGCCGTGCCGCGGGAGGAAGACGAGCTGCTGCTCGTCCAGGCGGCCCAGCAGGTAGGCGTCGCTGGGGTCGCCGAAGGGCGTCCGCACCGTCTCGAGCCGCACGTCCTGCAAGCCCGGCAGATCGTAGAGACCGGATCCGCCGATGACGCCGAGAATGGCCAAGGAAAGCTCCCCCGCAAAGCCGCGTCACTTCCGGCGGCGCGCGGGTTTGCCACGAGAAAGCGGCAAAATCAACCGTCGGTTAAGGTCGCGCTCATGGACTTCTACTACGGCCGCGTCTCCGGCAACTCCTCCCGCGTCGCTTTCGGGCTCTACGAGGCGGGCGCGCAGTTCGTCCCCCGTCTGCTCGATACGCGCGGCGGCGAAAACCGATCGGCGGCGTACCTGCTCGTCAACCCGATGGGCAAGGTGCCGTCGCTCGCCGACGGCGATTTCCGGCTCTGGGAGTCGAACGCGATCAACCTCTATGTGGCAGAGAAGCACCCGCAGGCGCGGCTCGTCCCTGCGTCGCCCGAGGGCCGCGCGTCGATGCAGCGCTGGCTCTTCTTTCAGGCGTCGCACGTCACGCCTGCGTGCGTGCAGCTCTTCCGCGCCACCAACGCGCGCGTGCAGGAGTTCTACGGGATCGTGGGCGATGCGCCGGCGGCGGAGGCGAGCCGCAAAGAGCTGGCGCGCTATCTGCCGGTGCTCGAGTCGGCGCTCGCTGGCCGCGAGTTCCTCGAGGGCGACTTCTCGCTCGCGGACATCGCCTACGCGCCGCATTTGTGGCTGGTGCGCGAGGGCGGGCTCGACCTCGCGCCCTGGCCTCTGGTCGCCGCGTGGCTCGAGCGAACGCTCGCGCGGCCGGCGTGGCAGAAGGCCGCGGCGCTCGTCTTCTAGCGCCCGGCGAAGAAGTTCGCGACGAAGCGCGTCGCCGGCGCGGTGCGCAGCTCGGCCGGCGTCCCGACCTGCACCAGCGCGCCTCCCTCCAGCACCGCGATGCGCTCGGCCAGCGCCTCGGCGTCGGCGGCGTCGTGCGTAACCACCAGCGCGGGGAGCGAGAGCGCGCGCAGCCGCGCCGCGAGAAAGTCGCGCACCTGCCGCCGCGCGCCGACGTCGAGCGCGGCGAGCGGCTCGTCGAGCAGGAGCGCCTTCGGCCCCGCCGCCAGCGCGCGCGCGAGCGCCACCCGCTGCCGCTCGCCGCCCGACAGCGCCGCGGGCCGGCGCTCCGCCAGGTGAGCGATCTCCAGCGACTCGAGCAGCGCCAGCGCACGCACGCGACGAGCGGGGCCCTCGATACCGAACTCGACGTTGGCGATGGTCGACAGGTGCGGAAAGAGCGCGAAGTGCTGTGGCACGTAGCCGAGGCGCCGCTCTTCGGGCGGCAGGTCGATGCCCCGCGCCGAGTCGAGCAGCGCGACGCCGTCCAGCGCGATGCGGCCGCGCGCCGGCCCGAGCACGCCGAGCAGCACCCGCAACAGCGACGTCTTGCCTGCGCCGTTCGGTCCCACCAGCGCGAGCGGCCCGCCATCGATCTCCAGACGCGCGCGCAGGGAGAGCGACCCGACGCGCGCCTCGAGATCGAGCTCCAGCGCCACTCAGCGCTCACCGAACAGCGCCGGTCCGCCCGAGCGCACCACCAGCAGCAGCGCGAACGCGGCCGCCACCAGCACCAGCGAGAGCGCCTGCGCCGCGCGCAGATCGGACTCGAGCGCGGTATAAATCGCGAGCGGCAGCGTCTGCGTGCGGCCGCTCAGGTTACCGGCGAACATCAGCGTCGCGCCGAACTCGCCGAGCGCGCGCGCCCACGCCATCGCGGCGCCGCTGACCAGCCCCGGCCGCGCCAGCGGCAGCGCGATCCTCACGAAGGTGCGCAGCGGCCGCGCGCCGAGCGTGCGCGCGACCACCAGCAGCTCCTCGTCCACGCGGCGAAACGCGGCGGTCGCGGCCTGGAGGTAGAAAGGCGCAGCGACGAACACCTCGGCCAGCACCACCGCAGCGGTGGTGAAGGCGAGGTGGAGCCCGAGGCCGCTCAGGAGGCCGCGCCGACCGAACGCGAGCAGCAGCGCGAGCCCGGCCACCGCCGGTGGGATCACCACCGGCAGCTGCACCGCGACCTCGACCGCGCGCGCGAGTCGCCCGGTGCTGCGCGCGAGCAGCCACGCGAGCGGCGTCCCGAGCGCGACCACGATCGCGAGGCTCACCGCGGTGGTGATGAGACTCAGCCGCAGCGCCGGGCCGACCAGCGGGGCGCGCAGGCCCAGCGCGAAGTCCCGCGCGCCGGTGGTGACCACCAGCGCGATGACCGGCAGCACGAGGAAAGCGACCAGGAGCGCAGCCGCGGCGCCGAAGCCGAGCTTCAGTCTCATGGCGGAAGGAAGCCGCGCCGCTCCAGCACCGCGCGGCCCCGCGGCGAGCGGACGAGCTGCAGGAAAGCAACGCCCAGCGCCGGTTGCGGCGCCGCACGCAGCTGCGCGATGGGGTAGGCCGCGAGCACATTGTCCTCGCGGGCGATGGGGATGGCGCGCACCTCGCCGCCCACCGCCAGCGCGTCGGTGCGGTAGACGATGGCAGCGTCCGCCTCTCCCAGCGCAACCTTGGTCAGCACCTGCCGGACGTTGAGCTCGCGCGAGACCACGCGCGCCTCGACGCGGCGCTGGAATGCGGCGCCGCGCTTCGCGAGGATGCGTTCGCTGTAGGCGCCGATGGGCACCGCGCGATCGCCGAGCACGATGCGGCTCGCACGCGGCAGATCGTCGAGCGATCGCAGCGAAGCGGACCCCTCCCGCGGGACGATCAGGATGGGCTCGTTGCGCGCGAACACCTCCGGCGCGAGCACCAGGTCTTGCCGGACGAGCGCCTCCATCTGCGCCTCGTCTGCCGAGGCGAACAGGTCGGCCGCGGCGCCGTGCTCGAGCTGGGTGCGCAGCTCCTGGCTGCCGGCGAGGTTGAGCACCAGTCTGGCGCCGGGGTGTTCCTTCTCGAAGAGCGCGCCCAGCTCGGCGAAGGCTTCCTTCAACGAGGTGGCGGCGAAGACGACGACATCGCCCGCGACCAGCGCGGCCAGCAGGAGGGCGATCATGCCGGCACCAGCTCCGCCCTGCCCGGCCGGTAGCCCTTGAGGGCGCCCAGCTCGCGCTGGAAGCCGCGGCTGCGCAGCGATTCGAGCAGGCGCCCGACTCGCTCGTCGTCGTCGGCGCCCGCGGGGAAGACCAGGTCGAAGCGCTCTTCGCTGAGCGGCAGGAAGCGGAGGCCGAAGGAGTCGGCGGCGCCGCGGGTCGCGATGCCGGCGTCGGCGGCCCCCAGCGCGACCGCCTGCGCCACGGCGTGATGGCCGCGGGCGTGCAGCTCGTAGCCTCGCACCTTGCGGACGCGAGCCTTGCGCAGGAGCGCGTCGAGCAGCTTGCGCGCGCCTGCGCCGGGCTCGCGGTTGACAATGCGCACGTCGCGCCGACCGAGATCGTGGGCGGAGCGCACGCCGCGCGGGTTGCCACGGGCGACCACGAAGCCGAGCTCCCAGCGCGAGAGCCCCACCACGGCGCAGCCCGGCAGCGCGGCGCGGGCGAAGGGCGCGTTGTACTCGCCGGACCTCTCATCGCGCAGGTGGATGCCGGCGAGGTGCGCCTCGCCGCGCGCCAGCGCAGCCAACGCCGCTTCGCTCGCGGCGTGCAGCCAGGTGAGGCGCGCGCGGGGGTGGTCCTCGGCGACGCGGGCGGCGAGCAGGCCGAGCGCGGGGTCGCAGCCCAGCACCAGCAAGCTCCCGCGCAGCGACTCGAGGCTGCGTAGCGGCAGGGCGCGCGCGCGCCGGCCCCGGGGTGCGCTCAGCAGGGCATCGGCGGGGCGGTCGTCGGCGAGGGGGTGCGCCACCCAGCGCCCCCCGACTTGCGCGAGAGCGACGCGGGCGCCGGGGCCAGGCGAATGCATCGTGCCGCGGCCGACGCCGCGGAGCAGGTCGAGATCCGGGACCAGCGCGCCGGCGAGGTCGGCCGCGAGGGAGTCCTCGTCGCCCAGCGAGAAGAGGTCCTCCACCCGGCACTCGAGCGCGCGGGCGAGCTTGAGCGCCGCTGTCGTCGAGGGCACGCCCCGACCGTGCTCGAGCCCGCTGAGCGTCTGCCGCGACAGGCCCGCCAGTGCGCAGAGGTCTCCCTGCGCGAGGCCGCGCGAGAGACGACGTTGTCGAAGCGCGCTGCGAAGCATGATCGGAGGATGTCGCCCGCTCCTTCACTCTTGTCAACTCCGGTTGACGATCGCTGCGGTAGGCCGGTCTTTCTGGCCGTCCACCGCGAGCTGGCCGCACGCCGCGGAGATGTCGCGGCCCCGGTTCTTGCGCACCATCGCGGTGAAGCCGCGAGCCTGCAGGATCCGCCGGAACGCCTGCGTGCGCTCGGCTCCGGGATCGCCGAACCCCAGGCCCGGACTCTCGTTATAGGGAATCAGGTTTACCTTGGCCGGCAATCCAATCAACAAATCGGCGAGGCGGCGCGCGTCGTCGTCGGTGTCGTTCACGTCGCGCAGCAGGACATATTCAAAGGTAATGCGGCGGCCAAACTTCATCGGAAACTTGCGGCACGCGTCGAGCAGCGCGGCGATGTTCCACTTCTTGTCCACCGGCATCAGCTTCGCGCGCTGCTCGTCGGTGGTGGCGTTGAGCGACACCGCGAGCTTCACCTGCGTCTCTTCGCCGAGCCGCTGGATGTTGGGCACCAGCCCCGAGGTGCTCACGGTCACGTGCCGGTGGCTGAAATTGGCGCCGTCCGGATGCAGCAAAAGATCGAGGGAGCGCTTGACGTTCAGATAGTTATGCAAGGGCTCGCCCATGCCCATATAGACGAGATTCGTCAGTGGCCGCTGCGCGTCCATGCCCGGCAATCCGCGCAGGTCCGCATTGACCCGATACACCTGGTCGGCGATCTCGCCGGCGGTGAGGTTCCGCACCAGGCCCATGGTCGCGGTCAGGCAGAAGCCGCAGCCCATCGCGCAGCCCACCTGCGTCGAGACGCAGAGCGTGCGCCGCACGCGGCCGCGGTTGTCCGGGCCGCGCTGCTCGTCATCCTCGACCTCGGGATCGAAGGCCTGCTCACCGCCGGTCTCGTCCGGCATGTAGACCGACTCGATCAGCTTCCCGTCGCGCGTGCGCATCCGGTACTTGCGCGTGCCATCGATCGAAGTCTGCATCGCGTCGATCTCGAGCGTGACCACCTGCGCCTCGCGCGCCAGCCGCTCGCGGAACGGCCGCGGCAAATCCGTCATGTCGTCGAGCGTGGCCGCGCCTTTGTGGTGCAGCCAGCGGAAGAGCTGTCTGGCGCGGAAGGGCTTCTCGCCCAGGCGATCGACCAGCGTGGACAGCTCTTCGAGCGACATCGAGCGCAGGTCCGGCCGCGCGTCGGCTTCGGTCACGAGCGGCAGCATCAGTGCACCTTCTCCGGGACCGGGCCAGGCGGGAGGGCATTGTGCTGCGGCCCGATGGCGGCGCCGCCCACTGCCGCGGCCTTACGCGCGATCTCCACCTTCTGCACGCGCCGCTCGTCGGCGAGCTTGACGGTGAAGGTGAGCCCGCCCCAGACCACCAACGAGCCGGTCGGCGGCACGCGGCCCGCGGTGGCGGTGAGAAACCCTCCCAGCGTCTCGTAGTCGCCGTCCTCGGGGAACTCGATGCCGAGGTGCTCGGCGAGGTCGCGCAGCGAGATGGCCGCGTCGGCCAGCGTCACGCCGTCGGCGAGCACCTTGAACTGCTTCTCCTCGACGTCCGACTCGTCGTGGATCTCGCCGACGATCTCCTCCACCACGTCCTCGAGCGTGACGATGCCGCTGGTGCCGCCGAACTCGTCCACCACCACCGCGAGGTGCGTCTTGCGGCGCTGCATCTCGGTCAGGAGGCGCGACACCTTCATCACCTCGGGGACGAAAAACGGCTTCCGCAGATACTTTGCGATCTGAAATTTCTCCGGGGGAATGCCCTTCTTCACGTCGGAGAGCAGGACCTTGACGTAGAGGACGCCGATGATCTGGTCGAGGCTGTCGTGGAAGACCGGGATGCGCGACAGCTCGCTCTCGGTGACCAGCTTGAACGCCTCGTCGTAAGAGGCGGTCTCCTCGAGCGCCACCACCTGCGTGCGCGGGATCATGATCTCCTTCACCAGGACCTCGGTGAAGGCGAGCGCGCGCGAGAGGAGCTGCTCGCCGACCTTGTCGATCGAGCCCTGCCGGGCGCCCAACTCGATCAGGTACTCGAGCTCCTGCGAGGTGACATCGGCCTTGGGCGGATCGAGGCTCAGGGCGCGGCCGAGCAGGCGCGGGATCTGCACCAGCGTCCAGCTGAAGGGATAGAGCAGCCAATGGAACAGGGCGATGAACGGCAGCAGCGCCACCGCGGCGCCGGCGGCGTGGCGCTTGGCGAAGGTCTTCGGAGTCACCTCGCCAAAGATCAGCAGCACCACCGTGGTGACCCCGGCCCCGAAGGCGAGGCTGCGGTCGGCGCCCAGCTCGTGCGCGACCACCGCGGTGAGCGAGCCCATGCCGACATTGACGAGCGTGTTGCCGAGCAGGAGCGCAGCGAGGATCAGCTCGGGGCTCCTCTGCCACAGGCGCAGGAGCGCGGCGCGGCGCGAGCCGGACTCGATCAGCCCCTGCACGCGAGCGTCGCCAAGCGAGGTCAGCGCCGTCTCCGACGCGGAGAAGAACGCCGAGGCCAGGAGCCCGACCACGATGCTGATCCATTGCCAGTTGGGAACCACGGGAACCGGGTAGTCTAACAAAGCAGCCGCGGTTTCGCGCGCGGAAGAGCGCCCGCCTACCCGCCCGGGATCGAGTCGCGCTCGAGGTGGGCCCGCAGTTCTTCGAGCTTGCGCAGCGTCGGCTGGTCCGCGTAAGTGCGGGCTGCCTTCCCGGTTCGACGCGCCGTACTGGATGATGGAGCGAGAGGCGGCGCCGCTGGGGTCGAAGTCCACCAGGATCACCAGCGAGTCGCCCTGTTTGCCCACCAGGTGCTTGCCGTCCACGCGGGTGATCGCGGCGTTGAGCACGTCGGCGCCGCCGCCGAGCGGCAGATCCACCTTGCCGCGCCGAGCAGCCGCTGCACCGCTTTCGCGAAGGGATCGCCGATCGGCCCGGTCGGTTCGGCAGGCTCGGTCGGTTCGGCGGTGAGGATGGCGAGCGCGGCCGCGGGGGACTCTTCGGAGGCCTCTCCGTTCCACGCGCGCAACAGCTCGACGCCGCGGCGCTCGGCTTCCGAGCCGCGCGGGCTGCCGGCCAGCAGCGGATCGATCACCTCCGCGAACAGGTGCGAGGCGCGCGCGTAGGTGCGGTCGAACTTCATCGCCTCGAAGTCGGCCCGCGAGAGTTTGCGCTCGCCGCCGAGCAGTTCGAGCGATCGCAGGCCGCGATTGTTCATGGTGTGCTCGATCCCGTCCGCGGCGCTGAAGCTCTCCGGCCTCGGATTGCCTGCGCCGGCCGTCGCCGCGAACGGGGAGGTGTTGCAGTTGAAGACGGATCCCGAGGACGGGTTCAAGACTTGCGGGAGCTCGGCGAACGGCTTGTACTGCGTCCAGATGGCAGCGGAGGAGTCGCCCTGGGTGCTGGTGCGAACGGGCAATAGAGCGTTGTAAATATAGAAGACGTTCGATTCTCCATCGGCGTAGACGGCGTTGAACATCGGGATGGCCTGCAGCTCCATCGCCGCCTTCCACTCGGCGAGCGAGCGCGCCTTGTCCATGCGGTACCACTGCTCGACGCTCTGCGCGCTGCGCTCGCGGCCCGCGTACCTGATGGCGAAGAAGCCGCGCTTCGTCTCCAGCACCGGACCGTGCGCGCTCTGCAGGACGGTCCGGTGGACGGTGAGCGTGAACAGCCCCAGATCGATCTCGATGGCCGCGGCGCGCGCGTCGAGCGGCAGCCACTTGCCGTCGAGCAGGTACTCGCGACCATCGCCAGCCTGGGCGCGCACGGTGAGCTGGTAGACATCCACCAGCGAAGGCGCGTTCACGGTGTGCGCCCAGCCGAGCTTGTCGTTGTGGCCGTGCAGGACGACCGGCGATCCGGGGAAGAGGCCGCCGGTCATGTTCCAGCCCTCCTCCGAGACGACCTGCGCCTCGTACCAGGCGACGGGCCCTTCCCACGGCTGGTGCGAGTTGACGTTGAGGCGCGTCTTGCCGTCGGTCGAGCGGAACGCGGCGAGCGCGTGACCGTTGGAGCCCGACGAGTTGCCGCCCTTCGACGGCGCATGTCCTGCATTCAAGGCCCCGAGCACGTCGGGGACATTGAGGAGGAAGGGCATCTTCTCGACGAAGCCCGCGGCGATGTCCTTGCCGGTCACCGGGAGGAGCCGCGCGTCGGCCTCCGACGGGTGCAGCGCCGCATAGAAGGTGAGCCCGCGCGCGTAAGCTTCGAGCAGCGCGCGCGTGTCGGGCGCGAGCCTGGGGTACTGCTCGTCCACCAGCTCGCCGACGCGCATCAACGCGGCGAAGTAGTCGGCGAGCACCGCCCCTTTCGAGAGCACGATCAGCGACAGCCGCCCGCGCGCCGCCGCGAGCACTTTTTGAATCGTCGGCCAGTCGTCCTCGGCGTGCGCGTACGCCAGTCCGAACGCGGCGTCGGCGTCGGATTTGCCGTAGATGTGCGGGACACCCCAGGTATCGCGGAGGATATGAACGTGCGCCGCCTGCGCGCGCTGCTCGGCGGTGGCCGCTGCGACCGCGCCGCGAGCGTGCACGTGCACGCCGCGGGCGACGCCGGCGAGGGCCGTCAGGATGGTCGCGAGAGCGAGGACCGGCGACCCGTCATCGACGGGCGGCGCGACCAGCGAACCCCGCGCCAGGTGGCGAGGGGGCCCAGGCGGGAGGCGTACGATTCGTACGAAACGTACGCCCGGCGAGGCTCCTCACTGTTGGCTGGACAACGTACGATTCGTACGTTCCGTACGACCGCATGGAAGCCCCCCTCGTCCCCTCGCGACCGGGAGCTGTCAGTATTTCACCAGCTCCGTCTGCGAGAAGAAGTAAGCAATCTCCATCTTCGCGTTGTCGGTCGAGTCCGAGCCGTGCACGCTGTTCGCCTCGATGCTCTTCGCGAACAGCTTGCGGATGGTGCCCTCGGCGGCGTTGGCCGGGTTGGTCGCGCCCATCACCTCGCGGTTCTTCGCCACCGCGTTCTCACCTTCCAGCACCTGCAGGATCACCGGACCCGAGGTCATGTACGAGACCAGCGACTTGAAGAATGGCCGCTCGCGGTGAACGGCATAGAAGCCTTCCGCCTCGGTCTGCGTCAGCTGCATCATCTTCATCGCGATCGGCTTCAGGCCCGATTCCTCGAACTTCGCCAGGATCTTGCCGACGGAGTGCGACTGCAGCGCGTCGGGTTTGAGGATGCTGAAGGTCCGCTCGATGGCCATGCGCTGTGCTCCCAGGGTTTGACAGAGGGCGCGCTGGCTATCATTTCCCTGGTCGCGCCGCAACCTCTGCCGCTTGCTCCCGCGCAGGCCGTTGCAACACGCAAGTCGATTGCCCGAGAGCCTGCGGTTCCGCCCGTCCCTCGACGATCACGGTCGGCTGATCGCCCCGGGTCCAGCGAACGACCTGCCAGCCTGCCATCACCGCCAGACTCTCCATGGCCTCTTCTGTCGTCACGAAATTGCGCACGCCGGACCAGCGCGCCTGGAGATCCAATTGCGCAGAGTCGAGGAAAATCTTGCGCGCGGCAGGCAACGATAGCGGCAGGCACGAGAAGACCAGCTTTCCGCCGGGCCTCACCACCTCGAGCGCGCTGGTGAAATAGCGGTAGGTGTCCTCGGGCTCCATATGCGTGAAGACGGAGAATGCACACAGCATGTCGACCGACGCCGCCGCCAGATCGAAGCGCGGGCTGACCTGGTGTTTCCATTCCACCACGCAGCCGCGGGCGAGCCCTGCAGTGCGGCGCGCCGCATCCCGAAGCATGTTGCGGGAGATCTCGATCCCGACGTAGCGCCCGGCGTCCAGAAAGGGAACGAGGTGGACTGCGAGCCTGCCGGTGCCGCAGCCGAGATCCGCCGCCGTATCGCCCGGACGCAATCCCTCGAGCAACAGCAAACCCAGCTCGATTTTCCCCAGCAGCTCGAAATCGCCGCCGCCGATCGATTGCTCGGGAGCCCGCATCGCAGCTTCCTGATCGTAGATGCGCTGGTAGAAGTTGGAGAGCCCTCTGAAGCGCCCCAGTGCTCTCTTGAGTCGCGATCGCACAGCGGGAGGGAGGGAATTTCGCAGGGCTCGGACGAGGGTGGTCACACCGCGATTCTAGCGCGCGTCTCGCTCCGTGAGGGGAACAGAGGCTAGAAGCGCGAGGCGGCGAGCCCGATCAGCTTGCTGATGTCCTCGTCGGTGAAATAGACGCCCGCGCCGAGGAAGAAGTCACGGCCGCGGACGATGCGGGTCAGCTCTGGCTCCTCGACCTCCGGACGATTCACCAGGTCGTCGGCACCGGCCGTGATCAGGAGGTGATCGAGAAATCGATAGTCCGCATACAGCTTCACGCGCGGGTGATTCTTCAACGGATTCGCGAATTCATAGGCGTCTGCCGACAACGTAAGCGCGTCGTTGAGCAAATGCAGCTTGAGCCCGAACCCGCCCGAGTTCTCGAAGATGCCGAATCTCCCGCTGACCGGGCCATATCGCTTGGCCATATAGACGCTGAACTTGAGCTGCCGTTCGGTGGTGGTGGTGACCACCGAATCGGGATAATTCGGATAACAGTTCGCGCCGTTGCAGCTGGCGGTGTTGGCGGTCTGCACCCGCCGCGTCAAGCCGCGCGGATCGTCGACGACTTCCAGCCCGTACCATTTGTCGGGCTTGGGAATGATGCGGATACCAAAGTAATTCTTGGTCCACGGATTGTAGGCGGTATTGTTGCCGAGATTGTTGAGCGGAGTCGAGCTGGAGGGTTTCCCCCCGCCCGGCGCGCCAATCAGCAGCTCGCTGCGCTCATTCACTTCGATCTTGAGCGACTCGGCGCTGCCGAGCAGGCTGGCGATCGAGGTCGAGGCCTTGTCGAGGTTCTTCGCCAGCTTGTCGTCGTTGATGAGGTGGCCGAGCGTGCCTTCGCCGCGGTTGATCTTGTCGGTGACCGACTGTACGTTGGCGAGCGACTTGTCGAGCTTGTCGAGGCTCGACTTCACGCTCGAGACGCTCTCTCTCAATTCGCCCTGGTTCTGCGACCCCACCACCTTGCCGATGGTGCGCAGGATATCGCGCGCTTCCTCGGTGGCCGCGCGGGTGTTCTTCAGGATCGCCACCACGTCGCCCGACTCGCTCCCGCTCAGCTTGCGCAGGTCGCCCGAGAAGCCCTCGAAGTTGGTCAAGACCGCGTCGATCTTGCTGCTGCTCTTGTCGATGGTGCGCTCGATGCCCGCGGTGATCCGCTGCAGCGACCCGATGATGGCGCGCAGGTTGTTCTCGCCCGCCTCGCTGCCCAGCACCTTGCGCAGGTTCGAGGTGACGTCCTGGATGTCGTTCGCGATCTTTCCCATCGAGGAAAAGATCTCGTTCATCCCCTGCAGCTTGACGACGATGCGGATCTCGTCGCCGTCCTGCAGCAACGGCTCGCCCGGGCTGCCCGGCGTCACGTCGAGGAGGAAGTCGCCCAGGATGCTCTCCGACCGTTTGGTGATGCTGGCGTCCTTGTGGAGCCGATACGCCTTCTTCACCTTGATCCAGACCCGGGCCTTGGCTGTGGTCTGGTCGAGCTCGACGCGATCGACCTGGCCGATGGGGATGCCGGCGATCTGGGCGCGTGAGCGCACGCCCAGCCCGGTGGCGTCATCGAAGATGGCGTAGACGGAGTAGCTCTTGTTGGACGACAGGCTCGAGCTGCCGATGAAGTAAAGCCCGAAGCCGAAGGCCGCGGCCGAAGCTGCGACCACGAGGCCGACGCGGATGGGGGTCCAGAAGGAGCTCACTTAAGGTTCGATCCTATGCTCTGCCAAACCAGGTGGCGAGAAATTGGCGGGTGAACGGCTCTTGGGTCTTGCGGACCTGCGCCGGCGGACCTTCCTCGACGATGACACCCTCGTTGATGACGGCGATGCGGTCGGCGATGTGGAAGGCCGAGCCGATGTCGTGGCTGATCACCACGCTGGTGACGCCCAGCTTCTCTCTCGCCATCAGGATCATCTGATCGACGCTCTCGGTGGTCAGGGGGTCGAGGCCGGTGGTGGGCTCGTCATAAAGCACGATCTTGGGTTCGCGGATGATGGCGCGTGCCAGACCCACGCGCTTGCGCATCCCGCCGGACAGCTCGGCGGGAAACTTTTGTTCGACATCGTGCAGATCGACCACCGCGAGCTTCTCCTTCACGCGCGCCCGGATCTCGCTCTCGCTCATCTTGGTATGCTCGCGCAGCGGGAAGGCGACGTTGTCGCCGACCGTCATCGAGTCGAATAGCGCGGCGCCCTGGAACACCATCCCCATGCGCTCGCGGAAGACGTTCAGCTCGCCGCGGCCCATGGTCGAGACATTCTGCCCGTCGACGATGACCTTGCCCTCGTCGGGCTTGAGCAGGCCAATGATGTGCTTCATCAACACGGTTTTGCCGCTGCCCGAGCCGCCGAGCACCACCGTGGTGGTGCCGCGGGCCATGTGCAGATCGATGCCTTTGAGCACCGCGAAGCCGCGAAAGCTCTTCTTCAGCCCCTCGACCGAGATCATCGAGTCGCTGCTCGGCTCGCTCATCGCCTCATCCTCCGAGGCCCCCGCCGGTCGGCGCGGAGAGCGTAATGGCCGTATAGACGTAATCGATGGCGAAGATGGCGATCAGCCCGCCGACCACCGCGCGGGTGGTGGCGATGCCGACGCCGCGCGCGCCGCCCTCGGCCGTGTAGCCGCGGAAGCAGGCAATCAGGATGACGACGAAGCCGATCACCGCGCTCTTGCCGAGGCCGTCGGTGAGGTCCTTGAGCGTGACCAGGTACTGCAGGCGGTTCAAGAAGGTGCCGGGGCTCAGGTCCTTGAGGAAGACCGCGACGCCATAAGCGCCGAAGAGCGCGATGGCGTTGAAGAGCATGGTCAGCAGCGGCGTGGCGAAGGCGGCGGCGACGATGCGGGGGACGACCAGGTAGTTAATCGGATCGGTGGCCATCGTCTCGAGCGCGTCAATCTGCTCGGTGACGCGCATGGTGCCGAGCTCGGTGGCGACCGCCGAGCCGACGCGCGCGACCACCACGATGCTGGTGAAGATGGGCGCCAGCTCGCGGGCGAGGCTCAGCTCGACGGTGGCGCCGACCAGCGACTGCGCGTTGAAGAGGCCGAAGGCGTAGACGGTCTGGAGCGCGAGCACCATGCCGGTGAAGAGTCCGGTCAGGCCGACGACAAAGAGCGAGCCCCAGGCCATGAACTCGAGCTGGCTGAAGAGCAGGCCCACGCGGTAGGGCGGGCGGACGATCGCGATCATGCTGCGGCCGGCGAAGAGGGAGAGGTCGCCGAGGAACTCGAATGGCGCCGTGAGCGGCTTGAGCCACGCAGGGGGATTCTTCGCGGCGCCGTCTGCGGTCTGCTCAGCCATCCCTGCGCCTTGTATCCCGAGACGGTCGCAGACGCGACAAACTCCTGACCGGCGAGGGCGTCCGCCGTTCTGTTCTAGAAAGAGACGCGCGGGACGCGGGAGCCGATGGCGCAGAAGATCTCGTAGGCGATGGTGTCGCAGCGCTGCGCCATTTCCCAGGCGTCGATGCGCTCCTCACCCTGCGCGCCGAGGAGGATGACCTCGCTGCCGATCTGCACCGCGTCCGCGACGTCGGTCGCGTCGATCATCATCATA
Source organism: Deltaproteobacteria bacterium (assembly GCA_043781235.1). GTDB lineage: Bacteria > Myxococcota > Myxococcia > Myxococcales > 40CM-4-68-19 > JANYKT01. The sequence goes on from JAYWBT010000078.1 coordinate 84,809, forward strand.
TCCATGCAGACGGTGCCGACCTGGGGAACCCGGCGGCCCGCGAGCAGCACCTCGCTGCGGTTGGTGAGGCTGCGGCGGTATCCGTCGGCATAGCCCACCGGCAGCGTCGCGATCAGGCTCTCCCTGCGCGCGGTCCATTTGTGACCATAAGAGATCGGCGTGCCCGCCGCGACGCGCTTCAAGTGCGAGATGCCCGTCGCCCAGGTGAGCGCGGGCCGCAGGTCGGCCATCCCGGCGAAGCGCGGCGCGGGAGCCGAGCCATAGAGCATCAGGCCCGGTCGCACCATCTCGTGGTGCGACTCCTTCAGGTCGAGCGTGGCCGCGCTGTTCGCGAGGTGCGCGAGCTCGAGCGGAAAGCCGAGCGCCTTCATTGCGCGCTTCGCTGCGGCGAACTCGTCGAGCGCGAGCTGCGTCGCGGTGGGGTCGCGCAGGTCCGCATTGGCGAAGTGCGAGCAGAGGCCGGTCAGCTTTACCTCGCGCACAGAGCGCGCGTGCTCGAGCAGCGCGGTTAGATCCCGTGGCATCACCCCGATGCGGCCCATGCCGGTGTCGAGCTTGAGGTGGGCCTCGGTCACCACGCCTCGGGCGCGCGCGGCGGCGGCGAGCGAGTCGATCATCTCCGCGCGGTAGACGAGCGGCGTGAGCCGGTGCTGCAACAACAGGCCGTAGTCGCTGTACTGCCCGCCGAGCGCGAGAATCGGCGCGGTGAGGCCGGCGTTGCGCAGCGCGATGCCCTCCTCGACCAGCGCGACGCCCAGCCAGTCGGCCCCGGCCTTTTCGAAGGTGCGCGCCGCGATCACCGCGCCGTGGCCATAGCCGTCGGCCTTCACCACGGCGAGGACACGAGCGGACGGCGCGGCCCTCCGCGCCTCGCGCAGGTTGTGCCAGAGCGCGGCGGCGTCGATGCGCGCCTCGGTCGGCCGCACGCGTAGATCCGACGCGCGGCGGACGGGAGCTTCGGCGATCGCTTCGTGGATCAAGGATTGGACCTCTGGCAAAATGGTTGTGTTATACCCACCGCCACATGGCACATGCTCACCGAGTGGGAGGCGATGTCGATGCCTTCTGCACTAAATGCAAGATGGTCCTCGGCCACACCATTCTCGCGATGGTCGGCACCAACCCCAAGCGCGTCCGCTGCAATACTTGCCAAGGGGAGCACAACTTCCGTGCGACCGCTGGACCGCCTCCCAAAAAGAAGGGCTGGGAGCCGGCGTCCACGCGTGAGAAGCGCCTCGCCAAGCCGGTCGTCACCAGCTGGGAGGCGTTGCTGGCCAACAAGGACCTCTCGCGTGCGCGGCGCTACTCGTCGCGCGAGCGCTACCAGAACGACGAGGTGCTGGACCACCCGACCTTCGGCATCGGGCTGGTGCAGGAAGTGCGCGGCGACAAGATCTCGGTCGCGTTCAAGGCGGACGTGAAGACGCTCGTGCACGGCAAGGCATTGTCTTAGTTAGGCGCGGCGGTGCGCGCGCAAGAGCTCCAGGCAGCGGGCCAGGTCGGCGGGTAGCGGAGACTCCACCGCCAGCCATCCGCGGCCCGACGGGTGCGGCACGCGAAGCGAGGCTGCGTGCAGCGGCAGGCGGTCCAGCACGACGCCGTCGCTCCCCGGCAGGAGTTCGCGCGCCTCGATCGGCCCCGCGTCGCCGTAGCGCGGGTCGAGCGCCAGCGGATGCCCCAGCGCCGCGAGGTGCACGCGGATCTGGTGCGTGCGGCCCGTGCGCGGGCGCGCCTCGACCCAGGTGAAGCCGGCGAACCGCTCCAGCGGCGTGAACTCCGTCAGCGACGGCTGCGCGCGCGGGTCGGTGGGGGCGGCGATCCGCATCCCGCCCTTGCGCGCCTCGGCGAGCGGCAGGTCGCAGCGCGTCGCTGGAAGGTCGCCGCGGCAGAGCGCGAGATAGGTCTTTTCGGCGCGGCGCGACTCGAAGGCCATCGACAGCGCGCGGTGCGCCGCTTTACCGAGCGCGAAGAGGACCACGCCCGAGGTGTCGCGATCGAGCCGGTGCACCGGCATCGCCTCGGCGGCGATGGCGCGGACCTGCGCCGAGAGCGGCTCCTCGGACGCGGCATCGCTGCGCCTGGACCCTGCGGCTCTCCTCCCCGGCACGGTCGCGACGCCGGCCGGCTTGTCGATCGCGATCACCAGCTCGTCGCGGTAGAGGACGCGCACCGCGCGGCACCGTACCATCGCGAGTGCTCCGCCAGCGCTCGCTTGTCCGCCCGTCCCTTGGCGGCCCCAGGCTTTCATCCACAGATTGACACTTGGGATGACGGACGGTGGCCAAACGGTGGGGGCTTGGTGGCGCTGAAGCTAATCGATGACGTCTGGAGGGATCTCGACCGGCTCGCGCGCACGGGCGCCCGGACCAAGGACTTGATCTTCGACCCGGGCGCGTGGGCCGTCGCCACCTACCGCTTCAGCAGAGCGGTGCGGGCTCTGCCGGCGCCAGTGCGGGTTCCACTCGCGGCGCTCTATCGCCCGTGGGAACTTTTCATTCGCACCATCACCGGCGTCCGACTCGCTCCCGACGCCGAGATCGGCGGCGGTCTCTTTCTCGCCCACCTCGGCGGCATCGTGGTGGCGCCCGGCGCCCACCTCGGCCGCGACTGCAACCTCTCGCGCGGCGCGGTCATCGGCGGCGGGGACCGCGACGCGCCATGGATCGGCGACCGCGTCTATCTGGGGCCGGGCGCGCGCATTCTGGGGCCGGTCCGCATCGGCAACGACACCGCCATCGGCGCGCACGCGCTCGTGACCGCGGACGTCCCCGACGGCGCGGCCATCGGCAGCGCGGCCGGCAAGCTGATCCACCTCATCCACGGACGTCGCCGTCCGCCGATGGCCGACCAGCTCCGCGGCTTCCTCCGCGCGGTGATGCCGAAGCCGACGCAGCTGCTGCTGCGCACCGCCTGATCCCGCGCACCTGAGCGCTGTCTCGTGCGTCGTACCCGGTCATCGGCTACCTTCCTTTGCCTCTTGCTCCTCGCTCTGCTGATCGCGCTCCTTCCTGGCGCCGCCACTGCCGCCGGCCCGCTGAGCCTGCGCACGCAGGGCACGCTGCGCGAGCTCTTCCTCGACGTCACTGCCTTCGACGCGCGCCCACTGGCGAGGCCCGCGCTCGACCTGCGCTGGGCGCTGGCGAACGACTGGAACGAGCCGATGCAGCTCCGGCGCAAGGCCGACACCGCGCACCAGTTCCTCGACGAGCAGGCCGACTCGCTCACCGTGAGCTACCAGACGCCGTGGCCGCGGCTGCCGTGGATCTGGACCGCCCTCGAGGGCCGCCTGACCGAGCACTGGGGCGGCTGGTCCGACCGGCCCATCGAGGCGTGGCACCGACTGACGGGCGCTTTCGGCTACCAGCGCGACCTCTTCCCCCGCAACCAGGTGCGCCTCCTCTTCGAGGACGGCGGCGGCGTCGCCTTCGACGTGCGCTCGCCCCGGCTCGCGCTCGGCGATCTGGTGGCGCGCACCCAGGCGACGGTGCTGCAGGGCGCGCGGGGCGCGGTCGCGCTGCGTTTCGACCTCAAGGCGCCCACCGGCCTGCTCTCGCGGCTGGGCGGCTCGGGCGGGCTCGATCTGGGCGGCGGGTTCCTCGCCACTGCCCTGCTCGCGTCCTGGGCCACGCTGCACGGTCTGGTCGCGCTCAGCCACTTCGCCAATCTATCGGCGCCGACGCTGCTGCAGCCGAAGCCCTGGCACTGGAGCTTTGAAGCCTCGCTCGAGCTCGCTTTCGGCGGAACGGAGGTGCTGCTCGAGGATCGCTGCCTGTCGCCGCTGCTCCCGCCCGGCTGGGAGCGTCTGCCAGGCGGCCAGGACGACGCGCTCCTCTCGTCCGGCCTCTACGCCGGCTTCCGCGTGCACAACCAGGTCAGTGCCGGCGTGCGGCGCGGGCGCTTTACCGTCTGGGCGAGCGAAGACTTCACGCCGGGCCCGAACCCGCACAGCGTGATCCATTGGATCTGGGTCTCGAACGCGCCCGACATCGTGCTCGGCGTGGCGTTCACGCAGCCCCTGTAAGGGGCTGCGGCGCCGGTTCGCTGGCGATCCGGATGGACTCGAGCAGGCGGTCGAGATCGAACGGCTTGCGGATCACCCGGACCACGCCACGGATCTCGCCCACCTTGGCGTGCGCGGTCACCGCCAGCACCGGGATGCCCGCGATGCGCGGGTCGTGTTGCATGCGATCGAGGAACTCGAAGCCGTTCATCACCGGCATCAGGATGTCGAGGATGATCACCTCCGGCAGCGGATCGCGCGCGAGCTCTTGCAGCGCGTGCATCCCGTTGCGCGCCTCGACCACGTCGTGCCCCTCGCTCGCGAGCACGGCGGCGACCGTGGTGCGGATGTCGTCGTCGTCGTCAACCAGGAGGATACAAGCCATCGACCCCCAAACATACCACGGTCAGCCGAACTCCTCGAGGGTCCGTACCTCGACGCTGCAGAGTCCCTCCAGGGACCGCCTCGCGACCTGCTCGTCACCCACCACGATGATCTGCGCGCCATCGCGCGCCGGAGAGAGATCCCGCGCCGCCGCCACCGCCGCCTCGCGCGTCACCGCCAGCACGCGGCTGCGGTACTTCGCCAGGTGATCGAGGCCGGTGCCGTCGAGCAGCGCATCGACGATCTGCTCGGCCAGAGCCTCGTGGCTCTCCAGCCCGAGCGGGAAGAGCCCGGCAAGATAGCGGCGAGACTTCTCCAACGTCTCCGGGGCGGGCCCGTCGGCCGCGAAGCCGCGCATCTTCTCCAGCGCGACGTCGATCAGCTCGCGCAGCGTCTCGTTCTTGGTAAAGCTGGAGAAGATCGAGAGGCCCGCGCGCCTGCCCATCAGCAGCCGCGACGAGACGCTGTAGGAGAGCCCGCGATCGACGCGGATGGCGTCGACCAGCACCGAGGTAAAACCGCCGCCGAGCGCGGTATTCGCCACCACCGCCGCCGCGTAGCGATCGGTGTTCTTGGGCAGCCCCGGAGAAACGATGCGCACCTGCGCCTGCGTCGAGTCGGACTTGTGAATCACCACCGCGCGTAGCCCCGGCGGCGGCGGCAGCGTGTGGAACTCGAGCGGCGGCGGCCGCGCGCCCGACGGCCAGGTCCGCGACGCCAGCGCCGCGCGCGCGAGCTGCAGAAGTTTCGCGGGCTCGTCCTGGCCCACCACCGCCAGCACCGCGCCGGCCTTCTGGTAGCGGGTGGCGTGAAAGGCCAGCACGTCCTCGCGCTGGAAGGTCTCCACCTCGCGCCGGAAACCGGCCGCCGGGTGCCCATACGGATGCGCGCGGCCGTAGCCGAGCGTCACCACCGCCCGGCCCGCCACCGTGGACGGCTCGTCGAGATCGCTCTGCAGCGCCGACAGCATCCGGCGCCGCGCCATCGCCACCTCTTCCTCGGGGAACGACGGCTCGAGCGCAACCTCCAGCATGGATTCGAGCGCCGCCGCCGCAAGCTCGGCCGGCACCGTGAGGCCGAGCGCTGCCTCGTCCATCGCCACCTCCGCGCCGAGCTGCGCGCCCATCCCCTCGATCAGCTCGTCCACCTCGGCGGCGGACCTGTGCTGCGTCCCGCGGCGGAGCAGATCGACCGTGAAATTGGCGAGTCCCGCCTTGCCCTTCGGGTCCTCGGCCGCGCCCGCCGGGAGAGAAAGCCGCGCGTGGAAGAGAGGCAGCCCGTGCTTCTGGATGGCCAGAAGCGTAAGCCCCGACGGCTGGCGCTCGATCTGCAGAGGCGGCAGGGCCAGGTCTTTAGATGCGTCGGCGGAACTGCGGGCGCCGCTCACGACGCGGCCTCTTCCGACGGCACCAGCGTGACCACGTTGCGGCGATGCGGCGCGAAGGTCTTGCGCGCCACCCGCTGCACGTCGGCGGAGGTGATCGCCTGGTACCGATCAGGCAGGTCGAAGAGCGCGCGCCAGCTCCCCAGCAGCATCTCCATCTGCCCCAGCGTGTGCGCCTTGCCGTTCGTGGTCTGCAGGCCGCGCAGCAGGTTCACGCGCACCAGGTTCTTCGCGCGCGCGAGCTCTTTTTCAAGCAGCGGCTCGTCGCACAGCCGCTGCAGCTCGGCCCAGAGCGCGGCCTCGGCGCGAGCGGGATCGGTGCCGGGGTTGAGCTTGAGCGACACCTCGAAGAGCCCCGCATCGATGCGCCAGCCAAAAAAGACATGCGCGTCTACGCACAGCTCCTGCCCGTAGACGAGCGCGCGCTTGAGCCGCGCGCCTTCTCCATAGGAGAGCGCAGCCTCGATTAGATCGAGCACCAGCGAATCGGGGTCGCGGCCGTCGGGTCCGCGAAAGCCCACCAGGATGGACGGCGCCTGCGCGGGGAAATGAATGGCCGAGCGGCGCTCTCCCTTCTGCGGCGGCTCGCCGGTGGCCACCTGCGGCAGCGGCTCGCCCGACGGAATCTGCGCGTACGATTGCTCGATCAGCGCCCACGCCTCCGCTTTGTCGAAATCTCCGGCTAATAGGAGGATGCAGTTGTTGGGCGCATAGCAGGTGCGGAAGTAGCGCTCGCAGTCGCCGCGCGAAATCAATTCGAGGTCGCTCATCCACCCCACCACCGGCCACCGGTAGGGATGCGCGAGGAACGCGAGCGAGCTCATCGCCTCGTCCATCATCCCGTCGATGTCGTTGTCGGTCCGGAAGCGGCGCTCCTCCTTCACCACCTCGCGCTCGCGCTTGAGCGACTCGTCGTCGATCACCAGCGACGCCATCCGGTCGGCCTCGAGATCGAGCACCAGCGGCAGCGCGTCGCTGGCGAACTCTTCGTAATAAACGGTGAGATCGTTGGAGGTGTACGCGTTGGAGGTGCCGCCCGCGGCCTCGAGCTTGCGGTCGAACTCCTTGGGCCCGTAGTGCTTCGAGCCATTGAACATCATGTGCTCGAAGAGGTGGCTGATGCCGGTGATGCCGGGCCGCTCGTTGCGCGAACCGACGCGGAAGAAGCTGTAAAGGGTGGCGATGGGCAGGCTGCGATCCTGGAGCAGGCGGATCTGCAACCCGTTCGGGAGCGAGCGCTCCTCGACGGGAAAGTCCCTGGGATCGAGCGGCATCCCGATGCTGTAGAGGGCAACCCGTGCCGCGTCAATCGTCTTCGTCTTCAGCCCCAGAGCCCGGGGCGTGGTCGGCGTCCAGCGCCTGCCCGCGCAGCAGCTGCTCGGCCGGCGTGAGCAGCTTCTTGTTGTTGTTGCAGTCCTTGCAGCTGGGCAGGACGTTGCCCTTTACGCTGCGGCCGCCCCGCGCCACCGGCACGACGTGGTCCATGGTCAGCGCGCGCGGCTCGAAGCTGTCGCCGCAGTAGGCGCACAGACCCTTGCCAACCTTTCGCTGCCACCAGGCGCTCTGGCGCAGCTTGCGGGCGCGCTCGCGTTCGCGCGCCAGGTGCGCGGGGTCGACGTCGATCAAGACCCAGTCGTCCATGACCTGTACTTAACGCGAAGACGATTGGCCCGGGTGGGCAACCGGGTTCCCAGGCGTGGCGAAAGCGGAGCTTCCCGCCCGGCGCACACGCGAGCGCTCCGAGGGAGGCAAGCGGACGAGCAGGCCTTCAGTGGGCTCGGCTGTCCCTTGGCACGGAGCGTGTACATGCACGTCGTCCAGACGCGGTCGTTGGTTGCAGGCGGCGCGTGCACCGGAGGTCCTCGATGCGGCGGATGGCGTGGGCGGGCGCTCTGGTCCTGGCGGCTGGATGCAGCGACAGCTTCGGCGGGTCGCGGGTCCGCGCGGTCACGGGCGAGCTGGTGGTGGACCCGGCGGTGGTGGACTTCGGCGATGTCGCGGTCGGCAAGGAGCAGCGCACCACCGTGCTGCTGCGCAACGACGGCCTGATCCCGATGGCGGTGGACTCGCTGCCGGCCAGCTCCATCGACCCCGCGTTCGAGATCAAGGGCCTGCCCTGCACCGTGGGCGCCGGCGAGACCGCGCGGGTCGAGGTTCGCTACCACCCCGCCGTGATCGGCTCGCACGCCCGCAGCCTGGCGCTCGCGACCGACATGCAGGCAAGCCTGCCGCTCGATTTGCGCGGCCACGCGGTCCTCGGCCTTGCCCAGCTCTCCGCCGAGGTCATCGACTTCGGCGAAGTGGTGCTCAACGAGCTCGGCACGCAGATCCTCAACCTCTCCAACAACGACGGCCACGCTCAGACCGAGGTGACCGTGGGCACTCCGCAAGGCGCCGACGCCGCCACCTTCCACCTCGCGCGCAAGGGGGCGCTTCCGCTCGGCCCGGAGGAGTCGCTGAAGATCCGCATCGACTTCCTCCCGCCGCACCCCGGCCCGTTCGCCGCCACCGTGGACGTCACGCCCTGCCCCACCTGCAACGTTCATCAGATTTCTCTCACCGGCTCGGGCGTGGTCCGCCTGCTGGACGCCACGCCCACCGCGACGGACTTCGGCGAGGTGAAGCTCGGCGCCTCGGCCACGCAAGCTTTTTCGCTCGTCAACAACAGCAAGTCGAAGCTGGCGCTCAAGGCGATCGAGCTCGCCGGCGACCCGTCCTTCACGGCTACGCTCGACGGACCGCCCGCGCCGCTTCTGCTCGCGCCCGGCCAGCGCCTCACCGGCGTGCTGCGCTTCGCGCCGGTCTCGCTCGGCAGCCAGACCTCGCAGGTCACGCTGCGCGCCTCCGACGGCGCGCCGGCCCTGATCGCGCTCACCGGCACCGGCATCGGCCCGGTGCTCGACCCGAACCCGCGCAGCAAGTTCCTCGGGCCGGTGGCGCTCGGCACCAGCCGCAGCACCACCATCATCATCGGCAATCCCGGCCTCGACCCGCACCTGATCGCACCGCTGGTGATCACCAACGTCTCGATCAAATCGCCGGAGGCCGGCTGGTCGGTGACGCCGCCCGCGAGGCAGACCCTGGAGCCGGGCGACACCGCGTCCGTGCAGGTCCAGTTCACGCCCCGGGTGGCCGGCAGCTCGCGCGCCGTGCTGGTTCTCCAGTCGAACGACTTTCTCAACCCGTCGGTCGAGGTGCCGATCTCGGCGGAAGCCCGCCAGCTCGCGCCCTGCACGCTCGCGCTCAATCCTGGCGCCTTGCTCTCGTTCGGCGCGGTCCCGGTCGGCCACCCCACCACGCAGGGCTTCGAGCTGACCAACGCCGGCGCTGAGGACTGCATCGTCGGCGAGCCGGCGATCACCTCCGGCGGCCCCGCTTTCCATTGGCCGGGGTCCCTGGTCCCGAGCGGCCGCACGCTGCCGCCGGGCGGTCGCATGTCGATGCGCCTCGAGTTCATGCCCGAGCAAGCCATCGTTTACGCGGGCGGCATCGACGTCTACGTCTCGAACGCCGGCGCGCCGCGCCTGCACCTCTCCATGAACGGCAGCGGCGACAGCGGCTGCTTCTTCCTCACGCCCGGCGCGGTGGACTTCGGCTCGGCGCAGTCGGGCTGCTCCGCGCTCGCCCAGACCGCCTACGCCGTCAACCAGTGCCCGCAGACCATCACCGTCACCTCGGTCACCACCTCGACCGGGCCGTTCCACCTCGGTGCCAAGGCGCCCGGCGCACCGGTGAAAGTCGCGCCCAATACCTCGCTCGCGATCCCGATCGACTACCAGGCCGCGACTCCCGGCGACGACATCGGCCAGCTGCGCGTCACCACCGACGTGCGGCCCGACGCGCCCTACCAGATCGGCCTCACCGCCGGCTCGCAGGCGGACCCGACCGTGACCGACCAGTGGGACCAGTCCACGCCAAAGGTCGACCTGCTCATCGTCATCGACAACAGCGGCTCGATGGACGACGAGCAGGCCGCGCTCGCGAGTAACCTCGGCGTGCTCTGGAACCGCATCGCGCTCGCCAAGGCCGACTTCCATATCGCCGTCACCACCACCGGCATGGAGTCGTACACCGCCGGCTGGACCCAGTGTCCCGGCGGCGCGCAGGGCGGCGAGGCGGGCCGCTTCTTCCCGGTCGACAACTCGCGGCCGCGCATCCTGACGCCGCAGACGCCGAACGTGAAGGAGGTGCTCTTCGCCAACACCAACGTCGGCCTCTGTCACTGGGACGAGCGCGGCCTCGAGCCCGTCTACGCCGCCCTGACCGACCCGCTGATCGGCAACAACAAGGCGCCGGGCACGCCGCTCGCCAACGACGGCAACAAAGGCTTCCTGCGCGACGACGCGCGCCTCTCCATCCTGCTGGTGAGCGACACCGACGACGACGACGATATCGTCAACCCGCCGCCGGTGATCGGTTGGATCCCCAAGCTCGACGCCATCAAGCACGGCGCGCACGATCTGATCAGCTTTGCGGGCATCATCCCGATGCGGAATTGCCCCAGCATCGAGAAAATCGGCGACCGCTACATGGAATTTGCCAAGGCCTTTGGCCCCGGCGCCCAGACCTACGACATCTGCGACCTGAACAATTTCGGCGTCTCCCTCAACAACGCGCTCGGGTCGCTGCTGCAGCCGCTGACCAGCTTCCCGCTTTCGCTGCACCCGCGCGACGCGGCCGCCATCCAGGTGACGGTCAATGGCGCACCGGTGTCGGGCTGGACTTACGACCCCGCGTCGAACCGGATCGTCTTCCAGGAAGGCCAGGCGCCGGCTCCGGGAACGCACCTCGCGGCGAAGTATCTCTCGGCCTGCCATTAAAGCTCGAGCAGGCCGAGCTCGAGCGCCTCCTCTCCCGAGGTGGCGGCGCCGACGAGCAGACCGGAATGGGCACGCGCGCACTCTATCTTCTTGCGCGCGTTGCGCGAGAGCGGGATGATCGAAGATTCAAACCGGCGATCCGCCGAGCCGGTAAACGCGACCACCATGGCCCTCTTCCAGTCCAGCGAACCCGTCCAGGACGTCCTGCAGGATCTCGAAGTCCAGCGGCTGCTCGCGCATCCGGAGCACCAGGGCCTCGAGCTCAAGCACAGCCGGCAAGTCTATACCAACCGCGCCTTGAAGATGGACGAGATCACCGTGGTCGGCTTCGACATGGATTACACGCTCGCGGTCTACTCGATGCGGCAGATCGAGGAGCTCGCCTTTCGCATGACCCTCGAGCGGCTGGTGGAGAAGCGCGGCTATCCACGCGACCTGGTCGGCCTCAAGTACGACCACGCCTTCGTGATCCGCGGTTTGGTGGTGGACAAGGATCTCGGCAACATCTTCAAGATGGACCGGCATAACCACGTCGGCCGCTGCTACCACGGGCGCAAGCCGCTCAGCCTCGACGACCGGCGCAGGCTCTACCAGACCAACGAGAAGATCCGGCTGAGCCTGCCGCGCTTCGCCTGGATCGACACGCTCTTCTCGCTGCCCGAGGCCTGTCTCTATGCCGAGATCATCGAGGCGCTCGAGGCCCGGCCGCCCCAAGGCGGTGGCCCGATTGGCAAGGTCGACTACCACAAGCTCTACGACGACACGCGCGAGAGCATCGACGAGGTCCACCGCGACGGGTCTTTGAAAACCGAGTTGAAGAAGGACCTCGCGCGCTTCATCCACCCCGACCCGGAGCTGGCGCCCGCGCTGCACAAGCTGCGCTCGGGCGGCAAGAAGCTCTTCGTGTTGACGAATTCCTTGTGGGACTACACCGACGCGGTGATGAGCTTTCTCCTCGACGGCAGGATGCCCGAATACCCGTCGTGGCGCGGCTACTTCGATTCCGTGGTGGTGGGCGCGCAGAAGCCGGCCTTCTTTGCCGAGCACCGGCCCTTCGTTGAGATCAACCCGGATGGAACGGTGGCAAAGCCCGTCGCCGAATCGCTGGAGCGCGGCAAGATCTACGAGGGCGGAAACCTCTTCGACTTCGAGCGGCTCACCGGCCACATGGGCGAGCACGTGCTCTACGTCGGCGATCACATCTACGGCGACATCATCCGCAACCGGAAGTCGTCGCAGTGGCGCACCTGCTTCGTGGTGCAGGAGCTGGAGCGGGAGATCGAGTACATCGATCAAAACGCGAACGACGTGCTGCAGCTGAACGAGCTCGACGCGCTGCGGACGCGGCTCGACGACATGATCAATCACCACAAGCTGCTCTTGAATTCCCTCGACCGGAAGCTCGATCGCGGCGGTTCCAGGGATTTGGAAGCGCGCCGCCAGAGCGAGAAGCAGGATCTCGAAAAGTTACGCCGCGCTTTCAAGGCCACGCTCGCCGAAGGCTCGGAGGTGGAGTCGCGCTTCGAGAAGGGCGCCAACGCCTACTGGGGCCTGGTCTTCAAGGAAGGCAACGAGAACTCGCGCTTCGGCGAGCAGGTCGAGGACTACGCCGACCTCTACACCAGCCGCGTCTCGAACTTCCTCTATTACTCGCCGATGCAGGTCTTCCGCTCCCCGCGCGCTACCATGCCGCACGAGCGAAACTCGTTGCGCCGAGGTTGAAAGCCTGAATGACCAAGCGACCGTTCCTTGCCGCGCTGCTCTTCTCCTCGCTGGCCGGGGCCGGAGGCGCGCTCGCGGGTGTTCCCTTCCAGCTCCCGCCGGGTCCCACGCTCCATTTGCCCTGGGCCGAGCACGGCCGCCTGACGCAGGTGACGCGCGGCCAGGGGCTCGGGTTCACGCAGGAGGCGTACGTCATCCCGCAGCGGCCGGGAAGGAACCTGGTCCGCTACTTCGACTTCGCCTGGCGCGACTTCGACTTTCTCGACGACGACGGCTCGGCGGGCGTCCGCTTCTACTTCTACGATCGCGAATATCCGGTGGCGCGCATCGCCGCGGCCATCGTGCGCCAGAGCTGGGCATACCTGTCGGATCGCTTCCAGTACAAGCCGTCGTTCAAGGTCCCCTACATCCTCTACAACTCCTATCGGGAGTTCCTCGAGACCAATGTCTTCCAGGTGCAGGAGGGCGTGCTCGGCGTCACCAGCCCGCAGGATCTGAAGATGACGCTCCCCTACTTCGGCGAGCGCGAATACTTCCGGCTGGTCTCGACGCATGAAATGACCCACCAGTTCCAGATTCAAAAGGTCGCCGAGCGCGCCGCCTCCGCGGGACTCGAGAGCCCCATCGGCGCCTTCCCGCTCTGGTTCACCGAAGGCCTCGCCGAGTATTACGCGCACAACCAGCAGCTCGACAGCGAGACGGAGATGTTCCTGCGGGACATCGTGCTCAATCCCAATGGCGAGATTGGCTATGACATTCCCACTCTCGAAGAGGACCGGCCGTATGCCTATCTCTATACCTATAAATATGGGCAGGCGAAGCTGGTCTTCCTCGCCGAGACCTATGGCGAGAAGGTGATCCAGGGCGTGCTCGACCAGAGTCCGCGCCTCGCCGGCAGCGTGCGCCGCGGGGAGAACCGCGAGAACTTCATGGGGCTCCTCGGCCGCATCGCCGGCGAGCAGCCCGCGCAGATGAACGCGCGCTGGATCACCTGGATCCGCCACCGGACCATGCCGACCTACCTGGCTTCGAAGCAGGACCTGCCCGACGTCATCGAGCTCAAGCTGCCCGACGAGCTGGACGGGGCCGACTCCGGCCGCGGCTTCGTCACCAGCCAGGACGGCAACCTGATCTTCTACCGCGGCGTCGAGCGCGAGACGGCGCGCGCCAAGCTGGTGCTGATCGATCGCCGCGATCCGGGGTCGGCGCAACAGATCGCCATCGACCAGCACCCGGGCACCGAGAGCCTGCACCCGGTGCTGCGCGGCGTGGCCGCGGTCTGCGACACCGGCGTGGCGTGGTTCGCCGAGTCGGGCGACTCGGACGTGCTGCACTACCGGCCGCTCCGGCGCGTCGAGCGCAAGGAGAAGGACAACCCGCGGACGCAGATCGATCTCGAGCTCGGCCAGACGCGCATCATCCGCGTGGTTCGAGATGGCCTGATCGAGGCGGGCGATCCGACCTTCAGCCCCGACGGCTCGCGCCTGGCGTTCTACGGCCTCGACCGCGACGGCAAGGAGGACATCTACACGCTCGACCTCGGCAGGGGCGACCCGCACGTCAAGCGCATCACCGAGGACCTCTACTCCGAGCGCGATCTCTCCTGGGGCGACGACGGCATCGTCTACGCGAGCGATGCCACCGAGAGCGGGCGCTACAACCTCTTCCGCATCGACCCCGACAACGGGACGCGCGTGCGCCTCACCGACTCGCCGGTCGATCAGCGCTTCCCGCTGGCGCTGGCGGGCGGCGCGGTGGTCTTCACCTCCAACGCCGGCGGCAAGAACGATTTGTGGTTTTTGCAAAACGGCCGGGTCAAGAGAATCACCGATTTCGGCACCTCTCTCGCGCACCCTGCCCTCGCGCCGGGCGGTATTTACGGCACCAGCTTCTATGGCGCGCGTTATCGATTGTTCGAGGTGTCGTCCTCTGATTTGTTATCGCTCGACGAGCAGGATGCCATTCCGCCCAGCTACCTCTCCTCGGTGGACAAGCCGTTGCCCTTCGCCGACGAGCCCATCCCTTTCGTCTCGCCCAGCTATGCACCGTACGACCTGGGCAAGAACTGGCGCGTCGAGGGCGGAGGCGCGGCCATCGGCGGCGCGGGCGTGGGCTTCGCGCCGGTGGGCCAGGGCGGGGTGATCTTCGCCGACATCCTGCGCGACCGCACGCTGCTTGCGAACCTGGCCATCTATGGGTCGTTCGACCTCACCGACTTCCTCGCCTTCTACGTCGACAAGAGCCAGCGGCTGATCTGGGGCGGCGGGCTCTACTACACGTTCCAGCAGGGCCGCGACACGCGCTTCAAAGACGCCGAGCTCTGCAACACGCCCACCGGGACGACTACGCAGAACGCCTGCCAGGTGTTCTACCTGCAGCGCCAGTTCGGCGCCGAGGGGCTGCTCTCCTATCCGCTCTCGACCTTCTCGCGCATCGAAGGCAGCGCCAAGGTGCAGGGTCTCGACCGCACCATCCTCGACAACGGCATCCTCGACCGGAACTTCAATCCGGTCAGCCTCGACAACTCGCAGCTCGCGGGCATTCGCGGCCTCGATCCCGAGGTTGAGGTGAGCGCCACCTACGGCTGGGACACCACGCGCTACGGCCCCGGCGGCGCCATCGGCGGCAGCTCCTTCATCGCTGAGCTCGGCGTCGGCGATCTGCCCACGCGCGGCGCCGACGGCCCCTTCGCGTTCGTGCAGACCGACGCCATCAGCACGTTGCGGCTCATCGGCCGCAGCAAGATCTCGGGCCGCGCCGCGGCGGGCCTCGCGCAGGGCAGCCGCTTTGGCCGCCACTTCTATCTCTCGAGCTTCGACAACCTGCGCGGCTTCCGCTTCAGCGATCCGCGCCTGCTCGGCGACGGCTACTACGTCGCCCAGGCCGAGTTTCAGTTCCCGCTCGACATCCTGATTCGCTTCGCCTTCTTCAGCGGCATCACCGGGGTGGTGGGGTTCGACTTCGGCGGCGTCTTCGAGACCAACTCGGCGCTGCTGAACCATCCCGGTCAGGGGAAGCTGCGGGCGGCGCTGACCGAGGCCTGGGCGAACCGCAACGCCGACTATGTGCTCGGCATCAACTTTGGGCTCGGACCGTTCGAGCTGCGCGTGCAGTTCGCGCACGGCGTGGACGTGGGCGGGATCATCCCGCAGACAGACGATGCGGGCCACCCGACCTGGGTACCGAACATCTCGCTGCATTACGCGTACTTCTAGATTAGAGCCGCCGAATGCTGCGTCTCCTTCTCTTCGCCGCTTTGCTCGCCGCCTCGCCTGCCGCGCTCGCGGTCCGGCCGTTCACGCCCGAAGAGCTCCTGCAGACCCGCAGGCTCGACGACGTGCAGGTCTCTCCCGACGGCCGCCTGGCGGCGGTGACGGTGCGGCAGAAGAGCCTCGAGGAGAACCGCGACCTGAAGAACGTCTGGCTGGTGCCGCTCGGCGGCGGCCCTCCGCGCCAGTTCACCCGCGACGGCAAGAGCGAGCACGCGCGCTTCTCGCCCGACGGCCGGCAGCTGCTGGTCGCGCGCGACAGCCAGCTCTGGCTCTTCGACCTCGCGGGCGGCGGAGACCCGATCAAGCTCACCGGCCTCTGGGGCGGCGCAGAGGCCGGTATCTTCTCCGCCGACGGCCGCCTGATCGCCTTCACCAGCGACGTCTACCCGGAGTGCAAGGGGCCCGACCTGGACGCCTGCAACCGCAAGCGCCAGGAGGATCACGACAAGTCGCAAGTCAAAGCGCGCATCTCGGACCATCTCTTCACCCGCCACTGGAGCGAATGGAAGGACGGCAAACGCGCGCACCTCTTGGTGCTGGCCGCGCAGCCGGGCTCGTCGCCGGCCGCCTTCCTCTCGCCGCCGCGGGACCTGACGCCTCTCGACGGCGACTGGCCCACCTTTCGCCTCGGCGGCGCCGACGACTACGACCTCAGCCCCGATGGAAAAGAGCTGGTGATCAGCCACAAGGACCCAGCGCGCGAGGCGTGGTCCACGAATGCAGACCTCGAAGCCATCTCCACGCAGGGCGGCACGCCGAAGAACCTGACCGCCGGCAATCCCGGCGATGACGCCGCGCCGCGCTTCTCTCCCGACGGCCGCTGGCTCGCGTGGATCTCCCAGTCGCGCGACGGCTACGAATCCGATCAGTGGAAGCTGAAGCTCCTCGACCGCAAGAGCGGCCTGGTGCTGGGCGCCGCGACCGCGCCGGGCGGCAAGGCCAGCAGCGATCTCGACGAGGACGTCGGCAGCTTCGTCTGGCGCCACGACTCGAAGGGGCTGGTCTTCTCGCTGGTCAAGGAGGGCCTGTTCCACCTCGACACGATCTCGCTCGACGGCCAGGTGGCCCGCCTGAGCGACGAACCCGCCGGCAACGACTTCGACCTCGCGCCCGACGGCAGCGCGGTGGTGGTGATCAGCGGGATGAACCGCCCACCCGAGCTGTTTCGGCTCGCGCCCGGCGGCAAGCCGCAGCGACTCACCACCTTCAATGACCAGCAGTACGCCGGCATCGATCTCGGCGCTGCGCCCGAGGACCTCTGGGTCGAAGGGAAAGATGGCGCGCCGATCCACTCGTTCGTGCTTCGGCCGCCGGGCCTCGCCAAGGGGCAGCGGGCGCCGCTCACGGTGCTCATCCACGGCGGGCCGCAAGGCTCGTGGGAAGACGCGTGGGGCATGCGCTGGAACGAAGCGGCGTTCGCGGCGCGCGGGCGCGTGGTGCTGGCCATCGATCCGCACGGCTCGGTCGGCTACGGCCAGAAATTCAAGGAGGAGATCTCGCGCGACTGGGGCGGGCTCGCCTACGACGACATCCTGCGCGCGGTGGACGCGGCCGAAGCGCGTCCCGACGTGGAGAAAGGCCGGACCTGCGCTGCGGGCGCGTCGTTCGGCGGCTATATGATCGACTGGATCGCGGGCCACACCGACCGGTTCCGCTGCCTGGTCACGCACGACGGCGTCTTCGATCTGGTCAGCGAATACGGCTCGACCGAAGAGCTGTGGTTTCCCGACTGGGAGTTCGGCGGGCCTTACTTCGAGCACCCGGACCTGTACCGGAAATTCAGCCCCAGCGGGTTCGTACAGAACTTTAAAACGCCCACGCTCGTGGTGCAGGGGGAGCTCGACTTCCGCGTTCCCGTCGAGCAGGGCATGGGCATGTTCACGGCCCTGCAGCGCAGGGGAGTCGAGTCGCGGCTGCTCTACTTCCCCGACGAGGGTCACTGGGTGAACAAGCCGCGCAACAGCCAGCTTTGGTATCACACCGTGCTCGACTGGATCGACGCACACAGCAAGGGGAATCGACGATGAAAACGCTCGCCGCCGTCGTTCTGGTCGCAACTCTCTCCTGCATGTCCGCGCCGAAGACGAAGCCCGTCGAAGGGCCGGGCACGCCTTCGGTGCCGACCTCGTCGCCGTCCCAGCCGGCGGCCACGCAGGTGACTGGTGCGGGCGCTGCGGCGACGCCCGCGCCGGCGCTCGGCGTCGACGAGTCTGCGATGGACAAGACCG